>CALRIA010000018.1 GCA_943359595.1 Candidatus Magasanikiibacteriota bacterium | reverse complement strand
GGGGAAAGATCCAGTGTGAAGTGCCTGTCCAAACCGTAAGTGCCAGCCCAGATCACCATCAAAACTATTGGAAACAATAGCTAATGGTAGCAAAAAACTCAAAAATAACAGCAAATAAAAAATAATTTTTTGCATAAATACTAGTGTTGACTATTATTAATTTTCTGTTACAATTATAGCACAATTTTACCACCTTGGAGAGGTGGCTGAGTGGTCGAAAGCGGCACACTGCTAATGTGTTATACAGCGTTAAAACTGTATCCAGGGTTCAAATCCCTGCCTCTCCGCAAAAACAGTTCATATGGACTGTTTTTATGTTATATTGTATAGTACGATTCATGTCTTGAATAAACGAGTATGAATAAAGAATTTTCTGAGATAATAGGTGGGTTTAAACGCACTTTGCGACTTATTGAAAAGCCGGAAAAAACCGCCTTGGTTTTTGCGTCGTTTTTAATGCTTATTACTGGATTCCTAACAAATTTACCGGCTCTAATTTTGGGGCGCTTAGTGGACAAATTATTTGGTACAGATAAATTTGATTTTCGTGTTGCCGTTTCATTTATTATTTTAATAGTAAGTATAATAATCATTCGTGAAGTGTTGACCGTTATTAGAAAATATTTTGTTGAAAATGTTGCAACGCAAACTGATAAAAAACAGACAGTGAATGTTATTGAACATTTGCTCAAAACAGATATCGTGAACATCCATCAACAACAAATAGGTTCTTTGCACGGAAGAATTTTTCGATCAATTCAAGGAATAATAAAGATTATTAAATTAAGTTTTTTAGATTTTTTTCCGGTTTTCTTTAGTGGGCTTGCGGCAATCATTATTGCCTTAACTCAAAAACCACTTTTGGCTAGTGTGATGATTTTAGTGATCCCAGTCGGACTTTTTATAATCGTGTGGCAAATATCTTCTCAAAAAGGAATACGCGTTGCGCTGTTGCGAGGAAAAGAAAAAATTGACGGAACAGTTGTTGAAATGTTGGGAGGCATAGAGACAGTGAGAGTATTAAATACTGAGAGTAAGGAAGTAGCGAAAGTTGAAGAAGTAGCCGAGGAAATGCGAAAAAAAGAAATCAAACACCATATCTTTATGGCCTTGTTTGATTCTGGGAAATATTTAAACGAAGGTTTATTTTATGTCCTAGTGGTTTCTCTTTCAATTTTTCTTGCCGCACAGGGTATAATTACAAAAGGTGATATTTTGGTTTATTCAATTTTATTTTTAAGCATCACTGGTCCACTGCGCGAAATTCATAGAATACTCGATGAAGCTCATGAAAATTCAATAAGAGTAAATGATTTGTATGATTTACTAAATCAACCACTAGATATTTCTTTTCAAACATCTGATCATAATAATTTTTTATCAAACAACACTAACGCAATCGAAATAAATGGATTGTCATTTAACTATGAAAATTCACCAGTTTTAAGAGATATAAATTTAATCATCAAAAATGGAGAAAAAATTGGCATCGTTGGCGCGTCTGGATGTGGTAAATCTACACTCGTAAAAATTATATTGAGACTGGTAAATAACTATTCTGGAAAAATTAATATTTTTGGCAACGATTTGAGCGCTGTAAGCAGAAAGGAAATTGCGGATCGTATCGCTTATGTGCCACAAAAACCTCACATATTTTCAGGTTCTATTAGAGATAATATTGTCTATGGATGTCAGCAAAAAGATGTAAGTGATGAAGAAATCATGAATGCGGCCAAATCGGCAAATTTGTATGAAGAGATAGAAAAATCACTTGGTGGGTTATCGGGTTTGGTGGTTGAAAATGGCAATAATTTAAGTGGTGGACAAAAGCAGCGATTGGCTATTGCCAGATTAATATTAAAATCACCAGAGTTGATAATACTTGATGAAGCAACATCCGCTCTGGATAATACAAATGAAACAAAGATCCAGAAAAATTTTGAGCAATTATTTAAAGACAAAACGACCATAACAATTGCTCACAGGCTTACCACGCTCAAGAACACTGATAGAATTTTTGTTTTTGAACAAGGTAGAATTGTCCAAAAAGGAACTTTTGATAGTCTCGCCAATCAAAAAGGACTATTTCAAGATTTTCTTAATCAGAAAGATTCTGAAATTTTATAGATTTTTAAATTGTTAATTATACCAAAATAGTATAACTTTTCACCTCATGCCCATTGACATTTTGGTGTTTTTTGTATAGTATAATGGATGTAAACGAATAAATTTATGCCTAAAAAAACTTCTCTTCAAATCAAAAATCTCCGAGTCGCCATTGGTAAAACCAAAATTTTAAATGGTGTTTCTTTGCAGGTGAATTCTGGTGAAGTTCATATTATCATGGGACAAAATGGTTCAGGTAAAAGCACCCTACTTTCAGTGCTTATGGGTCACCCTAAGTATGAAGTAACTGGCGGGTCAGTAACTATTAATAAAAAAAATCTTTTAAAAATGTCGGTACCAGAACGGGCACAGGCCGGTATATTTTTGGGTTTTCAACATCCCCAAACCGTGTCGGGGGTAACTTTTGGCAATTTTTTACGTTTGGCTCGTAATTCAGTCGCTGTCGCCCATAATGCTAAAGCCATGCCAATTGGACCGGCTCCTTTTGCTGTTTTAATGCGCGCAGAAATGGAAAAATTAAAAATGGATTCTTCTTTTATTTCGCGTTTTATAAATGAAGGATTTTCCGGTGGTGAAAAGAAAAAATCTGAAATTTTACAGATGGCGTTGTTGGAACCAGCAATAGCTTTTTTGGATGAGATTGATTCTGGTTTGGATATTGATGCTTTAAAAATTGTTGCTACCGAGTTGGTAGAAATTCAGAAAAAACAAGGAATGGCTTTAGTAATAGTTAGCCACAACCCAAAGATTTTAGACTTTATCAATCCAGACAAAATTCATATTATGTCTAAAGGTAAGATAGTGGCTGAAGGTGGGAAAGAGATCGTGCACCAGATTGAACAGGGCGGCTATGATGCTCTGATAAAAGAATAGTTTAAAAAAATATGGCGGTTCCAAAAAAAACCAAAAAATTTTTAACTAAAACTGGACAAACCAGTGCGTCTAGTTTTAAAACTAAAACTACCAGTTTTTTTGCTGTTGAAAAAGGTTTAAACGAAAGTATTATTCGAGAAATTTCCGCCCAGAAATCTGAACCAAGTTGGATGCTTGAATTTCGTTTAAAATCCTATCAAACTTTTTTAAAAAAGAAGATGCCTTTGTGGGGGCCGGATCTATCGGGGATTGATTTTGATAATATTCATTATTATGTTCGTCCGCAAGATAAAGTGCAACGCAACTGGGAGGATGTGCCGGCTGAAATCAAAGATACTTTCGAGAAGCTAGGTATCCCAGAAGCTGAAAGAAAATTTTTGGCTGGTAGCGGCGCCCAATTTGAGTCAGAGATGGTGTACCATTCATTGGCTAAAAATCTTACTAAACAAGGGGTAATTTTTGAATCTACCGATGACGCATTAAAACATCACCCAGATATTTTCAAAAAATATTTTGGTACAATTGTTCCACCAGCTGATAATAAATTTGCCGCGCTCAATTCAGCGGCATGGTCTGGTGGTTCATTTATTTATATACCAAAAGGCGTGCATATAGAATTACCACTGCAAGCTTATTTTCGTATTAATAGCGAAAATATGGGGCAGTTTGAACGTACGTTAATTATCGCTGATGAAGGTAGCTCCGTGCACTATGTTGAAGGTTGTACTGCACCAACTTATTCTTCTGATTCACTACATTCGGCAGTGGTTGAAATTATTGTTAAAAAAGGCGCTCGCGTGCAATATACCACTATTCAGAATTGGTCTAGCAATGTTTATAATTTGGTTACCAAACGTGCCGCCGCTTATGAGAACGCTCATATGTATTGGCTGGATTGTAATTTGGGTTCAAAAGTAACGATGAAATATCCCAGTATAATTTTGTGTGAGCCCGGCGCTAAAGGAGAAATACAATCGTTAGCATTTGCCGGCCACGGTCAACATCAAGATGCTGGTGGAAAAGTTATCCATCTTTCGTCCGATACTAGCTCTACTATTATTTCTAAATCAATTAGTAAAAAAGGTGGACGTTCTACTTACCGTGGATTGGTAAAAGTAGTACCAGGAGCAAAAAATGTAAAAACTAGGGTTATCTGTGATGCTTTAATGTTAGATAAAGATTCTCGTTCGGATACTTATCCAGTGATGGATATCAAAGAGCAAGATGTGACGATTGCTCACGAAGCGACGGTGGCTAAAATCGGCGAGGAAGAACTTTTTTATCTCATGAGTCGTGGACTTTCTGAAGAACAAGCGGCTACTTTGATAGTAAATGGTTTTGCAAGTCCAATAGTAAAACAATTGCCGATGGAATATGCCGTCGAATTAAATCGTCTTTTGACTTTGGAAATGACCGGATCAGTTGGATAATTTTATGCAAAAAACAAACATTCGTTTGCTAGATACTATTCCTAATGAAACTATTATATTAGAAAAAAATTCTAGTTTAGTTTTGGTTGGTTTAATTGAAAGTGGTTGGGAAGGGCAAAGGCATTTAGTTATCGATGCTCAGGCTAAAGATGCTCACTGTGAGTGTGTTTTTTTTATTTTGGGTAGAAATAATTCATCATTTTCTGCCAAGATTGAAGCTATCCATCGCGCGCCGTTTACCTCGATTAAAGCTCGTGTGCGAGCTGCTCTAACCGATAGTGCCTCTAGTGATATTGAAGGTATTTGGAAAGTAGAACACAAAGCGACTGGTGCTGATACTTATTTTTCTCATCACACTTTATTGTTGTCGGATAAAGCTAGCGTCAAAACTGCTCCTTATTTAGAAATAAGAACTGATGAAGTAAAAGCTGGCCACGCTGCAAGTGTCGGCAAAGTAGACGAGGATGCTCTGTTTTATCTACTCTCACGTGGTTTGTCAGAAAGAGACGCGCGAACATTATTGGTCGAAGGGTTTTTTGAAAAAGAACTTTCGACAATTGCTGATGAGAAAATAGTCAATTCAATTCGTTCATCAATTATTTCATTTCTTTCTAATGCCAAAAATGAAAAATAATATTTTTAAACAATTCCCAATTTTAAAAAGAAAAATTAATGGTCATCCGTTGATCTATTTGGATAATGCCTCTACCAGTCAAAAACCGTTAGTGGTTTTGCAAGCGTTACAAAATTTTTATCTAAATTCCAATGCCAATATTCACCGCGGTATTCATACTTTATCAGAAGAGGCGACAGAACAGTACGAAAACGTTCGTGCCAAGGTAGCCAAATTTATTAATGCCAAAACTGAAGAAATAGTTTTTACCAAAAATGCCACCGAATCGCTCAATTGTGTAGCGGTGTCTTGGGGTAGATTGCATATCAAAAAAGATGATGAGATTATTGTTAGTGCTTTAGAACATCATGCTAATCTAGTACCATGGCAGGAATTGGCCAAAGAAAAAAAAGCGAAATTAAAATTAATTCCGTTAACCGCTGATTATCTTTTGGATTTAAAAGCTTATGAAAAATTATTATCAACAAAAACAAAATTAGTTTGTGTGACAGCACAATCCAATGTCACCGGTTCGTTAGTTCCAGTTAAAAAAATTATTTCTTTAGCTCATAAATTTGGCGCCAAAGTAGTGGTGGATGGTGCACAAAGCGTCGGCCACAGTAAGACCGATATCAAAAATATTGATTGTGATTTTTTTGTTTTTTCTGCGCATAAAATGCTTGGTCCAACCGGAGTGGGAGTGCTGTATATCAAACGTGCTCTCATGGATGAGATGACACCTTATATGTATGGCGGTGATATGGTAGAAACCGTTGGACAAGAAGAGGCAACTTATCATCGTGGTTATATGAAATTCGAAGCGGGGACACCAAATATTGCCGATGTGATTGCGTTTGGAGGTGCTTTGGATTATCTGTCTTCGGTTGGTTTAGACGCGATTGCCACTCATGACAAAGAATTATTGGTTTACGCTAAGAAATGTTTTTCTAAATATTCATCCGTCAAGATTTTCTCTCCATCGAAGATTGAAAATTGTGGTGGAGTTTTATCATTTGTTATTGAAGGTGTGCATCCTCATGATATTGCCACTATCTTTGATCAGGAGGGAATAGCAATTCGAGCTGGTTTGCATTGTGCTGAGCCGTTGGTACGTAGTTTGGGAGTTTCTACTACTGCTCGATTGAGTTTTTATCTATATAATATCAAACACGATATTGATATGGCCGAAAAAGCTTTAAAAAAAGTTTTTACAGTTTTCAAAATTAAAAATTAACATGGATTTGTATTCGGAAACAATTCTTGATCATTATCATAATCCGCATCATGTCGGCGAACTTGTGAATCATACTGTCAGGACAATTGAACACAATCCACTTTGTGGTGATAATATTCAGTTGGATTTAATAATTAAAAATGGTGTGGTCAATGATCTGGCTTTTATTGGCGATGGTTGTGCAATTAGTCAGGCGGCGATGTCTTTGTTAACGGAAGAAATAAAAGGTAAAAAAATTTCTGCCCTTAAAAAAATATTACCGGCCACAGTGTATGAGTTATTGCATGTTCCGATTAGTCCTGGTCGAGTAAAATGTGCTCTGCTTGGTTATGTGGCTTTAGTAAACGCTCTTAAATCGGTTAAGAAAAACTAATTTTATTATTATGACTACAAAAACAATTTTGCCAGTTCCAAAAGAAAAACGAACAGAGCCGTATTGGGCTTTGCTTAATACTGTTTTGGATCCAGAGCTGGGAATCGGTGTGGTAGATTTAGGATTGATATACGATGTAGAAGAAAAAGATGGACATATAACGGTTACGATGACTCTAACTAGTATGGGTTGTCCGGTTGGCCCTAGTCTAATTAGTTCGGTGAAGACAGAAATGGAACAATATTTGGGAACAGAAGAGGTGACTGTAAATTTAGTTTGGGAACCGGTTTGGAGTCGTCAGTTGATTGACGAAGATGTTCGTGCGATGCTTTTTGACTAATTTTATGTTATCCACATATTTATTTGACATAAAGTAATAGTCATAATATGATATATGTAATATGAACTTTAATTATCGTCAACATTTAATCTTGTTATTGACTATCTCCCATCTTGGGTTGCGATAACTTTTGTTTTTGGCAAAGTATCTCGGCCCTAGCGGTCGAGTTTTTTTATTTACAATTTAAAACAAATACTTCACTATTGTTTGGATATAAATTCCAAACGCTCACGGAAGATTCCTTCGAAGATCTTTCTTGGCAAAGGCTTTTAGTGAAGTATTTGTCCTTTTGCTTAGCAAAGATCTTTAAAAGAGTCTTCCAGTGAGGAATGGCTCTTTTAAATTTCGTGCTAAACCAAGAGGTCAAAAAATGTGTAATCATGAACATGGGAAGGTCAAAATGAATCCGAAGTTTCGAGTGGAGTACAAGTGGATTGATGATCAGATGGTGAAGGTAAATGTCACCGGTCCCGAGGGTACTCGGTGTGTGTTAAGGAATGGCATTGTTGTCGCTGTGTTTGTGAATACTGATCTGGTCTATTGTGTTAAAGGATTTGTTCCTTGCGACGCAGTGTGATCACAGGAAGGCGCGAAACTTAAACCGTTCGCTGCCTACCTGCCATGTTTCCAAAATATTGGATATATGGCAGGTGAGCGAACGGTTTTTGTTTTTTTGATTTTTATTGTATAATACTAAATATATATTTTGTATGATAAATTTTAATTCAAATTCAAATTTTTCTC
This sequence comes from Candidatus Magasanikiibacteriota bacterium, assembly GCA_943359595.1. Classification (GTDB taxonomy): domain Bacteria; phylum Patescibacteriota; class Patescibacteriia; order Magasanikbacterales; family GWA2-37-8; genus CAIOJG01. Next base: position 10,093 of record CALRIA010000018.1, on the reverse strand, counting down.
TGCCATTAAATGACTCTGGAGATGATTTTTCGATCTTGGCAAATTTTATGAAAAATGGTGACGAGGTTGGCGACGCTGTTTCACCTGAAGGGCAGTTGGCTATCGACGTTGTTCAAACTGCAGATGAAGTGATAGTGATTGCTCCGATGGCTGGGTGTCGCAGTGAAAATTTGGAATTGCATCTCCATAATGATGTGCTCACTATTCGTGGTGAACGCAAACCGCCGATTGATCAAGAGGTGGATTATTTTTATAAAGAATGTTATTGGGGGAAGTTTTCGCGCACGATTGTTTTGCCAGTGGAAGTAAAAGTAGAAATGGCTCGAGCAGAATTTAAAAATGGTGTTCTGACTGTAGCTTTGCCAAAAAATAAAGTAGATGGTAATATCCCAATTATTATTGTTGAAGAATAGATATGGTTGAAATTAATTTGAACAATTTACCGGATATGTTGGGCGTTGAGAAAAAAAATAAGTCGTGGTTAAAAATAACTTTAGCTATTTTTTTGACTTTATTTGTGGTAGTTGGTGTGGTATTTGGAGGAGCAGCTTGGTATGTCCAATTATATCAGAATAAAATTTATTCTGGAGTTTATGCCGGACATTATCATTTGGGAAAAATGACACGCGATGATTTAAATAATTTTATTGAGACTACTAACAATCGTTTGGCCAAAGAGGGTCTAAATCTTGAGGCGGAGGTTAATGGTCAAAAAACGGCGATTAAAATCAACACTGTTTCTCTGGGAGAAAATTCTACCGAATTGGTAAATCTCGACAGTTATACATTGTGGCAAAATGCTTATACTGCTGGTCGTACTGGCAATTGGGCCGTACGTTTGTTTTCACCTTGGTATTTTATGTTCAATAATCAGGATTTGTTGGTGCCGGTTAAAACGGATTGGGTGAATTTGTTGGAGAGTTTAAAATATAGCCTTTCTAAATTAGTAAATGCACCTCGTAATGCTGGCGTACAAATTACTAATTTTGTTACCGCTAGTTACAATGTGGTGCCAGAGAGTTCTGGATTAGTTTTTAAATATGAAGATATCATCAGCCAGATTCAAAATAATTTAGGGGAGTTATATTTAGGGAATATTGCCATTAGAGCACAACAATTTGACCCAACAATAAAAACTACCGATGTCGTCAAGGCAGCGGAAAATCTTCCTAATTTTTTGAGTTACGGAGATATTGGTTTAAATTATATTGATCCACAGACCAAAATACGTCATGACTGGAATTTGCCGGTTAGTCAATATTCAGCTTGGTTAGAGGTTCAACCGGATGAAAATAATTTACCAATATTTGTACTAAGTCACGAAAAGATAAAAACTTATCTGGAAGGTCTGCGCTATTTGGTGGATAAAATTCCGTTAGATGCCAAATTTTCCATTGCTACTGGTACTGCTGACGGCAAGGTAAAAGAATTTCAAGCCAGCCAAACCGGGCTGACTTTAAATGTAGATAAAACTCTTCAAAACTTGAGCGATGCTTTTAAACAAAGAAATTATCACTCCACTGAAGTTATCAAGACAGTTAGTTTAGTGGTGGATGCGGCCGAACCGGTAGTTAAAACAATTGATGTAAATGACTTGGGTATTGAAGATATTATCGGAGCAGGGTATTCTACTTTTAAAGATAGTCATAACAATCGTATCAAAAATATCGCTCACGCGGTAGAAAGATTAAATGGAACACTTATCAAACCGGGCGAAATATTTTCAGCCATTAAATACGCTGGACCTTTTACCGCTGAAAATGGATTCTTGCCAGAAGCGGTTATTAAAGGAACAGAAATCAAAAATGAAATTGGTGGTGGCATGTGTCAGATTGGCACTACACTTTTCCGTATGGCAATGAATTCTGGCATGAATATTACTCAACGTCAAAACCATTCTTTGGTAGTGGGTTATTATTCCGATCCAGTCAATGGTAATCCAGGAACCGATGCTGCATTATACGAACCAATGTTGGATTTGAAATTTGTTAATGATACTGGTAGTTATTTATTATTACAAACAGATATTGATTATAAAAAACAACAGTTAACCTTTACTCTTTGGGGCAAGCCAGATGGTCGCAAAGGTTCATATACTCATCCATTAGTAAAAAAATGGATTCCATATGGCGAACAGCAGGATGTAAAAACCGATAAAGTAAAACCAGGAGTAATAAAATGTCAGGCTCCGTTTAAAGGGGCAGTGGCTAGTTTTATATATACGCGCGTTACTCCAAGTGGTGAACAAATTGATCGGGTATTTGATAGTTATTACCGACCGTTGCCAAAAATTTGTATGGTGGGAGTAGATCCGGCGACCTTGTGTAAACCAGGGGAGACGTGTGAAACACCGCCAGTAGCCAATCTAGATACTTTAGAACCCGTACCAACAATTTCATCGCCAATAGCGGGAACGACAACAACAAATTAAATAAATAAAAAACTCCGACTTTTTAAGTCGGAGTTTTGATTTTTGTTGGGGAAATGAATCCCCGGAAAACCGCACCCAAGAAGATGTATCGGTGGAGAAGATTAGCCGAAGCCAGTTCTATCCGTCAACACATCTCCATGCTTGTAGTGGATACGGGTCGGTGCTTATTATATCTTACTTGATCTGATAACATGCACTGACCTGGATCCAATTGTCTGTGGTTATTTCGATTGTATTAACACCGGCTTATTTATTGCTAATTTCTTAGTCAACTAATGAGTATAACACATATCTAATGTTTTGTCAAGGGGGTTGGGGGATAAAAAGAAAAAAACCGCTGTAGTTAGCGGTTTTTTTATATTTTGTGTTTGATAGCTAGCCGACAATTTTATCAACCAGACCATAAGCAATTGCTTCTTTGGCGGTCATGAAATTATCTCGGTCAGTATCTTTTTCTATAGTTGCGATGTTTTGACCGGTATGATCAGCTAAAATTGTATTGAGTTGTTGTTTCATACGCAAGATATGTTCGGCATGGATTTTGATGTCGCTAGCCTGACCTTCCATACCACCCATCACTTGGTGAATCATTACTTCGGCATTAGGTAGAATCAAACGTTTTCCTTTGGCACCAGAAGCCAACAATACGGCGGCCATACTAGCCGCCATACCAACGCAGATAGTAGATACATCGGATTTGATATATTTCATGGTGTCGTAAATTGCCATTCCAGCAGTCACGGATCCACCTGGAGAGTTGATATATATTTTAATATCAGTTTCTGGATTTTGGTTTTCTAAAAATAATAATTGAGCAATAATAATATTAGCGACATGGTCATCAATGGCTTGGCCCAAGAAAATGATACGATCAATTAGTAAACGTGAATAAATATCGTAAGCACGCTCGCCATAACTAGTTTTTTCGATAACGGTTGGAATGAGAATTTGAGATCTAATATCAGACATATTTTTTAAGTTATTTTATAATTTTACTATCATTAGGCTAATAAGTCAAAATTACAAAGTAGTAATTTTTAATACCACTTCTTCGATAGTCCCAGTAGTTGTAAACCCTGCTGCTTTTTTATGTCCACCACCTCCAAGTTTTTTGGCCAAAGCGGAAACGTCCACATCGTCTTTAGTCGTACGAAAACTACCTTTGATTTTTCCGTCTTGCGTCTCTTTTAAAATCAAGGCCATTTTACCTTCATCTAGATTATTTAAAAAATTGGCTATTCCTTCACTGTCAGCTTCACTCACTTGATGGGTATTTAAATCTGCTTGAGTAATATAGGTATATACCATATTTAGGCCTTCATGTTTGTTGAGACGGTTTAAAACTTCACCCCAGAGACGAAGAAGATTGATAGATTTGTTGCGGACAACATGTTCATTAATCATATTTAAATTACCACCGTGACGAATTAGATCACCGGCGGCGGACATGGCCGTGTCGTTGGTGGCAGAGTTGGTAAAATTATCAGTGTCGGTAATAATGCCGGTTAATAGTGCGGTGGCCATATGGTGACTGACATGAGCCTGAACATGTCGTAAAAAATGATAAATTACTTCGGCGGTGGAGCTGGCTGTCGAGATTACTAAGTTGTGATGCCCGTATTTTTGGTTTGTATAATGATGGTCAATATTTATTATTTCGACTGGGTGGTCTTTTACAAGGTTATAAATGCCGGCATATTGCAAATCACCAGAATCTAATACTACGATAGTGTCTAGCTCTGGATTAGAAAAAATTTCCGGATCAGTTTGGAGTTTTTCACTATGTGGTAAAAAGGCTAATCTTGGATTTAAAGGAGTAACACAAAAAATTTCAGTTTTTAAACCAATTTTTTCCAAATGCTCAAATAGTGCGCAAGCTGATCCCAAGGCATCGCCGTCCGCATTTTGGTGGGCGACGATTACGATAGCTTTAGCACGTTTTAAGCGGTCATAAATTTGTAAAGTTATTTTTCGCATAAATTGATTAGAGAACAGGGGAGAATATCATACAAATAATGCCTTGTCAACAGTTGCGCGTCAGATTGATATTATGATACAATAAGTCGCAATTGCATTATGTATTTGAAACGATTAGAAATTCAAGGATTCAAATCTTTTGCCAGTAAAACGGTATTGGATTTTTTGCCGCCGCAAAATGGTCGGTTTAGTATTACCTCGGTAGTCGGTCCAAATGGTTCTGGAAAATCCAACATTGTTGACGCATTGCGTTGGGTAATGGGAGAACAGAGCATCAAAACTCTGCGTGGAAAAAAGAGCGAAGATATTATTTTTGGTGGTTCAGAAGCCAAAGGACAGCTAGGTGCTTGTGAAGTTTCTATGATTTTGGATAATAGTGATGATCGTGTACAGATTGATCTGCCAGAAATTGTGATTACCCGTCGTTTGTATCGTAGTGGCGAGGGCGAATATACTATCAATAATAATCCGGTGCGGTTATTAGATATTCATCTGTTATTGGCCAAAGCGCAATTTGGTCAGCATTCCTATAGTATAGTCGGACAGGGGACAATTGATCGCTTGTTGATAGTTAGTCCAGCCGAACGTAAAGATTTTCTGGATGAAGCTTCTGGTATCAAAGAACATCAGATCAAACAGCATCAGGCCAATTTGAAATTGGCGCGAACAGCGGAAAATATGTCGCAGGTGGATATATTGCTCAAAGAAGTCGAACCACGTTTGCGAATGTTGTCCAAACAGGTACGTAAACTTGAACAACGTCAAGAAGTGGAGATAAATTTGCGTGAAATACAAGAAAAATATTACGGTTCATTGTATGGCTCCAATAAAAAAGAAATAGACCGTCTGGAGGTAGAAGTAAATAATTTGGATGCGCAATATAAAATCACCTTTCAAGAATTGGAAAATACTCAAGTGGAATTATCAGAATTGGCACGTAGTGAAAGTCGCCAAGAAATTTTTGTAAAATTACAAGAAAAATATCAGGCAGTTATCAAAATAAAAAATGAATGGGAGAGGCAGGTAGCGGTGGTTTCTGGGAAAATTCAAAATGCTTATAGTGATCTTGGTAAACAAAATATCGGTTGGTTGGAAAAGAAAGTTGATGAATTAAAATCTGTAGGTGAACAATTTGTTCAAGAACAAAATCGGTTAGAAAATGAATTGAGTAAAGCAGAAAAAATATTAATTGAAAACAATACAAAAGTGGCGGAATTGTCACGTGATAAAACTCAGTCAGCGGTGCGGTTGTCTCAATTGCAAGTAAAACAATATGAACAAAAATCCGAGCGTCAATATCTGGAATTTAGCGGTTTGACGGCGGTACGATGTGTTTTGGAAAATAAAAATCGTTTTGGAAAAGTATTTGGTTTGTTTGCTGAGTTGGGAGAAGTGGACACTGAATACAGCTTAGCGATGGAAGTGGCTGCTGGCGCCAATATGTCTTCGCTAGTTGTGGCGGATGAGAGTGTGGCCAAAACGGCGATAGAATTTTTGCGTGAAGAAAAAATGGGTGTAGCGACATTTTTGCCGATAAACAAAATGACTCCGCGTTATTCCAGTGGTGATATTAGTGATCTTTTGAATCAAGATGGGGTATGTGGTTTGGCGATTAATTTAGTAAAATTTGATGAAAAATTTCGTAATGTTTTTTCTTTTGTTTTGGGCGATACTTTGATTGTCAAAAATTTAGGTGTGGCTCAGCGTCTAGGTGTTGGTCGGATTCGTTATGTCACTCTGGATGGCGATGTGGCCGAAAAACGCGGGGTGATGAAGGGTGGTTGGCGCGGACAGAAAAAAATGCGTCTTAGTTTCTCCGGTCGCACTATTTTTTCCGATGGTGAGGGGCAAAATTATCAGGAAGAATTGATTAGACAAGAGAGCAGTTTTAAAGATTTTGAGATGAAGTTGGATCAGGCCAAAACCTCTACTTTATTGTCGCAAATGGACAAAGAAAAATTGCTGGGTAAATTGGAATCACTGCAGCTTGATCAGAAAAAAAATCAGGATGAAATGTCGGGGATGGAACGTGAATTAAATTTCTTGCAGATGAGCCCGGAAGAATATGGCGTGCATCTGACGGAATTAGAAAAAGAAAGAGAAAAAATGAAACTTGAAATTTCTGGGAGTGAATTGGATAGTGGAAAAATAGAAGAAGAAATAAAACAGTTCAACGATAATGAAGAAATAAAAAAACAGCGAGTGTTTGGTTTGCAAGAAGCGATGCAAAAAAAACAATTGGAAGTAAATGGTATTTTGTCTACTCGCAATGAATATAAGATTCAGTTGGCCAAATTGGAAACAAAAAATGAAGATTTGTCGAGTGAAGTTGGTGGGGAAATGAGTATCTCGCTCGCGGCTTTGGCTGAACGATCAATGATTGTATTGACTCAGGCTGAGTTGGAAGTCAGTGCCGATTCTATCCAAAAATTAAAATATCAATTGAGTCTGATTGGTGGCATTGACGAAGAGGTAATAAAAGAATATGAAACTACCAAAGAACGCTATGATTTTTTAAGTGGCCAATTAAAAGATCTAACTACGGCTATTGACGATCTTTCAAAGATGGTTGAAGAGTTGGATGAAATTATGAAGAAGAAACGGGCGACGGCATTTAAACAAATTCGCAAAGAGTTTGATCGTTATTTCAAAATATTATTCAACGGTGGTAGCGCACAGCTCGAAGAAATTTATGGTGAAAAAGAAGAAAATGAATTGTTGGAGGAAGAAGATGAAAAACAATCTATTAAAAAACGAGATAAAATTTTGACCGGTATTGATATTGCGGTAAATCCACCTGGTAAAAAAATTAAAAACATTAGTTCTTTGTCTGGTGGGGAGCGCACCCTCACTTCGATCGCTTTGATCTGCGCGATTCTCAATTGTAATCCTTCACCATTTGTGGTGATGGATGAAGTAGAGGCGGCGCTTGATGAGACCAACACCTTGCGTTTTGCCAATATTATGAGTGAATTAGCCACAAAATCGCAGTTTATTATCATTACTCACAATCGGGTCACGATGCATAGTGCTGATGCACTTTATGGTGTGACTATGGGTGGCGAGGGAATTTCCAAACTTTTAAGCGTTAATATTGGAGATGTTAGTGTTGGCGAAGTTGACAAAACCGCTTAGGTATAGTATGTTATTTGAGCTCTCGTTACCGTCCACTAAAATAAAATTTTTATATAAATAAAATAGTTATGTTAGCTATCCGATTACAACGTATTGGAAAAAAGAAATTTGCCACCTATCGTATCGTCGTATCTGAAAAAGCACGTGATACTCAAGGTGATCACCTAGAACAAGTTGGAACCTATAATCCTCATGCCAAAGAAAATCAATTTGCCCCAGTGGTAGATAGATTGTTGTACTGGATTAGTAAAGGGGCTGTTCCTTCGGAAACTATCCACAATTTATTGGTAACTGCCAAAATAATTGAGGGTAAGAAAAAGAAGTCAGTATTTATTAGCAAAAAACGTGCCGCTAAATTGGCTGAAAAAAAGAAGGTCGCCTAAGAATTTGACGAGCTCTTTTGAAAGATGATAAAATAAGAATGCAGAGCTGGTGGAAACTCCACACGTCGACAGACTGCCGATATGAAAAAATAATGATAATACTATGGAAGCAGATCAGATGTTTGTAGAGGCACTCGTGAAAGCGATTGTTAACAACCCAGACAAAGTAAAGACCGACCGCACTATTGACGAACGCGGCGTGCTCATTACTTTGGATGTTGATCCAGCAGACATGGGCTATGTCATCGGACGTGGCGGTCAAACCGCTCGTTCTATCCGCACCTTGCTCAAGATCGTAGGCGCCAAGCACAATGCTCGCGTGAACCTCAAGATCAATGAGCCGGTCGGTGGCCGCGGTCCTCGCCCAATGGTGGCGGCGAGTGTTGTTGAGCCAGTTGATACTAGCGCCGTGGATGATTTGGGAATATAAAATAGCTTTTAAAAACCGTTTCGATTTATTCGAAACGGTTTTTTGTTTTTATCCACAGGTACGTTCATAAAAAGAGTAGGCGAATATTATTAGATATGATATAATCAGTTTGTAACAAGTTTTTTATCAAAATTTGTTGCAAATATTTTTAATAACTTTAATTTTTTTAATTATAATTTATTCATTATTATGAATATAAAAACAATATCATGGAGTAAAAGCAAGCTGGTTCTGTTCGGATCGGTATTGTTTTTGTCTTCTTTCTTTTTTGGCGGACAGGCGGATGCGGCTTTTATCCAATGGTCTGGATTAGGGGACGCAACAACTTTTTCGTTAGACACTAATTGGACCGGAGGAGTTGCTCCTGGTGTGAATGATACAGCGGCAATTACTTCTACAACAAATAGTATATCGATTACCGCTAGTACTACTGTACAAAAAATAATATCGTCTAATACTTTTACTGGCACTTTATCTTTGGCTAGTAATGTAATTGTAACTACAAGTGTTGATTTTCTTTTTAATGTTGGTACATTTACACTTGCGGCTAACAATACTTTAAATATTGGTAGAAATTTAGGTGTCAGTAGTACCTTTAATATGACTGGTGGTACTATCAATATGGCTAGTTCAAGTGCGCAATTAATCCTTGTTAGTTCAACTTTAAATATGACCGGCGGTACTCTAAATTTAGCTGGTGCTGGTGATAAAACGTTAACAACTGATCTTGTTGTTGGATCTGTTAATTTTTTTAATGTAAATATCACGGCCTCTACTTCTTTTGCACTTAATTCTACATCAACTGGCGATATTACCTTGAGCGGATCAGGAAGTCTAAATTTAGGTGGGAAAAATTTAATATCGTCTGGTAGTTTGACCAATAATGGGGTTTCTTTATCTCAAATTTCGCCTGGTACTGTAACTATGAATGGTAGTAGCAAAAATGTCGGTGGTACTGGTAATACTACTTTTTATAGTTGGAATATAACTGCCCTGACATCAATGATTGGTGATGTTACTACGACCGCCGACCTCACTTGTACTGGAAATCTTACGGGGACTACCTCTAGTCTTAATTACAATTTGGTAGTGGGTGGTAGTTTGTCAACCGCTGGTGGTGGTTCTTTCCAAATGAGTAGCGCTAACGGTGGACGTGGACAATTAACTATGACTGGTAATAATAAATCTATAACTTCTGGTGGTACTTTTAATTTACAGAGCTTAACAGTAGTATCTGGAGCCAGTGCTACTACTTCTGGAAGCATAACAATCTTTAGTACAACTACTGTTGATGGAACTTTAAGCCTTGCTACTTCTACTTTGGTTTTTTCTGGAGATGGTGCGGCGGCTTTGTCGGTTTCTGGTAGTTTTTATCCAAATACTAGCACGGTTTCTTTTAATGGTGGTACCCAAGTTATCCCAAGTGCAACTTATTATATTTTAAATATCGGTGGATCTGGTGGTACAGACACTTTCGGTGGTAATGTTACTTCTACCAATTTGACGCTAGATAGTGCTTCAAAGATTTTAGATTTTGGTACAAATAATTTTGTAATTTCTAATAATTTAATTAACACTAGTGGTAGTATCACTCAGACCTCTGGCTCCGTTACCATGGCCAGTAGTAGTGGTATCTTAGGCGGTGCTGGTAATACAACCTTATTCAACGTAACAGTTGCCACCACTACATTAGGTGGATCTGTTACTACCACCAACGTCTTTACAGTTACTGGTCAA
>CALRIA010000017.1 GCA_943359595.1 Candidatus Magasanikiibacteriota bacterium | reverse complement strand
AAGATGTTAGTATTTCACGAACGGCTGACAAGTTACCTTGGGGGATTCCTGTACCATGGGATGCAAGCCAAGTGATGTATGTTTGGTTTGATGCATTGACCAATTATATCACTGCTCTAGGCTATGGTTCAGAGGATGAAAGATTATTTGATAAATTTTGGCCAGCCACTCATGTGATTGGAAAAGAGATAAATCGCTTTCATTCACTACTTTGGCCAGCGATGTTAATTTCTGCCAAGGTAGAATTACCAAAACAAATTGCTGTACATGGTTGGATGACAGTAGACGGACAAAAAATGAGTAAAACTATCGGTAACATCATTGATCCCATTGCAATAATCACTAAATTTACATTAGAATCAGTACGCTATTTCTTGATGCGTGAAATTCCTTTTGATAATGATGGTGACTTTTCCAATACAAAATTTATTGACCGATATACTTCTGATCTAGCCAACGGATTAGGAAATTTGACTAGCCGTGTTTTATCTATGATAGAAAAATATTCCAACAACCAAATTCCAGCTGTGACCACAATGGATAGTTCGCCAATTGATTTATTAGAAAAAGAAATTTGGCCAAATTATATCGCCTACATGGATAAATGGAAATTTTCACATGCTCTGGAAACTGTTTGGAAATTTATCACTTATTGTGATCAGACAATTTCTGACAAAAAACCTTGGGCACTCGCCAAGGAAGGCAAATTGGAAGAGGTTCAAAATTTTCTTTATCATCTCTGCGAATCCTTGCGTCATATAGCTATTATGATCTATCCAGTAATGCCAGAAACATCAGAAAAACTCATCACCCAATTAGGCCTAGATCCAGCGAATGAATTCGCCAAGTCGGTTGCCGAATTACAACAATGGAATGAATTAACCGTCGGTAACCAAATTAAAAAAGGGGATATATTATTTCCCAGACTTTTAATATAAATAATTTTTATGCCAATTTCATATTTTGATCTTGCTTTAATATTAATCATTGGTGGTTTTGGTTTATTTGGATTATGGTTTGGACTGGTGCACACCATCGGCTCATTAGTTGGAACAATTGCCGGTGTGTATTTGGCAGGACATTATTATGAACCGGTAGCCAATTGGCTAATCAAAACAACTGGCTGGGGGACAAACTTTTCTAAGGTGTTAATGTTCATCATAGTTTTTTTTGTAATCAATCGATTGGTCGGTCTGGTGTTTTGGATTGTCGATAAATTTTTGAGCTTTTTTACTCATCTGCCATTTATTCGCTCTATTGATCGAATTCTTGGAATGGCTTTTGGTTTATTAGAAGGCGCTTTGGGTTTAGGGATTATTTTTTACTTTATTGGTAAATTTCCTGTTGGTGAACAGTTTATGAATCTGGTAACATCTTCAAAGATTGTACCATTTTTAGTTAAAATAGCTTCAATTCTATGGCCATTATTACCAGAGGCAATCAAAACGCTTGAAAGTGTAATTCCAGGAATTAAATAAAATGAAAAAATCATCGTTATTAATAATATCTTTATTTTTATTGGCTCTGATTATAGCCTCTGGATTATTGTTTGGTCAGAAAAAAATTAACGCTCAAGCAATGGGTGATCAAACAATCAAAATAAATAATTTTGCAGCCACTTCTTCAGAAGAAATTTTACTAAATACAACGATCATCAATTCCAAACATTTTGCCCCAATAGAAAAAGAAGTGTTTGATAATTTTTATAAAAACATAGAATTACCAAAAGAAATCGGTGAGATCAAAGGTGCGATTGTTCCACACCATTTGTTGGCTGGAAATATTTCTGCGACTTTATTTTCTTATTTAGAAAAACAAAAACCTTCAACGATTGTTTTATTTGGACCAAACCATTTTTTTACAGGACAGGCCAAAGTGATTGCTACAACCAACGACTGGAGTACATATTCAGGACCGGTCAAAACAGATAGGGATTTAATAAATAAATTAATTACCGACGGTTCTATAACCGTTGATGAAAATGCTATTGTCGATGAGCACAGTATTTTTAATTTAATTCCGTTTATTGCCAAATCATTACCAAATACAAAAGTACTTTCATTCATGTTGAGATATAAAACTGATACGACTACTTTGGACAAAATTGCGGATTCATTAAAACAAAATTTACCATCCGATGCAGTGATTATCGCTTCAGTCGATTTTTCCCATTATCAAACATTGGCTGCTTCAAATTTTCACGATGAAATTACTATTCCTGTTTTAAAAAGTTTTGGTTATGATAGATATCAACAGCTAGAAGTGGATTCTTATCCTAGCCTTTATTTACTTTCAAAAATGATGGAAAAATACGGCACTCAAAAAATAGGATACGAGTTTCATACCAATTCGGCGGAATTATTAAAAAACCCAGGGATAGATTCTGGCACCAGCTATTATAGTCCGTATTATATAAAAGGTGAGCCAGCAAAAATCAAAACAGCTGGAATTTTAAATTTTGGCGATTTGATGTTGGATAGAAATGTAAAAAAACAGATTGAGAAAAATGGACCAGACTATCCATTCAAAAAATTAGCCGGCCAAGAAGATAGGTTTTTTATGGGAATGGACGCTATTGAAGCAAATTTAGAGGGCAGTTTTGCCAATAAACGTCGGGCTACCAGCAAATCAATTGCTTTTCGTTTTGATCCAGCGCTAATTTCAACTTTAAAAAAATATAATTTTAATCTTTTTAATTTGGCCAATAATCACAGCCTTGATATGAGCGCCGAGGGTTTCAAAGAAAATCAAATCAATCTAAAAAAAGCGGGGATTAGTTATTATGGTCAACAATATAAAATAAACGACGATAATTTATTGATAAAACAAATTGGTGATTTTAAATTTGGCTTGATTGGGCTTGATGATACGATTAATAAAGTAAAAATTTCTCAGGTCAAGCAGTTGATAGAAAAAGCCAAAAACCAAGGTGCCGAAATTATTTTAACCAACATTCATTGGGGAGATGAGTACAAAGAAATTTCAAATCAACGTCAACGCCAACTAGGTCATGCTTTGATAGATTCGGGAGTCGACGTAATCATCGGTCATCATCCGCATGTAGTCGAAGAGATGGAAATTTACAACAACCACCCAATTTTTTATTCTTTGGGTAATTTTGTTTTTGATCAATATTTTTCTGTTCCAACCCAACAAGAACTCAGCGTGGGTCTAATCTTTAAAGAAGAAAATAAACAAAGATCAATTTCTACATATATATTTCCGCTGGAAAGCATCCAAAGTCAAATTCAACAGATGAATTATGATAAATCAATTAATTATTTTAATGCTTGGACAAAAAATAGTCGGCTTGGAAAATTTAAATTTGAAAATTTCAATGTAAAAATAAATTTTTAATATGATTGATACTCACTGTCATATACAATTCAACGCCTATAAAGACGACGCCGAAGCGGTATTAAAAAAATGCCAAGAGGCTGGGATGATTTTAAATATTGTTGGATCACAACAAACCACCTCCGCTAGAGCGGTAGAATATGCGCAAAAATATGATTTTACTTTCGCTACTATAGGACTACATCCGGTACATTTGTTTCCAACCTTTGTTGACGAGGCTGAATCTGGGTTCAATTCGCGTCAAGAAATTTTTGATTATGAATATTACAAAACATTGGCACAAAATAAAAAAGTAATAGCGATAGGCGAATGTGGTCTAGAACTTTTTCATCTACCAGAAGGATACTCAAAAGAAGAAGTATTAAAAAAACAGATTGAGACTTTTTTGTTGCAATACAAATTGGCCCAAGAGCTGAATCTCCCATTAGTAATTCACGTGCGCGAAGCGCATCAAGAAATGATTGATCTACTCAAAACCCTGCCTTCCCCAATCAGAGGAGTGATACATTGTTATACTGGTGACTGGAACTATGGTCAGCAGTATCTAGCTTTAGGATTACATTTAGGTTTTACTGGTGTAATCACCTTTGCTCCCAAAAAAACCAACCCTCAGCCACAACTAGATTTAATCGAGGTGGTGAAAAATGTGCCAATTGATAGAATGGTTATCGAAACTGACTCACCATATTTGGCGCCTCAAGCTTATCGTGGACAACGTTGCGAACCGTGGATGGTGGTGGAAGTAGCCAAAAAAATAGCGGAGATAAAGAATATTGGCTTAGAAGAAGTAGACAGAGCGACCACTGAAAACGCCATTAGACTATTCTCGTTGGACAGGTAAATTATCCCCAAAAAATGAAATTAACTTGACCAAACTCGTATTTTTTAGTAAAATAGTGCCGCTTACATTTTATGGCTGAGATTAGCTCCAAAAAACCAACTAATATTGAGCGAAAATACTATATTTTCGCCCTACGAATCGCCGGTGATTTCGGCGTTACAATTGCCATACCAGTTGTAGTATTAGCTTTAATTGGCCAAAAAATAGACTTATTTTATAAGACTGGGCCACTTTTTTTGATAATAGGAATGGCCTTGGCCAGCATCTTGACTGGTCTAATGATCTATAAAAAAACCAAGAAATACGGACAAGAATTTCAAGATTTGGACAACAAAAAATAATTTCTATGATTCATATCCCAACTTTAGCTCCAGAAATCTTATTTCATATTGGGAAGTTACCAGTCACCAACACGATGATCAATGTTTGGTTGGCTATAATTATTTTTCTAATAGTAGGAATTGTAATACAGGTAAATTTGTCATTTCGTCCTGGTAAATTTCAAAACTTTTTTGAATATATTCTTGAATTATTAATTGGTTATTTTGACCAAGTTACAGGTGATAGAAAAAAGACTATGCGTTTTATGCCTATTGTCGGTTCGGTATTCTTTTTTATATTACTTTCAAATTGGTTAGGATTACTACCAGGCACTGGAAGTATAAAATTTGGTCACGACATGCTTTTACGTCCAGCTACTTCTGATTTAAATTTAACAGTAGCGATGGCTTTGGTAGCTGTCATATCATCACACCTATTTGGTTTTATATCGGTAGGTATCTTTACCCATCTAAATAAATTTATTCAGATCGGGACTTTTATCAAAAGTTTTAAAAAAGGACCAATCGGGGTTTTTACCGGTATTGTTGAACTTGGAGTTGGTTTAATTGAAATTGTTAGTGAACTGGCCAAAGTATTGTCTCTGTCACTTCGTTTATTTGGAAATATTTTTGCTGGTGAAGTTTTGATTTCTGTCATTAGCGGGTTAGTAAGTGTATTTATCCCTGCTCCGTTTATGTTGCTTGAAGTACTGGTTGGACTAATTCAGGCAAGTGTATTTACAATGTTAACATTGGTGTATATGACTATTTTAACGACTGAACCGCATGCGGAACACTAAATTTATTAATTAATTTATTAATGATATTTGAAATACGTGGAGGATATTTTCCCAAAAACAGTCCCGCGTCATCTAAAATATCGTAAAGAAAACACATATGGATCACGAATCAGTTCTAGCGTTGGCCAAAGGTTTAACTATGGCTATCGGTGGTGTTGGCCCAGCTTTAGCTATCGGTATGATCGTTGCCAAAGCGATGGAAGCCATCGGACGCAACCCAGAGTCAGCCGGAAAATCATTTGTACCAATGTTACTTGGTGCTGCCTTTGCTGAAGCTATCGCTATCTACTCTTTGGTAGTAGTATTTACTTTGAAATAGTTCAATTTGTCCGATCAATATTGGTCGGACAGCTTTGAATATTTTCTAAAATGATTATTATGAATTTTATTGACATTGCTTTGGCTAGTGAAACAGCCTCTGAAGAAACTGTTGAACCAACTGGAACCGTCAGCACTGGCCCACTGGCTGATTTAGGGGTCAACAGCACATTATTTATTGCCCAATTAATCAACTTTACTTTAGTGGCTGTTATTTTATGGTTTTTAATTTTGAAACCATTGACCAAAAAAATGGCTGAACGTCAAAAAATGATTGATGATAGTATTGATAACGCTAAAAAGATACAAGAAAATCTGAATAAAAGTGAAAAAGAATATCAAAACAGAATCGACCAAGCAAAAGTGGACGCCAATAAAATCATGGAAAAAACTACTTTAGCCGCTACTGCCGCGACTGAAGAAGCCAAAATAATCGCCAAACAAGAAATAGAACAGCTAGTTTTACAAGCTCGAAAAAGTATTAAAAACGATAAAGATATTATGAAGGCGGAGCTGAAAGAAGAAACTGCCAACTTTATCATTTTAGCTTTAGAAAAAATTATCGGTGAAAAATTTGATGCTAGTAAAGACAAAAAATTCATCGAAGATATTTTACAAAAATTAAAATAGTATGGCAAAAAATACGCCAAAACAATACGCCATTGCTCTCCATCAAATCACCAGTGGTTTATCTGACAAATCTTTAGGTGAAGCTCTAAAACAGTTTGTGCTATTGTTAGCGCGTGACCACAAATCAAACCAAGCCAGTGCTATCATTAATGAATTTATCCGTTATTCAAAAAAAGAAGAGGGGATAGCTGAGATAGAAATTACCACTGCGGGAAATATGGACGAAAAAACCATTAACAAAATAAAACAAAGTTTTGGTGAAAAAGTAGAAGCTACTGTTAAAATAGATCCAAGCATTTTGGGTGGTATAAAAATAAAAACCGAAGACAAAATTTTGGATGCTAGTTTGAAAACACAATTATTAAAATTAAAAGAATCAATAATTTAAGAAAACGAATATGTCAATAAATTCTATTGTCGAAGAACTGAAAAAAAATATTTCTGCTTTTGAAAAAACAGTAGAAATAGAAGAAGTCGGAGCTGTAATGGAAGTAGGCGATGGCATCGCTCGTCTTTCCGGTTTGAGCAAGTGTCAGGCCAACGAAATGTTAGAATTTCCTGGTGGCACCTATGGTGTAGCTTTGAATCTAGAAGAAGAAACTGTCGGCACGGTATTGCTCGGAGAATTTAAACATATCAAAGAAGGCGACGTGGTCAAACGCACTGGCCGTATTTTGTCCGTACCAGTCGGAGAACAATTGATTGGTCGTGTGGTAAATCCATTAGGTCAATTTGTTGACGGCGGTGCCGAAGTTAAGGCAAAACAATTTTATCCTATTGAAAAAATCGCTCCAGGTGTAATGAGTCGCCAACCAGTGTCTCAACCATTACAAACCGGCATTAAAGCAATCGACGCTTTGATTCCAGTCGGTCGCGGTCAGCGCGAATTGATTATCGGTGATCGTCAAACTGGTAAAACTGCCATTGCTATCGATGCTATCATCAACCAAAAAGGTCAAGACATGATCTGCGTATACGTTGCAATCGGACAAAAAGAATCCAAAGTTGCTCGTATCGTAGCCAAACTAAAAGAAGCTGGTGCGATGGATTATACAATCGTTGTAGTAGCTGGTGCTTCGGCCCCTGCTTCACTTTCTTATATTGCTCCATATTCTGGTGTGGCGATGGCTGAATATTTTATGGATCAGGGCAAAGATGTATTGGTAGTTTACGATGATCTTTCCAAACAAGCTTGGGCTTATCGTGAAATTTCCTTACTATTACGCCGCCCACCAGGTCGTGAAGCTTATCCTGGTGATGTTTTCTACCTCCATTCTCGTTTGCTCGAACGCGCTTGCCGCCGTAGTAAAGAAGCGGGTGGTGGGTCTATTACCGCTCTGCCAATTATTGAAACTCAGGCTAGTGATGTGACCGCTTATATCCCAACCAATGTTATTTCCATTACTGATGGACAGATTTTCTTGGAAACAGATCTGTTTTACCGTGGTATTCGCCCAGCTTTGAACGTCGGTATTTCTGTATCGCGCGTCGGTGGAGCTGCTCAAACGAAACCAATGAAAAAAGTTGCCGGTAAATTGAAATTGGCCATGGCTCAATTTCGTGAGCTCGAAGCTTTCTCCCAATTTTCTTCTGATCTTGATCCAGAAACAAAAAAACAGATCGATCTAGGTCAACGTCTAGTAGAAGTTTTGAAGCAACCACAATTCAAACCAGTTCCAGTCGCCAATCAGGTAGCTATTATTTATGCCGTTCAAAATGGTTTCACTAGTCATATTACTGCAAAAGAAATTCCTCAATGGGAAACCAAATTGCATGATTTTATGAATAAATCCAAAACAGCCTTGCTTGATAAAATTGCTCAAGGCAATTGGGACGAAACAATTGAAAAAGAATTAAAAGAAGCTATCGCTGAATTCAACCAAAAATAATTCTTATGGGAGTCAACACCAAAGCAATTAAACGCCGAATAAAATCGGTCAGCAGTACCAAAAAAATCACCAAAGCGATGGAGATGGTAGCGGCTGCAAAAATGCGTAAAGCGGTAGACACTGCTTTGAAAACTCGCACCTATGCCAAATTGGCTTGGGAAATTTTGGTTGATCTTTCTAAAACTCAAAAATCAAAAATGGCTCTATTGGCGACTAGGCCAGTTAAAAAAATATTATTAGTTTTGATTACATCCAATCGTGGACTGTGTGGAAGTTTTAATTCTAGCATCATTAAAAAAACTGCTATACAGATGAGAGATCCAAAAAACATGAGCCGCCAAAGAATCAACGGTAAATCCGTCGAATCTAGCGACCGTGCAGAAATCGAAGTTTTGGGTATTGGAAAAAAAGGAGCAGAATTTTGCAAAAAAATTGGTTACAATTTGATCGCTTCATTTACAGATTTGCCAGACACCCCTAGCTTGGCTGGAATGCTACCGATTAGCAAAATGATCATCGACGAATATACCAAAAAAAATTACGACAAAGTGGTCGTCGCTTATACTGACTTTAAATCAGCGATGACCCAAACACCGAAGTTACGACAAGTTTTGCCAATTTCAGAAATTGATCTGGAAAAAATGTTCGAAGAGCTAGGTGAAGAAGATTTACAAAAAGAAAAAACCAAAATTATCGCTAGTGATAAAGTTAGCGACTATTTATTTGAACCAACTAGAGACGAAGTGTTGGAGTTAATTCTGCCAAAATTAGTAGAATCACAAATTTTACAAGCCGCGCTAGAATCTAGTGCCTCTGAACACAGTTCCCGTATGTTGGCGATGCGCAGCGCTTCAGACGCCGCTGTAGAGATGATTGATGAATTAAATTTAAATTTCAACAAAGCACGTCAAGCTGCTATTACCCAAGAAATTGCGGAAATTGCCGGTGGGGCCGCGGCGTTGAATTAATTAAAATAAAATTTTTGAAAATAATTCTGAAAATATGAACAAAGGAAAAATATCACAAATTATCGGCGTGGTTATAGATGTAAAATTCGATGACCAATTACCAGAAATTTTTAATGCCCTTGAAATTACAAAATCCAATGGTGAAAAATTGGTTTTGGAAGTTCAACAACATCGTGGTGGCAATATTGTTCGCACTATCGCGATGAGTACTACTGACGGTTTAGAACGTGGTATGGATGTAGTTGATACCGGCACCGCTATTAGTGTCCCAGTCGGCCCAGGAACTCTTGGCCGCATGTTTAATGTAGTTGGCGAAACAATTGATGGTAAAGGCGCTTCCAAAACTACCAAAACCCTGCCTATTCACCGCAAAGCTCCAACTTTCAAAGAACAATCCACCAGTACTGAAATTTTGGAAACTGGTATCAAAGTTATCGATTTGATCTGTCCTTTCTTGAAAGGTGGAAAGATCGGTTTGTTTGGTGGTGCCGGTGTAGGAAAAACTGTTATTATCCAAGAATTAATCCGCAATATCGCTCAAGAACACGGTGGTTATTCCATGTTTGCTGGTGTAGGGGAACGTACTCGTGAGGGAAACGACCTATATCGTGAAATGGAAGAGTCTGGCGTATTAGCCAAGACCGCTCTGGTGTTTGGCCAGATGAACGAACCACCAGGTGCCCGTGCGCGCGTGGCTTTGACTGCTCTCACTATGGCGGAATATTTCCGTGATGAAGAAGGCAAAGATTTGCTTTTATTCGTAGACAACATTTTCCGTTTCACCCAAGCTGGTTCTGAACTTTCTGCCTTGCTAGGACGTATGCCATCTGCCGTAGGTTACCAGCCAACTTTGGCTTCGGAAATGGGTGCGTTGCAAGAACGTATTACTTCTACTGAAAAAGGTTCAATCACTTCGGTACAGGCCGTATACGTGCCAGCTGACGATTTTACCGATCCAGCTCCAGCCACTACTTTTGCTCACTTGGATTCCACTGTGGCTTTGAATCGTTCTTTGTCTGAGCTTGGTATTTATCCGGCTGTCGATCCACTCGATTCATCTTCCACAATTCTCGATCCAAACGTCGTTGGTGAAGAACATTATCGCACCGCTCTGGATGTTCAGAAAATTTTACAGCGCTATAAAGATTTACAAGATATTATCGCCATCTTGGGTATGGAAGAATTATCCGATGAAGATAAATTGCTCGTAACTCGCGCTCGCAAAGTTCAGAAATTCTTGTCACAACCATTCTTCGTAGCGGAAACATTTACCGGCGCTGAAGGAAAATATGTAAAATTGGACGACACCGTTCGCGGCTTCAGAGAAATTTTGGATGGAAAACATGATAGTAAAAATGAGCAAGCTTTCTATATGAAAGGAAGCATCGATGATGTAAAATAATTATGTCAAAAATCAATTTCAAAATTGTAACTCCGGAAAAAGTCATTTACGAAAATGACCAAATCGAACAAGTCACTGCTCCAACCACTACGGGCGAAATTACAATTTTACCAAACCACACACCACTAGTCACAATTCTCAATCCGGGAGAACTGATTTTCAAGCAAGGCGAAGAAACACACAACTTTGCCGTAGCGGGTGGATTTTTGGAAATGAAAGAAAATAACGAATTGATAATCTTGGCCGACAACGCCGAACACGTCGATCAGATCGATATCGATCGCGCCCAACTGGCTCGCGAAAAAGCGGTGGCACAGATGAGTGAGATCAAAAACAGGGAAGACGTGGATTACGCACGAATGCAGGCGATTATTGATCGGGAGTCGAATAGAATTAGATTGGGGAATAAGTATAGGAAGTTGCCGAAGAGTGAGTAGGTGTTTTTAAAACAATGGCTTAATGGCCATTGTTTTTTTGTTGTATAAGGGCTAAAATAGACAATATGAAGATAATTACAATATATACAGTTTTTGATATCATATAATTAAAATTAATAATATAGTATGGAAAAAAGTAAACTTTACTACAACTGCAAATTTTCAGTTAGCACAATTAAAGAGGCGCACGACTATTTTTTAACTTTATTGGATACCTCTAAAAATAGTAGTGCTCCGTGTTCACTTACAATAACAAAAGCAAACGAAACATGGAAATACGACACTTTTGAAGAATTTATATCAGCATATAATAGTGCTGATAATTATTGGCTTGACCACATTAATATAGAACAAAAAAAGCGCATTACAATTCATGGCGACAAGAAGACAAGCTACATTTCGATTCAATCAATTAATAGAAAAGAAATTGAAGGTATTTTCCTAATATTTGAAAGTAAATTATCAGAAAGCACAATAAAAATAAAAGACAAACCAATAAAAATATTCATTGGACATGGCCAAAACGATCAATGGAGAGATTTAAAAGATCATCTTCATGAAAAACACGGAATAGAGGTAGTGGCATACGAAATTGGACCTAGAGCAGGGTTAAGCATAAAAGAGGTGCTGGAATCTATGTTGAAAGAAAGTTCTTTTGCACTTTTAGTACTAACAGGAGAGGACACTGACAGCGAAGGTCAATCGCACGCTAGAGAGAATGTTATACATGAGCTCGGTCTGTTTCAAGGGAAAATTGGTTTTAAAAGAGCCATAGCCATGTTGGAAAAAGATGTAAATGAATTCTCAAACATATTCGGCGTTAATCAAGTTAGATTTTCTAAGGGGAATATTAAAGAAACATTTGGGGAAATAATATCTATAATAAAAAGAGAATTCGAACAAGATGATAAATAAAAATCATTGTTATGAGCAGTATATTTAAAATAAGAAATTTTAATATGAATAATTTCAACGATCTAACTAAAAAGATAATTTCGTTCAGAGATAATCGTGATTGGAATCAATTTCACACACCAAAAAATTTGGCTATTTCTTTATCACTCGAATCATCCGAAGTTTTGGAACATTTTCAATGGAAAACTGACGAAGAAATAAAAGAATATTTAGTATCACACAAGGAAGAAATCGCCGATGAACTAGGTGATGTTTTGAATTATTTATTACTTTTAGCAAACCGTGCTGATATAGAAATTGTCCAAGCCGCCGAAAACAAACTTAAAAAAAATGAACTGAAATATCCTATCGATAAAGCCAAAGGTAACGCAAAAAAATACAATCAACTATGATAGTTTACCAATCAAATAAATCAAACTTTTCTCATGATGTGGTTACCAATAATATCGAGAATGTTATTCTCGATATTTTCAAAAAGAAAATTGGTCACACGACTACCAAGAGCGAAATCAATGCTTGGAAAAATTCCATGATGTATATGGAAAATATTCTGCAAGACAAAGATATTCCAAATGATTGCGGAGTAATGATTGAATATCAGATACCTCAAACTTCAAAACGAGTTGATTTTATTATAACTGGCCAAAGTGATAATCAAACTGATCACGCCGTGATAGTAGAACTTAAACAATGGGAAAAATCAGAAATAACTGAAAAAAATGGAATCATAAGCACCTTCATAGGGGGAGCCGTTCGTGAAACCAATCATCCATCATATCAAGCATGGTCTTATGCGGCACTTTTAAATTCATACAACGAAGCAGTATACAACGGAGATATTCAACTTAAACCTTGTGCTTATTTACATAATTATAGTGTCGATGATGATGCCGTAACAAATTCATGTTATTCAGAATACATTGAACGAGCACCTGTTTTTCTTCGAACAGACGCATTAAAACTACGTGAATTTATTAAACAGTTTGTAAAATTTGGAGACAAAGGAAAAGTGATGTATCAAATAGAAAGCGGAAACATTAGACCCTCAAAAAGTTTGGCTGATAGTTTGAAAAAAATGCTTGATGGTAATGAAGAATTCATCATGATTGATGACCAAAAATTAGTTTATGAAACTGCACTATATTTGGCAAAAAAATCAGCGACAGGCAACAAGAATGTTCTCATTGTTCAAGGCGGACCAGGAACCGGTAAATCCGTAGTAGCAATTAATTTGTTGGTAGAACTCACAAAACGTGGACTTGTCACTCAATATATTACCAAGAATGCTGCTCCACGCGCAGTTTATCAAAGCAAACTAACTGGCACAAGAACATTAACTGAAATATCAAATTTATTTACCGGATCCGGCTCATTCATAAACACACAGAAAAATATTTTTGATGCGTTGGTGGTAGATGAGGCCCACCGTTTAAATGAAAAATCAGGAATGTTTAAAAATAAAGGTGAAAATCAAGTTAAAGAAATAATGGAGGCTTCAAAATTTTCTGTATATTTTGTTGATGAAGATCAAAAAGTGACTTGGCATGATATTGGAGAAAAAGAAGAAATAAAAAAATGGGCGCAAAAACTTGGCGCAACAGTTACAGAAACAGAACTCACATCACAATTTCGATGTAATGGTTCAGATGGTTATTTAGCGTGGTTGGATAATGCACTACAAATACGAGAAACGGCAAATAAATCTTTAGCTGACATTGATTTTGATTTTCAAATAGTTGATTCGCCAAACGAATTGAGAGATATAATTTTTGAAAAAAATAAAATAAATAATAAGGCGCGTATAGTTGCGGGATACTGTTGGAATTGGGTAAGTAGAAATAATTCTAAATTAAATGATATAAACATTCCGGAATTTAATTTTGGCATGCGATGGAATTTGGCAAGTGATGGTAATTTATGGATCCTAGCACCAGAATCGGTAAATGAAGTAGGATGTATTCATACTTGCCAAGGTTTAGAAATGGATTATGTCGGAGTAATTATAGGGGACGACATGATAGTACGCGACGGAAAAGTTTTGGTTGACCCATCAAAAAGAGCCAAAACAGACGGCTCTACAAAAGGATACAAAACATATTTGAAAACAGAGCCAGAAAATGCCAAACAAAAAATTCGTGCTATAATTAAAAATACTTACAGAACTTTGATGACTAGAGGTATGAAAGGGTGTTATGTTTATTTTACTGATAAAGAAACGGAAAAATACTTTAAAAAGTTGCTATAAAAATAGTTATATTGAAAACCTGAAATATTATCAAATTACTAAGGATCAAATATGTTAGACCAAATATTTTCATATCGAGAAATGTGTGACATTGAAAACGTTCAAACCTTACAAAGGGGTATGAATTTTCGTATGAATCCACACTATTCTGTTATTCTCATGTCCCGCAGATCAAACGCGCCCTATTCAGACAAGATTTTAAATGACAGCATAACAATTGAATATGAAGGACACGATGAGCCAAAAACAGCACACGACATGAATCCAAAGTTGTTTGACCAACCAAATAAGACTAAAAAAGGTACTCTAACTCAAAATGGTAAATTTATCGCCGCGGTAGAGAAATACAAAAAAGAAACTACTATCGCCGAACCAATTAAAGTTTATGAAAAAATACTCCCTGGCGTATGGTCTTTAAAAGGTCTTTTTAATTTAATTGATTATCGGATACAACACGATGGAAAAAGAAATGTATATATTTTTTCCTTAAAACTCTCTGACAAACAAGATGTTAAAATAAATACTCAAATAGACTTAGCACATACGCGATTAATCTCCAGCGAAATAAAAAAAGAAGTTTGGAAAAGGGATAGTGGAAAATGCGTTATTTGTGGATCTGTCAAAAACTTACATTTCGATCACGACTTACCATTTTCAAGAGGTGGTACTAGTTTATCATCTAAAAATATTCGACTACTATGTGCTAAATGTAATTTGTCAAAATCAGATAAAATTGAATAAAACATACTCCTTCTTTATTTTGGGTGATATCAATGACGGGATGTTTGATTTGAAAACTATTTTTTCGGAAAATCTTTATGTGGATTCGGCTTTCAAAGGGAGTGCGAGTATCAAACGAGTGTTGCCGGTGATTGTGCCGGAGCTGACTTATAAAAGTTTGAATATTTCCAAAGGGGATCAGGCGAGTGAACGGTGGGAGCGGATGATTTCGGGGGATACGCCGGAGAGTGAGAAGAGGCAGATTGAGAAGGATTTGCTGGAGTATTGTGAGATGGACACTTGGGCGATGGTGAGGATATGGGAGGTTTTGAAGAGTGTTTAACACGATACGCAAAAGTGATATACTACTTATATTGTATATTCATTTCTAAATATGTATATCTTTCTTGATGAAAGCGGGCAATTTACAAAACATAATGATGAACAATATTTTGTCGTAGCTTCATTTACTGTTGGAGAACCGCGCAGAACAGAAAAGGCTTTACGAGGGTGGTACAGAAACAAATTTCCGAAAAGGATGCACTGCCAATCGGAAATTAAATTTTCGGATAAAAAAATTAGTGATCATTTGAGATTAAAGACATTAAAATTTATTTCCAATCTAGATGTTCGTATTAATTATATATATTTATTAAGAAAGAATATTCCTGTAGACTTTTACCACAAAGATAAATTGTTGAGTGGGCATTTATATACTCATATAATTGGAGAACTGCTGGAAATGTATTTACCAACAGACGATTTAGAATTTAGAGTTTTTTGCGATCAAAGACATCTTAAAGGAATTACCCGTTCAGAATTCAAACGATCACTTAAAGCTCATTTATTACCAAAACTTCCAGCCAGAGCTATAGTTGAAATAGAAATGCTTGATTCTACGTCTAATACAAATATTCAAATTGCTGATTGGATTGTTGGTGCTTTGACATGGGCATTTGAAAATAAAAAATTAGGTAAAGAATGTAAAGATATTTTGAGAAATAATATATTAGGCACTGGAAAGGAACTATTTAAAACCTCTTGGGAGGACAAATAAAAACAAA
Organism: Candidatus Magasanikiibacteriota bacterium; assembly: GCA_943359595.1. GTDB lineage: Bacteria > Patescibacteriota > Patescibacteriia > Magasanikbacterales > GWA2-37-8 > CAIOJG01. The sequence goes on along the minus strand of CALRIA010000017.1, from coordinate 2,986 downwards.
AAGACCAATCAGTGATTGGGCATTTTGTTGAAGTAGCGTCTTAGAAGGTGGTTGTCTGCGGCTTAAGTTCCAGGTCCCCTGGAGGAACACCACAGCGCCTCCTAAGCTATTATTGCTAACTTCATATATAATATACATAATAATCAGACAATTGTCAAAGTTTATCCACAGAAAGTGAATCGCTGCCTTTTCCTTATCATGGGAAAGAAAAATAATTAAAAATTATTCTATGAAATACAACCACACCCAAATCGGCTATTTGATGATAGCGATCACCCTAGCCGTGCTAGTACTTTTCGCGCATGCCCAAATTCAAGCTCGTGCCGAACCGCCATCAGTCGATTCCGGCAGCAATTTTGCAATTACTGCGATCATGGCATTGACCATCTTTGTACTTTCTTCCTTTTGTTCACTTCAGGTTATTATTGATGATCAATATTTAAAAATTAAATTTGGCTTTGGTATTTACAAAAAAAAGTTTTTGCTCAGTGGTATCGTATCCGCCAAAACGGTAAAAAATAAATGGTATTACGGATGGGGAATACGAGGGTGGCTTTGTACCAATATGATTATTTATAATGTGTCTGGTTTTGATGCAGTGGAAATCAAATTGAAAAATGGTAAAACGTATCGAATCGGCACGGATGAATCGAATAAATTAGAACAGACGATTTTACATTCAATTAAGATATGGTTGAAATAAAAATTTGACATCACAAAAAAATAGTATTAAGCTATATACACATATGAAAAAGATTTTTCAACAATTAAATTCACGTCGTCACAACCTTTCCTCTTTCGAGAGTGGGTTGTGTTGATGTTTTCAAAATTTTTACATCAAAATAGCCCCGTCTTGAAAGAGACGGGGTTTTTGTTTGTGGTGTACCCGTGTTTTCAATGTTTTATTGATAATACTAACACCCAAATGTTCTTTTCATGGAGTTGTAAAAATGAGCGACGGAAAACCTAAGCGTAACTTCACCTATGAGATCAACGACGATCTCTGGGTGGAGTTCTGCTATCCATGTTCAAAACACCATGCTTTGACTCGTCATGCGAGTTCTATCTGTGAACTCCCTGACCGTGATCATGGACACCTGTGTGAATCTTCCTCGGATGGTGCGGGACGTGTTCCTTTCCCGATCCGTTCGCGCGCCGGATTCAAGAAGGTGCTTGAGGTGATGAACAAGCACTGCCTTAGTGCGGCATCCATGCAGACCATCCTGGCTCTGAACCTCGATGATAACCTGCCGGAAGAGCTTAGCGACGAGGAAGCTGATATTTTCGCAGACGCACAAAAACTGAAGGATTTCTTCAACTACAACCTTTGTGGCGTCTAGCGATACCGTCCGTCTCCATCATTGCCAACCCCCTGGCTATAATCGTGCATGCACGAAGGGGATCCACTTTGTTGCTTATTTTTAATAGGCGATAGAGTAGAGGAATCTAATAATAGATTCAAATATTTTTTACATATAATTGACTTGTAGAGAGAGATTTGGTAGTTTTTAATAGCACAATTCACGTGCAGTGTGAGGGTGACATGGGATACCACCATGATGAAGACGACGATTTCGCAGGTATGTCTGACGAAGAGCTGATGCGGGAGGCGGAAGAACCCGACAACGCTCAGGCGAGCGGACGTGGTCGCGAAGATCGAGCGGACGCCTGTGCAGCTCTGCGCCACCGTGGCTACAGCGATCAAGACGTCCAGCGGATCAGCGCTGGCACCTACGAAAAGTAGCGTTCACACCACAACTGTGACCTGACAGACAATTCAGGCTCGCCATGATGGTAAGGCATGAATATCCATCACCAAAAGTTGCTACAGCAACAACTCGCCAACAAGCGATGGGTTGCCGGCAGTTTCTTTCAGAAGCCGTTCGTCAACCTATTCTGTTTCTAAATATTTGGAACCAGAATAGGGCGAACGGTTTTTTGTTCCCCATGATTTTGATAAAAATTTTATCTCTGGTATACTAAATACATATGTCCAAATGCGTAAATTGTGGGACATCACTTGAGCACGAAGAGGATACCTGTTTGTGCAATACTAGTATATGTCCCCGTTGCTGTGATTGTGGCAATGAATGTGGCTGCAATTGCGAAAAGCAAGATAAAAAATAAATACTACGGTTTTTAAAAAGAGTTATAACCAACTCTCATTTTAGCTATGTCCAATCTTAATGAAAGCCAAAAACAAGCGGTGGAATACCATGACGGTCCACTGCTGATTATTGCTGGAGCGGGAACGGGCAAGACAACTGTGATTACTGAAAAAGTCGCTCATATTGTAAATAACCAATTTGCCAAAGCTGAACAAATTTTGGCCGTCACCTTTACAGACAAAGCGACCAAAGAAATGGAAGACCGCATTACCGATTTATTACCAAACGGTGGTTTTGATGTTTTTGTTACAACTTTTCACGGGCTTGCTCAACGCATTTTGGAAAGCCACGCTCTCGATATTGGTTTACCAAATAATTTTAAAACATTAAACGAAACAGACACTTGGTTGTTGGTTCGAAAAAATTTGGAAAAGTTTGAATTGGATTATTACCGACCACTGGGTAATCCAACCAAATTTATTCATGCGATGATAAAACATTTTCAAAAATGCAAAGATGAATTGTTGTCTCCAGAAGATTATATAAAATATGCAAATAGCTTAGACACAGATTCGGCTGATGAAGAAAAAGAATTGGAAATAAAAAGAATAAAAGAACTGGCCAAAGCGTACAAACTATACAACCAACTACTGCTAGAAAGTGATAGCATGGATTTTGCTGATCTAATGTATTATGCCGTGAAACTTTTACGTGAGCGTCCAAATATTTTGAAATTTTATCACCAAAAATTCAAATATATTTTGGTAGATGAATTTCAGGATACCAACTGGTCTCAATATGAATTGATAAAATTACTAACTAAAAATGAAGAGGTAAAATTGACGGTAGTGGGGGATGATGATCAAAGTATTTATAAA
>CALRIA010000016.1 GCA_943359595.1 Candidatus Magasanikiibacteriota bacterium | reverse complement strand
TCCTTTGCGGGAAGTGCGCGTGACCAAATATATTGTGGGGCCGATGTTTACCAATAATAATGTTGTGAGTGGCAAGAAAGTACTGTGTGGAAATATCAACTATCAAATTACCGGTCTAAAACCATTCACCAATTTACCGTTTGCAACAGTTGGTAATGATTGGTCTTTGCCAAATAAAATTTTGGATATTAAACAAAAAAAAGCTTATCAAGCGATGGCGCAGGCGATTGGAAGAAAAATGGCTAATGATGGCTGGTGTGGATTATTTGGAATTGATGTTATTTTAGAAGAAAAAACTGGCAAATTATTTTTGATTGAGATTAATGCCAGACAGCCAGCTAGCACCAGTTATGAATCTCAGTTACAACAATTAAAAAATAAAGCTGGTCTGACAACTTTTTATGCGCATCTTTTGGCTCTATTGCATGAAAAGTTGAGTGGCCAATTAACGATGATTAAATCAGGTGCACAGATAACCCAAAAAGTATTACAAACTCATAAAAAAATAACTATAGTTAAATTGTTAAACAAAATTAAAATTTTAAAAAATAAAAAAATCCAGGTTTTTGTATATGATAATATTAAACCAGAATCAGATTGGATAAGAATGCAGTCTGTTAGTGGTTTGGTGGCTAGTCCAAATGTTTTGAATAAATTAGGTCAAGAACTTAAAATTTTTTCACTGTCTATTTTAACTGATTAATTATGCTTTCACCTAAGGCGCAAAAATTATTAAACGATTATTTCCATCTACCTCTTGGTGAGGTTAAAGATGTTCGTTGTCCATATTTTAATAATTCTAGGCTAAAGCAACGTGCTCAACTGCGGGTGTTGATCGGCAAAGGAACCCCCAATGAAATTGTAGAAGAGGCAAAAATTATTTCAATTCAGTATCATGCCGGATTGTTTGATAAAGCCGGTCATTGCTGTTTACATAATGAACATACAGGAAAAAAAGTTAATAGTGATGAAATTCGCAAATTCTTGATTGATCATAATTTAGGAGTTGAATGTTCGGGTTTTGTCACACAAATTTTACGTGTCCATTTTCAAGAAACTAAAAGTTTTGATCTTGCACGAAAGTTTTTTATTGTGTCACCGCGTTATTTTTTTCGTTGGTTTATATCTTTGTTGCGTCCAATAGAAAATATTAGTGTGCGCCGCTATGTCGATAATCGTAATACTAAAAAAATAGATTGGGCAGAAGCGCAAGCTGGCGATGTAATAGTGATGCTTGAAACTGGCCAAAATAATAAACGTAACCATATCTTGTTAATAACCGATAAAAACATAGATACGATTTTTTATGCGCATGCCCGTGCTTGGAGTAGTGAAGGTAAATACGGACATGGGGTGGCCAAAGGAGTAATAAAAATTAGTGATAAAAATGGTTTGCTATTGAATCAAAGCTGGGAGGAATTAGGTTTTGTAAATGAAAAAAATGAAACATGGCAGGAAGCTAAAAATGCAAAAGTACTGGAGGTTAGAAGAATATTGATTTAATAATTTTATGCTTGGATCTGTTTTTTATATTTTAAATATAATATTTTTTATTGGTCTGGTGATTTTGATTTTCTCTCCTATTTTTTTGGGTGTTCCGTTTATGCCAACTCACAAAAAACAGGCGATTAGAATGATAGAATTAGCCCAAATAAAATCAGGAATGAAGGTGGTGGATTTGGGTTCAGGAGCGGGACGACTTTTGTTTCTAGCCGCAAAATCTGGGGCACAGACTCTTGGGTATGAGCTTAATCCTTTTTTAGTTTTATGGACAAAACTGGTGATTTTGGTTACTGGTAAACAAGATAAAATAAAAGTTTTTTATAAATCAATTTACGACGCGAATATCAAAGATATGGATGTAATTTTGATGTTTTTATACCCTCCACATATGAAGAAAATGGTTAAAAAATTACAGGAAGCAAAACCGGGCACAATAATTTTGTCATACGCCTTTGCTCTACCAGAATGGCAACTTATTAAAAAAGAGCAGGGGATATATGTTTATAGAAGATAGAAATTGACTTAGTTGACTTTTTTTGATATTATTTTGCTCACTTGGCCTGTTCGTCTAATGGTTAGGACTTTACCTTCTCAAGGTAGAAATACGGGTTCGATTCCCGTACGGGCTACTAAACGGGATTTTGTGAAAACAAAGTCTCGTTTTTTGTTTAATCATAGAGAAAATTTATGGTTCGATTAATAAATTTTTCTTATCCAAACTGGAACCGAACCTACTACTTGACATATATCTAAAATATAGCTATTATATATACATATTAAATCAAGCTAAATATATAACATATGATCACCCAAGTAATATTTAAAATCGACAAAAAACTCAAAGACAAAGCCATGGCCAAAGCTCAGCACGAGGGTATTGCTTTTGCATCCATATTAAAATTAGCTACCAAGGCATTCGTGGATGGTGATCTGAGTTTAGGTTTGGTTGGTAATGAAAAATTTAATTTGGCTACAAGCAGAGAAGTATCTAATACACAAAAAGACATTTTCCAGAATAAAAATGTTTCATCCAGCTTTTCTTCTGCCAAAGAAGCAATAAAATTTCTTAAAAAATAAATGAATTTTATGGAGGTAAAATTTCATAAAAATTTTAAGAAAAAGTTTAAAAAATTACCTGTTAAAATCCAAGAGCAATTTTACGAACGATTAGAATTATTTTTTCAAAATAAATTTGATAAAATATTAAATAATCATTCAGTGGATAAAGCTTTTCCAAATTGCAACAGTATAAATGTGAGTGGTGATTACAGGGCGATATTCCAAGATTTGAGTGATTTGGCAATATTTATTACTATCGGGAGACATTCTGAATTATATTAAAAAGTTTGTATGAAAACTGAACAACAAAAACTAGGATGAAAGCAGCTCTAGATTCATTATCAAAAACCCTTAATCCTCTATTTGGATTTAAACTCGATGGATGGCATAAGAAAAAGAATAAAGCGGAAGACAGATTATAGACCAATTAAAAAATAATTTTCCAGATGGATTGAAATTAAACTCTCAAAAGTTAATAAATTTTATTGAGATGAATATTGTATATATCTCTTATTTAGTTTCGCTTAGGGATGATCCGGTACGCCATGGTGGTCTGAGGAATATTTCTAACATAACCTTTCGACAAGAAACTAAAGAAATTTTACCTCAGTACATTTTACACAATTCTATTCCCGAAGAAGTTAGTATTTTTTTGAACAGAGGAATAAATGAAATCGTCGAATTCATTCACAGTGTTTTGGTGCTTTCATTATCATTAAAAGTAGCACCCGGAATGCTAATTGTTAAAAACGAAAAAGAAGAATCCCCCCCCTTTATCTTTTTGGTATAATTAAAACTGACTAAGGTTTAAAAAATTTTAATTTTTGCTGCCACTCCACTATTTCTTTAATGAGAAGGTTCCAACAGTCAATGAAGTGGTCTACAAACAAAAAACACCAATATAATATTGGTGTTTTTTAAATATTTTTTTTCATCAAGCTACTCGTAAATATTTTATTTTTTATAAAATACTTACGAGTAGGTAGCTTGATTATGAATCGCGCCCCTTGCCCGCCTCGTAAAGACGAAGAAGTTGCTGTAACTTGTGTGGCTGCTTGTCGGCAACCGTAACTTCCTTTGTCGACTTTTGTTAGTCAACGAGCATGTAGTTGGTCGCGAGTTTGACAGAGGTGCCGCCACGTGAGAGGACCATGTCCAACATATGAAGGTCTGGGTCATCCCAATCGGCGAACTTCACCCTTGAGCTGCCAGCTTCGTCGATTTGCAGGACACCATGACCGCCCCAGTACGGCTTGTGTAGACGGCTATGGCTCATTGGGAGCGTCCGGTAAAAGACGCGAGTGTTGGTCAGAGAAGCCGGCGAGTGGGGAGTGGGTGGAACATGACAGATGTGGAGGTGCCCGCCGTCCCACGTTTTGCGATTTCCCGTGGAGTTGAGTTGCAACCGAGCGATGATACACGAGATGTATTTCACGATCAGTTGCTTGATCCATTTTTCGTCCATAGACGGGAACAGTTCGCGGTAACGCCTTTCTTGGTAGTCCAGCATCTCGCGTTTGATTCCGCTCTGCCAACCAGTACTTGTCAGTTCCTTTGCATGTGCCTCTGGGTCGTCGATGCTCGCGTCGATCAGAGGGAAGAACGACCTCGCTTTCGCTGCGAATTCGGCCGTGTCCGCCATCTGACTTTCAGGAACGAATGTCAGAAATTGGTCAGTACCGAGCACGTAGTTGAGCGCCGAGAGGTCGGCCATGTACCGACTCATACTCTCGAGAGCACCTTCGATGCCTTCTTCCAGCACTGCGCCGGTATTGTTCTCGAGTCGAACGACGATCTCGAGGCCTGGTGCGTGATGTTGAGAAACTCGATGCTGTAAACACTTGATGGTTTGCAACATCATGAACTCCGCTAGATCCACGCTCGCCCCGATCTTCTTCTTTTTTGGGGCGGATGGAATCAACACCGGAATCGGTCGACCGTGTTCCATGTAGTAGCGTACCACTTTCTTCATGGCGACGAGACTTTCTGGTGTGGGTGCGGGGCCTTGTCGAATTTGCCTCGATCCCACGAACTCCTGCACTATCGCTTCGACGACCGATTCGCTGTTGGTATGTGCCGCAGGAACTGTGGTTCCAACGAACTTTGCAATCAGGTCAGCGTAGGGATCATCGTGCGTCTGGGATTGAATTGTGATCTGTGACATCTGGTCCTCCTGGACAGTTGGGTTTTATTAACCGCTGGCTGCCCACTTGGTACAGCCATATTTTTATTCAATTAAATTAAATACAAATATGGCTGTATTGATGTTCACAGAATAAAGAACAATGTTATTGAAATAACAAAATAAAATATCACAAAAGATGATTGCTGTCAAGTGTTTTGGCTAATTTATTGATCTATTTAGCCCAGAATCAACAGAACAAGCAAAAATGATTGTTGAGCGGGCAGCCGCGAATGAACATGAATTGTTGTTAGCGAACGTCATCTGTGCTGTTTTATTATTGGGGCGTGGTATGGGATATTGACAGCTTCTTTGATAGGGTGTACATTTAAATTATTAAACAAGTGTTTAATTATTTAATAAATATATATGCTTAGCAAAAAAGAGATTCAAAAAAACCGTGAAATACTCAGCGAAGCGGACAAGAGTATGGCCGCGACGTTTAAAGTGTTAAGTGACGTGAATCGTTATCGGATCTTTCATATCTTAGTAGAACAACCGAAGCTATCGGTGAGCACAATTGCTCTGATTTTAAATATTTCTTTGCCGTTAGCATCGCAACATCTAAAAATATTGGTACAAGCAAATTTACTGCAAAAGGTACGAGATGGTAAAAAAGTCTTCCCCAAAATTGCTCAAAGCAACCCTTTTGTTCCGGCTATCCTGAAAACAATTAAACATGCTTATAAATTACGAATTAAATAAATATAATAAGATTTGTATTAAATAATTTTTATGAAAAAAAATATATTATTCTTGTTTGTCTTAGCTAGTGCATTATTAATAACTGGAGCTGGGTGTAGTAAACAACAAACTGACCAACCTCAAATACCATCATCAACTCCTGTGGTAAAACAAGCGGCGACAAACACAGGAACAATATATAAAAATGATAAGTATGGATTTTTGTTAGAATTTCCTAATACTTGGAATAATCATATTGTAAAGAGTAGGGTTTTAAATTGGGAATCGCTTGGCACCAGTGATTCTATTGATTTTGGTTTTTCAGCTCAAGATTCTTTATTTAATATTAGTGTACATTCAAAAGATCAATGGAAAAAACTATCTTTGGAAGGTGAAGGTGCGTTGCCAACTTATTTAGGTGAAAATAATAAATATGTTTTTGCTTATGGAGTAGCTCAGTTTACAGCCAATGATACGATGATTGCCAAAATGGGAGAAATCAAAAATATCATGAAAACTTTCGCGATAATACAACAGCCAGTACAATCGATAAGTTGTGTAGATGAGCCAGAGGGTAAGCCGGTGGTTACTTCTTTGTCTATCATTTCTGGCTTAGTTGGTACAAAACTTGAAATTAATGGTTGTAATTTTTCTGGGTTCGAAGGAGATAAAAATGCTTGGATTAAAAATAATAAGGGTGCTATAGGAATTTTACGTGGGGAGGAAGGGTCAACTTCCAAACTTCTTCTGGTTACTTTAAAATCACCGCTTTGCCAGAAAGATGTTTCTTATAGTGGCTTGTCTTGTGATACCTGGCTAACTTTGATTCCTGGTAAGTATAATATATATGTTGCACCTTGGGGAAAAGAAAGTAATAAAATGGAATTCACTATTGATCAGTCAATAGTAAAGAACACTTCTATTACTTATTACGTTCTTGAGAAAAAAAATGTTAATGAAACTTTTTGTAATGGTGCAGATATGGATGAGGTAGGTTTTAAAGCTGCTCTAACTAAACAAATAAATGTTACTGTGCCTGGCAATTTAACGATTGAAGAGAGAATTATTAAAACTCTTAGTTTGGCGGCTGTCGCAAATTCCTTTGAGTCATCATATGCTCGTGTTGACGAAGTAGCCTATAAAAATAATGTTGTTTCCATGGGTCCGGCAAATGGGTGGGCAGGTTCATCGATTTTTTATTGTGCATGGAAGCCGTTTGTAGAAAAGAATTTGGAACAATTTTCGGATGTAAAAGAAATTATTTGGGACGCTTTTCCAGATACTATACCAAAAAAATATTAAATATATGAATAAAAACAAAAAAATTATTTTAGGGTTGGTCGCAGGTATTTTAGTTTTGAGTGGCTTGGTCTGGTTCGCATTTTTTGGTAATTCTGAAACATTCAATTTTTCCGATAGTTCATTTGGTTTTTTAAAATCTATTCAGCCTATCACTACAATTCAAACACCTATTGTTACTACTAGTAGTGTTAGAGTTGGTGACGCCAAAAAAAATACTCCGTTGTATGTAGAGGTACTAGCAAAATTTGGTGGCAATCGCTTACAATTTTCCAATAATTGTACCTCAGTTTCCCCTAGTGGTTTTGTGATTAAGAGCGGTGTTCAATTTATGATTGATAATCGTGATAGCAAAGCTCACACATTTTCTTTTTCCGGACAAAAATACAATGTATCGGATTATGGGTATGCCGTTGTGAATACTCCAAAAATTGGTGATCAGCCTGTGCTTTGTGACGATGTTCAAAGAGTGAAGGTGAATGTTCAAAAATAGATTTTCCAGTAGATTCTGTTTGGCTTACAAACAAAAATTCCGCTATTATTATCGGAATTTTTGTTATTAATTTTGGGCTAGATTGATTTTTTGATATTAATACTTTAAAATAATATAGAGTTTTGTTGTTTAAAAAGTCAGTTGACTTAATTAATTATTGCTGATAAATTATATGCATAATTTTAATATATTAATTTAAAATATGGGTTACGAAGAATGGGATCCTAGAGGCGAAGACGAAAAAAATAAAAAGAAGCCAGCTGACGTTGATGATGACGATCTTGATGTTATAACCCCAGTAGAAAAAATAACTGATGAAGATGTGGATGCAGATAAAAATGAGATAGATATAGAAGAAGATGATGGCGACGACTTAAATATCGTGCCAGTTTTGCCAGATACTGATGAAGATAGGGAAAATGAGGCGATAATCCGTCAGAATATTTTAGATGATATGGATGATAAAAACAAAATAAATTGATAATTATGAATTTTGTTGGGAGTATAAAAAAATATTTAGTATCTTCGGCATTGATAGCGTCATTTATATTTTATGCAATTTTTCAGCGCAGCAATGATACAGCTGTAAAAAAACAAATTGGGAATTTTTCAGTGGAAAATAAAGCGTCCGACATTAACCCAACTATCGTTTATAAAGATGGGATTTTTACTGGCAATAGTGTAAATGTGGATTACGGTAATGTACAGGTCCAGGCTGTTATAAAAAATGGCAAAATTGCTGATATAAAATTTTTGGAATTTCCTACTAATCATAAATATTCAGCTGAGGTTAGCGCTTATTCTACTCCAATATTACGCACTGAGGCTATTCAAGTGCAAAGTGCTAACGTGGATGTGGTATCTGGAGCTACTGCAACCAGTAGTGGCTTTATAGAATCCTTGGCTTCGGCTTTGATCTTGGCAAAAAAATAATTATGAAACAGGAACGAATAATGATGGGTATGCCAATCTCAATAGAAATTGTGGATCTTGGAGTGAAAGAAAAAGTTTTTGAACAGGTGTTTAATTTTTTTACTTATGTTGATGAAAAGTTTAGTACTTATAAAATCTCTAGCGAAACATCGCAAATTAATCAAGGTCTGATAAAAGAAAATGATTATAGTGAGGATATGAAAGAGGTAATAAAATTATCAGCTGAAACCATGCGACAAACTAATGGTTTTTTTACTACTACAGACGTGGATGGAAATTTTGATCCGCTTGGTTTGGTAAAAGGGTGGGCGATAAATAAAGCTTGTCTGTTGTTGGAAAAATTAGGATATAAAAATTTTTATATTGAAGCGGGTGGGGATATCCAAACTAAAGGAAACAATAAAGACAATAAATTTTGGGCAGTTGGAATCCGTAATCCATTTAAATTGGATGAAATTATCAAAGTGTTATCTTTGAGTGGGCAGGGTATTGCGACTTCTGGTACTTATTTGCGTGGTCAACATATCACTAATCCATTTAAGCTAAATTCAGCAATCACCGAAATAGTGAGCCTGACAGTGGTTGGGCCAAATATTTATGAGGCGGATAGATTCGCGACTGCGGCGTTTGCTATGGGCAAAGCGGGAATTCATTTTATTGAAAATTTAACAGATTTTGAAGGTTATGTGGTTGATAATTTTGGTGTTGCTACTTATACTTCTGGATTTGAAAAATTAACTTTTAAAGTATGATAAACACTATCGATCGCTTTTTGAGTCGTATTACAATGTATCGAGTCGTGTTATATTATTTGGTTGGTCTTTTGGTGGCGGCGATAACTTTTGGATTTTTTGATATTTTGCCATATAGTGGTTTTTCAATTATTTTGTCTAGTTTGTTTATTTTGATAGTTTGCTTATTGACTAATTTTATTTTTGCCTGGGCGTTTAATGCTCAAACAAATTTAGAGTCAGCCTATATTACCGCTTTAATTTTAGTATTTTTGATTACGCCATTAAGTTCTTTACAAGATAATACATATTTTTCAATTGCATTTTGGGGCTCAACGTGGGCGATGGCATCAAAATATATTTTTGCAATTAATAAAAAACACTTGTTTAATCCTGCGGCTTTGGCTGTAGTACTGACCGAAGTGGTACTTCATCAATCAGCTAGTTGGTGGATTGGGACATTTTCCATGCTACCTTTTGTGTTAGTGGGTGGTTTGTTGTTAGTTAGAAAAATGTTGCGTTTTGATTTTGTTATTAGTTTTTTATTAATTGCGTTGGCTTTTAGTTTGGCCCCACATTACGACAGTATCAGTGAAATCACAAAAACATCACAAGTTTTGTTATTGCATAGTCCATTATTTTTCTTGGCTTTTATTATGTTGACTGAACCTTTAACGACACCGCCAAAGAGGTGGCTACGAGTTTGCTATGGAGCGTTGGTTGGTTGGTTGTTTGCGTCCACTACGCATTTTGGATCATTTTATTTTTCACCGGAGTTGGCTTTGCTGGCTGGTAATATTTTTTCTTTTATAGTTAGTCCAAAACAAAAGTTAATTTTGTCTTTACAAGAAAAACAATTGGTTGCGACGGATACTTATGATTTTGTTTTCAAAACTGATGAACCTTTAAAATTTGAGCCTGGTCAATATTTAGAATGGACGCTTGGCTGTAGCGGATCAGACAGTCGTGGTAATCGTCGTTATTTTACTATCGCTTCATCACCAACTGAACCAGAGCTACGAATGGGTGTTAAATTTTATTCAGAAGCTAGTAATTTTAAAAATAATCTTCAAAAAATGAAATCTGGGGATACTATAATTGCCTCTCAGCTGGCGGGTGATTTTGTAATGCCAAAAGATACAACAAAAAAATTAGTTTTTATCGCTGGCGGTATTGGTATCACTCCTTTTAGAAGCATGATAAAATATTTATTGGATAAAAATGAAGCCCGATCAGTAATTTTGTTATATTCAAATCGCACTAAAGCCGATGTGGCATATCAAGAAATTTTTGATGCTGCTGAACAAAAATTGGGTATCAAAACTATCTATAGTCTTACTGATATAGAAAATATTCCTAATAATTGGGCTGGATGTTGTGGTCTAATTAACGCCGATTTGATCAAAAAAGAAATTCCGGATTTTAAAGAAAGAATATTTTATCTGTCTGGTCCACATGGAATGGTGGTAGCTTTTGAAAAAGCATTGAAAGATTTAGGGGTAAACAAATGGAATATTAAAAAGGATTTTTTCCCTGGTTTTGCGTAAAATTTTTATGAAGAGTTTTATTTTTTTATTGCTTATTCTAATATCTTTTATCTTTATTGGTGATTCAGTTTTTGCTACTGTTAATAACACTGTAAATAAAAGCAAAACTCTTCATGTACCAATTTTGATGTATCATCATATCGTGAAACGAAAAACACACGATCCTTATTCGGTTTCTCCAGAGGTTTTTGATCGACAGATGAATTGGTTAAAACAAAATAATTATCAGGTGATTACGTATGCTGATTTTTATCAGGCTATGTTAAAAAAGACAATTTTACCAGCCAAATCAGTAGTGATTACTTTTGATGATGGTGATATTGATCAATATACTTCCGCTTGGCCAATTTTAAAAAAATATCATTATAGTGCATTATTTTATATAACTACGAATTTTATCGGGCATACCCATTGGATGAATTGGAAAATGCTAAAGGATTTGGCAGATAATAATATGGAAATTGGTGGTCATACTATGAGTCATCCCAATCTAGCCAAATTGGCGGCGATAGATCAGCAGAGAGAGTTGATTGTTAGTAAAAAAATTTTGGAGAAAAATCTTAAAATAAAAATTAACTTTTTTGCTTATCCTGGTGGCGCTTACGGTACCTCAACAGTGGCTTTGTTGCAAAAGGCAGGGTATATTTCGGCGGCGACTACTCAACATAATGTTTTTCATCGGCCAACTGAGAATTTGTATTTAGTTTCGCGTATTCATATTGACGATGATTTGGCTTCATTTATCCAATTTGTAAAAGGTACAAGAGTGAATTGAATTAAAAAAACGCTCCTTGTCCGATATGTTTTTTTATGTTAAAATTATGTAGTTATTTTTAACTTTATAATATGGCAGATGTCCAAGAAATTTTTACTAGAATTTTGGAAACCAAGAAGAAACAGAAGGATATTAAATCTGCTTATCGTGATGCGCTGGCTTCATCAGAAGAATATAAAACCATTATTGATAAAATGACCGAATTACGAGCTAGAAAAAAACAGTTAGAAAATTCTATCAAACAAGATTTTTCTGGAGAATTTCAAAAATTGGATGATTATAAAATCGATTTGGAATCGGACAACACTATGCTTTCTGATGCAGCGTTTACGAAGTTGGTAAAAGGGGAGACAGTAGCTGTAACCGATGAATATAATAACAATTATGAGCCGCTATTTGTAGTCAAATTTAAAAAAACTTAGTTTAAATTAAGTGAACAAACAAAAAGTAATTATTGCTTTAACAGTGCTGGTAGATATCATTGGGCTTGGTATAATTTTACCATCTCTGCCTTTTTATATTTCCAAATTTGGTGGATCAGCGATAGAAGTAACTTATCTTTTTGCTACTTACGCCGCCTGTTCTTTTTTGAGTACTCCGATGCTGGGTGCCTTGTCGGATCGTATTGGACGCCGGCCAGTTTTGATTGTTAGTATTACTAGTACGGCTATTGGTTGGTTTGTTTTTGCTTCTGCCAAAATTTTACCAATTCTATTTTTGGGTAGAATTATTGATGGTTTAGCAGCTGGAAATTTTTCTACTGCTCAGAGTTATTTAGTAGATATTTCCAAGAATGAAACCGAACGTACTCATAATCTTGGTATGATCGGTGCTTTGTTTGGGGTTGGTTTTATTATTGGACCGATGCTTGGTGGTTTACTTGGTGCTATTTCGCCATCGCTTCCTTTTTGGGCAGCAGGGGTTTTGGCCTTTATCAATTGCATTGCTGCAATATTATTTTTGCCAGAAACTAACCACAATCGTAATACTGAAAAAATGTATATCAATCCGTTTCGTCCGATTTTACGTGCTTGGAAGGACAAACAATTATTGCCATATTTTATTGTTTGGTTTTTATTTGGAATGGCGACTTCTGGAGTGTTTTCCGTCAATGCGTTGTATTTCGCCGATGTTTTTGGATTTAACGCCTTGACTATTGGTATAATAATGGCTATTCAAGGTCTAATTATGGCTTTAAATCAAGTCGTCGGTTTAAAACATTTTTGGTTGCGACATTTCAAAGAACCACAATTAGTTTTGTTGACATTGATTGGTTTTGCTGTTGGTTATACTTTAATGGGATTAGTTTATACTATCTTATTTTTCTTTGGGTTGTTATTGGCTGTTTTTGCACAATCAATCCTACGGGCTGTTTTTGTTAGTGAAGTTATCGGCTTAGTTGGACCAAAAATAAAAGGCGAAGTGATGGGAATTTTGGGTTCAGTAATGTCTTTGGGTATGATTTTAGGGCCACTTATTGCTGGTCCAATGTATAGCTATAAAAATAACTTATCTTTTTTGTTTTCAGGCCTATATATGTTTGTGGCTTTTGTCATAATCTATTATCATAGAAAAAAGTTGATGAATGTTGTGCCAGATGAAAATGTTGATTTTTTGTCCAGTAGAGTATAAAGTATAGGAATGTCCTTAGATTTTAGCTATAAATTTTATCGGACCACATTTGACGCTTTGCAGGGAATGCAGGAGGCTATTTTAAATGCGGACAAATCAATTTATTGGGAGATCTATTCTTTGGTTGATGATAGCACTGGTAGACCATTTATAGACGCATTGTGCCATCGTGCTTTGGCTGGTTTGGAAATAAAAATTATTATCGATGCTATAGGAAGTTTTGAGATGTCTCAGCCAAGTTTGAATCGTTTGCGTGCGGCTGGGGTGGATATTGTTTTTTATAATTCTCTTGCGCCTCGTTGGTCTTTGCGCGGTTGGGCCAGATCATTGTGGCAGAGAAATCATCGCAAAGTTTTAGTAATAGATAAAGAGATAGTTTTTATTGGTGGTGTAAATGTCGCTGCCAGTTATTGCGATTGGGATGATTTGCATGTCCGTATTATCGGTATGCAAGTCGCACCTTTGTTAAGAGGGTTCGCCCGTTCATATATACGCGGTGGTGGTGAAAGAAGCAAAGTACGGCATCTTTTACATTTACGTTTTAGAAATGAATGGAACGAAATTAAGAATCGTTTTAAATATATTTTACAATCGCCTTTAAACAGTAGCTATTCGCGTTCCAAAAAAGTTTTTTTTAATACGCTCTCCAAGGCAAAACATAATTTTAATCTTCTTACCCCATATTTTGTTCCTGATAAAAAGTTTTTTGAATTGGTTTCTTTGGCAAAAAAAAGAGGTGTAAAGATAGATCTATTTTTACCTTTGCGTCCAGATCATATCTTTTTAGAATGGGTGGCTGGGTTTTATTCTAAAATTGCTCATAAACACGGAATAAATGTATTTTTTTCTACCAAAATGAATCACGGTAAAGCAATGACTTGCGATGGTGAAGTTGGCTTTGTTGGTAGTACCAATTTTACTCAGCGCAGTTTTTTTAGTAATGAAGAATCTGGTATTTTTTTTCGCGATAGTGCTATGGTAAAAGATATGGACGAAATGTTTGCTGATTTACGGTCTAGTGCTTTTGTTTTAAATGAAAATAATTATTTGCACGTCGGTTTAAAAGGCAAAATAAAAGATTGGTTTGGCAAACAATTTGGAGGCTGGATATGAGTTTTTTACCTTTATCGGACCGCATGCGGCCACGAAATTTTGATGAATTTTTTGGACAGGAAGAAATTGTTGGTAAAAAAAAGTTATTAAGAAAATTAATTGATAGTGATCAACTGTCTTCTTTAATTTTTTGGGGACCACCAGGAGTAGGCAAAACTACGCTTGCTCAAATTATTGCCGCTCAAACCAAATCACATTTTGTGATTATTTCAGCAGTAATGGACGGTAAAGATGAGTTGAGAAAAGCAGTAGACGACGCCCAGTATCATCTTCGTTTAGAAAATAAGCGCACTATTTTATTTATTGATGAAATTCATCGTTGGAATAAGGCTCAACAAGATGCTTTATTACCCTATGTGGAAAAAGGTATAATTACTTTGATTGGAGCCACTACTGAAAATCCTTCGTTTGAAATTATTGGTGCGCTTTTATCGCGTTCGCGTGTTTTTATATTAAAATATTTAGACACCAAAGATATTGTGAATATTATTGAACGGGCTTTGTCTGATAAAGAGCGAGGGTTTGGTAAAATAAACATTAAGATAGATAAAGTTGAGATTGAATTATTGGCTCAATTATCATCTGGAGATGCACGAGCGGCACTTAATAGTCTGGAATTAGCAGTGAATGCCAAAAATGTTAAAGGCAAAAATATTGAGATAAAAATTTTAGATTCTGACATCAAAGAGGCTTTGCAAAAAACCCATTTAGTTTTTGACAAAAAAGGGGAGGAATTTTATAATTTAATTTCCGCTCTCCACAAATCAATGCGTGGTAGTGATCCCAATGCGGCAATTTATTGGCTAGCACGTATGCTTGAAGGTGGGGCTGATCCATTGTATGTTGCCAGAAGAGTATTGCGTTTTGCCAGTGAAGATATTGGTATGGCCAATAGCGAAGCTCTCGTTCAGGCCAATGCCGCTTATGATGCATGTCATAAAATTGGCTATCCAGAATGCAGCGTACACTTAGCTCAGGCAGTGGTATATTGTGCTAAGTCGACAAAATCAAATTTGTTGTACACTGCTTATGAACAGGCCAAAAAAGACGCTATGGAAACTTCGCACTTAGGCGTTCCAATTCATTTACGCAATGCACCTACTAAGTTTATGAAGGATATTGGTTATGGAAAAAATTATAAGTATAATCCGAATTTTGAAGAACCAATAGATCAAGATTATTTACCAAAAGAATTAAAAGGTAAAAATTATTTTCCTTTGCGCGATAGACCTACACCATCGTAATTTTTCTTTGATTTTCTGCTAAATGCTCAATCGTAATAGTGAATGTTTTTTTATTTTTTAATAACTCAACCATTTTTTCTGGCCATTCAATGATGCAGAGTGATTCTGGATCGGACAAATAATCTTCAATGCCGATGTCTTTTAGTTCCTTTTCGTCTTTGAGACGATAGGTATCAATATGAACCAGGTTTTTAATAGTATGGTCGTGAGTAGAATAATGGTTCATCAAAGTAAAAGTTGGGCTAGTGATTTCGTTGTCGATGCCAAAACCAACGGCCAAGCCTTTTATTAGAGTTGTTTTACCGGCACCAAGTTCTCCGATGAGCAATAAAATATCACCGCCTCTAAAATGGTCGGTCAATTTTTCCCCAAATTCGTATGTTTCCTCTGGTGAGTTGGTTATGATTTCCATATTGTAAGTTTAAATAAAATACCAAAACCTCCATTTTTTTCGATTATATTGAATTTTTAAATTTTTGTCAAGGTCGTTTTTATATTATGTTATGTTTGCCAAACAGCCCATTTTTTTGTATAATAAAGCCATCGTTTAAAAGATATTTATTTATGTCAATTTCCATAGAAGAAGTAAAAAAAATAGCGCAGTTGGCTCGTATCAAATTGACTCCGAGCGAAGAAAAACGACATGCCGGTACAATTTCCACGATTTTGGATTTTGTTGCCGTTTTAAATGAGGTAGACACCGAAGGCGTAGAGCCAACCGCTCAAGTAACCGGTTTGGAGGATGTAGTTCGCGATGATGTTGTGCAAGTTTGTGATTATAAAAAACAGCTTCTCGCGGCGATGCCTTCAATCAATGTCAATTTGTTAAAAGTGCCGGCAGTTTTTAGCGATAGTGAAGATGTTATTTGATTTTATGAATTTAAATGAACTTACAATTAAAGAAGCACAGGCTGGCCTCAGAAATAAAGAATTTACGGCAGTAGAATTGACTCAGGCCTGTTTGGATAGAATTAAAGAAAGAAATAATGAATTGAATGCATTTATTACGGTTTGTGAAGAGTCGGCATTAAAAGAGGCGAAGATAGCTGATGAGATGTTGGCGCAAGGCAAATCTTTAGCTCTGACCGGTATACCATTTTCGGTGAAAGATGCTATTTGTACTGCTAGTGTGCGCTCAACTGGTGCGGCTAAAATTTTGGATAATTATACACCACCATATGATGCCACAGTAATTAAAAAAATTCGTGAACAGGGTGGTGTCTTAGTAGGTAAAAACAATTGTGATGCTTTTGGCCATGGTGCTAGTAATGAAAATAGCATGTATGGTCCGGTAAAAAATCCATATAATTTAGATAAAGTGGCCGGTGGATCGTCTGGTGGATCGGCCGCGGCAGTAGCTGATAATATGTGTATTTTTGCTATTGCTGAAGATACCGGTGGCTCGATTCGTCAACCAGCTAGTTTTTGTGGTGTTGTTGGTTTGCGCCCTAGCTATGGTCGTAATTCACGTTTTGGTATTATGCCGATGGCTTCGTCATTTGATACGGTTGGACCAATGACCAAAACTGTTGAAGATATGGCCATTGTCATGCAGGTAATCGCTGGAAATGACCATCTAGACGCCACTACTGTGCCAGAACCTGTACCGGATTATAATGACGAATTAAATAAAGATCTTACCGGTTTGCGTGTTGGTGTACCACAAGAATATTTTGAAGCTGAAGGTATGGATAAAGAAGTAAGACAAATTATTGAAAAACAGATAAAAAATTTAGAAAAACAAGGTGCTGAGATTTTTTATGTTAGTTTGCCAATGACAAAATATGCTATAGCAGTTTACTATATTTTAGTGCCGTGTGAAGTAAGCTCAAATTTTGGTCGTTTAGATGGCATTCGCTATGGTGTGCGCTCTGAGGCCAAAGATTTGTTTGGTGTATACTCAAAGAGTCGCGCCCAAGGTTTTCCTGAAGAAGTAAAACGTCGTATTTTGATTGGTACTTATGCGTTATCGGCTGGTTATTATGATGCTTACTATAAAAAAGCTCAGCAGGTGCGCACTCTTATTCGTCTTGATTTTGATCGTGTATTTAGTGACGTGGATATATTAATAACTCCCACTTCACCTTCTGCCGCTTTTGGCCTTGGAGAAAAATCATCGGATCCAATCCAGCTTTATTTAGCGGATATTTTTGTTAGTCCGGCAGCTAGTGCTGGTATTCCAGCGATCTCGGTACCGGCAGGAGAAACAAAATCAGGTTTACCGGTAGGACTGCAAATTATGGGATCACGTATGAGTGAGGGGTTAATTATGCGAGTTGCTAATAATATAAAAAAATAATATGGCTAAAAAATTACCAGAAAATAATCCACCGCAAATTTCTGAATCTACATATGAACCAATGGAGAGAACTTTGCCACCGCAAAATTTTACCACAGTGGGTGAGCCGATAAACTTTCGAGATAGTTGGAGAATTTTTCGTATTATTAGTGAATTTATCGACGGTTATCAATTTTTAAGTAAATTTAAACGGGAGGTAACCATTTTAGGTTCTGCGCGTTTACCAAAAAATGGACATTATTATCGCGTGGCCGAAGATTTGGGCTGGTTGTTGGGAAAAAATGGGTTTACTACCATCACTGGTGGTGGTCCTGGAATTATGGAAGCGGCCAACAAGGGGGCGTTTGAAGCTGGTGGGACGACAGTGGGCATCAATATCCAATTACCATTCGAACAACGTATTAATCCATATGTCAAAGAGTCTGTTGGTTTCTTCTATTTCTTCACTCGTAAAGTAATGCTGACTTCACCAGCCGACGCATTTGTCTTTTTTCCAGGTGGGTTTGGTACCATGGATGAATTTTTTGAAGTGGTGGATTTTATGGAGTTAGGGTTTATGCAGAAAGTGCCGGTGGTTTTAGTAGGTAAAGAATTTTGGGAGCCGTTGTTAAAATTTTTACGCCAAAATTCTAGTGGTATTGCTCATTCGATTCCCGAAGATATTATTGATAACTGGCATTTAGTGGATACTGCAGAGGCGGCTTTTGAATTTATTAAAAATGTTCAAGACACTCCAATTCAGTGTGCAACCGATAACGAAAGTAATATATATTGTCAGGGTGGGCCAGATTGGCGTGTGTTTCGTATTATGGCCGAGTTGGTAGACGGTTTTGAATTTTTAAGTAAAATCAAAAGGAATGTTACTATTTTTGGAACTAAAAGTATTTTGCCTGGCTCTTCTTATTACAATGCGGCCTATGAAGTTGGAAAAATCTTAGCCCAAAATGATTATGCCACGATCACTGGTGGTGGTCCTGGAATTATGGAAGCGGCCAACAAAGGTGCTTTTGATGCGGGTGGTGAAAGTGTTGGTATTAATATGCGTTGGGAAAAAGGGGAGCGCGTGAATAATTATATTACCAAATCCGCCGGCTTTTTCTTTCCGTTTGTGCGTAAATTGATTATTACTTCTCCATCCGAAGTTTTTGTCTTTTTCCCTGGTGGGTTCGGGACATTGCATCAACTGTTTGAACTGCTAACGTTAATGGAAACAAAAAAAATTCCATTGGTGCCGGTGATTTTGGTGGGTAGTGATTTTTG
This sequence comes from Candidatus Magasanikiibacteriota bacterium, assembly GCA_943359595.1. GTDB lineage: Bacteria > Patescibacteriota > Patescibacteriia > Magasanikbacterales > GWA2-37-8 > CAIOJG01. The sequence continues at coordinate 929 of CALRIA010000016.1, read as the reverse complement.
GAAGCCGATGTTGGAATATTTTCATCTCTTATTTCATGAATTTAAAACTATCGGGTTGAATGATCAGGATTTAGTCAAAGTGATTGATCGTCCCGATGATATTTTAAAATATATTAAAATAAAATGATTCCATATTTTCAAGCCAACGCTTTTGCTTTTGGCCCACTCACCATCCAGGTATGGGGGCTGTTTGTGTCACTAGGGATTGTGGCTGGTTTGATCTTGGCTTATAAAATTTCTCGTAAATATTTTTTGGCTGAGCAGGTTATTTTGGATTTGGGAGTATGGAGTATAGTTGGTGGACTGCTTATGGCTAGAATATTCCATGTAATATTTTATGCGCCAGAATATTATTTGTTGCATCCATCTGAAATTGTATATTTTTGGCAAGGTGGAGCATCGTCGCTCGGTGGGTTTGTGGGGGCCATATTTGCAATTTATATTTTTGCTAAAATTAAAAATTTTAATTTAAAAGAATTGTGGCCTTATTTTGATGTGATGGCGTTGAGTTTGTGGTTGGGATGGGCGATTGGAAGAATTGGATGTTTTATGATCCACGATCATCCTGGTAAACTAACCAACTCTTTTTTGGCGGTAAATTTTCCAGCTGGCGCTCGGTATGATATGGGTCTATTTGATTCACTATTAGCTTGGTTTATATTTATAGTGTTTGCATTATTGTTTAAAAAATTAATTAAGATACGTTGGGGGTTAGTATCTCAGCTATCTTTTATGATGTATGCTTTTGTTCGTTTTTGGCTAGATTTTTTGCGAGCCGTGGATGTGGAGCAAGCCGATGTCCGATATTTGACGCTTACACCGGCTCAATGGGGGATGTTGATGATATTTGTCGGATTGACTTCTTGGTTGGTTTTTGATAGTATAAAACGACAAAAAAATATTGGAGAGGTCGCATAGTGGCCGAGTGC
>CALRIA010000015.1 GCA_943359595.1 Candidatus Magasanikiibacteriota bacterium | reverse complement strand
CCGTTGGTATCGACTGATTTTATTGGGAATACTAATTCTTGTATTATAGATTTGGCTTTGACCAATGTGGTTGACGGTGATTTAGTAAAAGTAGTCGCTTGGTATGATAATGAATATGGTTATGCTCATCGTTTGGTAGAATTGGCTGAGCTTTACGCTTAAATATTATATGGAAGAAATTAATCAAGGCAATCGTTCGCGTTCAGTAGAAGATGAAGAAGTTAGAGAAAAAATTTTGGAAATTTTGAAAGATAAAATTTTGTATGAGTAGTGTAATTCATACAAATTTAGCCGAAGGAAAATGGTTCACGTTGAGTTTGTCTGAACAGTTGGGAAATGTTGGTAGTGAAGTTGGTCGTGCGGCTAATTGGCAAAAAAAAGGACAATCTGAAATGGAAACAAAAGCGCTTGATAGAGCCTTTGATTTGTTAGATTTAACTATTGCCGATGCACGCTGGCAGACTGGACGTAAAGAATTGTGTCGCGCGCGCGAAGTTTTGGCGGATACATTTTTTGGAGACAGACAATACGGAGATACTCCGGAAAAATTGGAAAAATATTTTTTTGAATTTGCCTTGGCGGCGAGAAAGTAAAAATTAAAAATAATATGCGAACACTAACAGTTGAAACAAACAAAAAAGTGGGGGAAGAAGTGGTTTTACAAGGTTGGGTAAATGCTCGACGCAATATGGGTAAGATTGTGTTTTTGGATGTGCGTGATCGTAAAGGTGTCGTGCAAGTAGTCGGTGTGCCGTCTGAGCTCGACGAGGCATCAAATGAATTACTCAAAGAAATCCGTCCGGAATGGGTAGTGGAAATTCGCGGCGTTGTAAATGCTCGCGGAGCCAAACAACAAAATCCGGAGATGGCGACTGGAATGGTAGAAGTTTTAGCCAAAGAAATAAAAATTTTATCTGAAGCTGAACCATTGCCATTGGATTTAGAAGACGAAAAAATTGGTTTAGATATTCATTTGGATTTCTTACCAATTACTTTGCGTGCAGAAAAATATCGCGCGGTATTTAAAATTCAAGCGGAAATTGTTCGCGGTTTTAGAGATTATTTAATCAGTCAAGATTTTACTGAAATTCAAGCGCCAAAAATTGTAGCGGCATCTGCTGAAGGTGGAGCGGATGTGTTTGAGGTAAAATATTTAAAAAATAAAGCTACTTTGGCGCAGAGTCCTCAGTTTTATAAACAGATCATGGTCGGTGTATTTGAGCGTGTGTTTGCAGTTGGTAATTGTTTTCGTGCTGAACAGCACGCTACCACTCGTCATCTCAATGAGTTTACTGGTTTGGATTTGGAATTTGGTATGATCAAAGATCATCACGATGTGATGGATTTGGAAATGGATATGTTACGTCATATTTTAAATCATCTAGATGCTACTGTGGCGACTGAATTAAAATTGTGGAATTACACTCGTCCGTCTGTTCCAGAAAAAGTTCCATATTTTAAATTACGTGAAGCCCAACAAATTATTAAAAATGAAACTGGTGTAGACCATACCAACGAACCAGATCTTGAACCAAGTGAAGAGCGTTTTATGGGCGAATATGCCAAGAAAAAATTTGATTCAGATTTTATTTTTATTACACACTATCCAACTTCCAAGCGTCCGATGTATACCTACCCAGACGAAGAGAATCCAGAATTCACCAAGAGTTTTGATTTGCTTTTCCGTGGTATTGAAATTACTTCTGGTGGCCAACGTTTTCACGATTACAATGAATTGGTGGAAAGCATGAAGAAAAAAGAATTAAATCCAGATGATTTCAAATTTTATTTGGAAGCATTTAAATATGGTATGCCGCCAGAAGGTGGTTTGGGATTAGGACTTGAACGTCTCACCGCCAGATTGCTTGAGATCGACAATGTGAAATATACCACTTTATTTCCACGCGACTTGAATCGTATTGATTTACAAATTTCTCCTCCGGAGTACAAACAATAAAAATGACACACGAAATTAAATTAGAAAAGTTTCAGGGCCCGCTTGATTTACTTTTACAATTAATTGAGTTGGAAAAACTGAATATTACTGAAGTTTCGCTATCACAAATTACCGAGCAGTTTTTGAAGTTTTTAGATAAAATGGAAAAAGACCGGTCAGAGGAATTGGCAGATTTTTTGGTAATTGCGACTAAATTGGTATATTTAAAATCCAAAACTCTATTACCTTATCTGTATCCAGAAGAAGATGAAGGACCGAGTTTGGCAGATCAACTCAAAATGTATCAACAGTATATTTTGGCTAGTAAAAAAGTCAATATTTTATGGGGTCAAAATAGAGTTGCATATGGACGTATAGAGCCGCCAGTCAAAAATACGGAATTTGTTTTACCACTTAATGCTCGAGGTGCAGATCTTCTAAAGTCGATGCAAAAATTGGTTTCGCGACTTAGGCCGTTGGATCCTTTGCCAAAGTTTACGATTGATCGAGCAATATCAGTAAAACAAAAAGTAGAATCAATTTGGGATGCTTTGAAATTACATAAAAAAATAAATTTTAAAGATTTGTTGGGTAGCGCCGAAAGTAAGACAGAAATTATTATCAGTTTTTTGGCATTACTTGAATTAATGCGCGATCAAAAAGCCTTTATCAATCAAAATAGTGCTTTTGGTAATATGGAGATAAATTTAATATAAAATTATAAATTTCTATTTTAAATCAATCTTAGCAATTATGAATATAAATTCACAATTAGAAACTATTTTATTTGTAGCCAGTAAGCCCCTGTCTTTAAAAAAAATTGTAAAAGTTTTGCAAATAGAAGAATTGGCGGTTCAAGAAGCACTGTCCAGTCTTTGTTTAAAATATAATAATCAAGAATCTGGGATAGTGATTATGCAAAATAATGATGAATGGCAGATGGTCGCCAATCCTGAAAATCATGAATCTGCTGAGAACTTTTTGAAAGCGGAAGTAAGTGGTGAATTGACTAGACCACAACTTGAGACTCTCACAGTAGTTTCATACTGTGGTCCGATTACTAGGCCGGAACTCGAACAAATTCGTGGTGTTAATTGCAGTCTAATTTTACGTAATCTTATGATGCGCGGATTGGTGAAAGAAGCTGACGATCCTTCTGGCTTATTGCCAAAATATGAAATAACTATGGATTATTTGCGTCATTTAGGAATTAATAGTTTGACTGAATTGCCTGATTATGGCAAACTTCACAACCATGAGCATATCAATAGCACGCTAATGCAATCAAGCGAACTCGCAGCCTAAAGAATTTATTTTATGTCTAAAAAACTTTTTGATTTTATTTCATCTTTTGGTATAATGCTGGCCGGTATTAGCTTGCTTTTTATTGGTTCAATTTCCTATCCGCAAGTTTCTCAAAAAGTTTCTTTTTTGCCAAAATCAAAACCACGAATTATGTTGGCTGGTGGTGACGAACAGCCCTTAGTGCTACCAATTAGTCACCCCAATGTGCCTTTGAAAAAAGATCAAGCAATTTGTGATTTAAAATTAACTGCTGTTGCCTCTATCCTAATGGATGATAAAACAGATACAGTCTTATTTGAGAATAATGCTGACGCTGTTCGACCACTAGCTAGTATTTCTAAATTAATGTCAGCTTTAGTTTTGCTTGACTCCAAACCTGATTGGAAAAAAGTAGTGGAAATTACACCAGATGTTTATGATAATTATAGTCATTTTATAAATATTGGCGAAAAATTTACTATGGGTGATTTATGGAATATAGCTTTGATTGGTTCGTCAAATAGTGCTATTAATGCTTTGGTTGATGGTAGTGGTATAAAAAAAGAAGATTTTGTAACTAAAATGAATGAAAAAGCACAAGATTTACGTTTGCGTAGCTTGCATTTTGTAGAACCGACTGGTATTGATGAGCGGGATGTCGGTAGTGCTCGAGATATCGCTCGATTGTTAAAATATGCTTTAGCTGATGATAAAATATTTAATACTTTACAAACATCAGAATATTATGCTCAACCACTTGGACAAAAGCCACGTCGTATTTGGAGCACTGATTGGCTTTTAACAAAATGGGTGCCAAATAAATTTGGTGATTTAACTATTGCGGGTAAGACTGGTTATATCGAAAGTTCAAAATATAACTTTGCAGTACGTATCGAAAATGGCGGTAAACGGGCAATTCGTACAGTAATGCTGGGATCGGATACAATGGAAGCGCGATTTAGTGAAGCGCGAGATTTGGCTACTTGGGCATTTGTTCATTATTCTTGGCCTGGGGATAGTGGCTATGAAAAATTGGCACAATAAAAAAATAATTAATCCCAATTCGCTTTGGGATTTTTTTATTTTTGTGATATAATATATTTTGCTATGAAATTAAAAAGTATAAAAGAAGCAAAACATTTATTTGGCCAGCATATTTTGGTGCGTGTAGATTTTAATACTCCAGTAAAAAATGGTCAAGTTGTCGACAATTTTAAAATTCAAGCTAGTTTGCCGACAATAAAATTTTTATTACATAATGGCGCAAAGGTAATTTTGGTTAGCCATTTGGGTCGTCCAATTAAAAAAGAAAAAAAATTTTCACTTTTACCAATAGCTTTAGAGCTTGAAAAATTACTTGGTATTAAAGTATATTTTGGTAATTTGGGAAATCGGGATGATTGGGAAGGAGAAAAGTTAGTTCTATTAGAAAATATTAGATTTTATAAAGGTGAAGGAACAAATGATTTAAAATTTGCCAAGCAATTATCACAGCTCGCTGATGTGTTTGTTTTGGATGGTTTTGCGGTTGCTCACCGAGACAGCGCGTCAGTAAGTAGTGTGGCAAAATTTTTACCTTCTTATGCCGGTTTATTATTGATGACTGAAGTAGACGGATTGTCTAAAATAGTTGATAAACCAAAACAGCCCATGATTTTGATGTTGGGCGGACTAAAGATTGAAACAAAATTGTTAATTTTAAAAAATTTATTACCAAAGACAAAAAAAGTTTTGTTGGCCGGAGAGATATTTAATACTTATTTATGGGCAAAAGGACATGAAGTTGGTGCCTCAGCTGTAAATAAAATATTAAAAAGCATTGTTTTGCATTTGTTAAAAGATAAAAAAATAATTTTGCCAGTTGACGTAGTGATTGGTACAGAAAAAGGCAAAAATGCTCGAGTGGCTTCTTTGGATAAAAAGCTAATTTTAAAAAAAGATGAAGGTATTTTTGACATTGGCCCTAAGACTGTATTGTTGTTTGCCAAACATTTGAAAACGGCTAAAACTATGATTTGGAATGGGGCTTTTGGTAAATTTGAACAGCCACCTTATTATCATGGTACTTATTCATTGGTGCGTCTGTTCGCCAACCGATCCAAAGGTAAAGCTTACGGTATATGTGGAGGTGGTGAGACGGTAGAAGTGTTGCGTCATCTTGGGGTGTTAAATGAGGTTGATTTAGTTTCTACCGGCGGGGGAGCAATGCTGGATTTTTTAAGTGGTAAAAAATTGCCTGGTTTAAAAAATTTATTAAAATAATTTTTATTTAATTAATTCGAATGAACAGCAAACGCTGTTGGTTCGATGAGGGTCACTATGCCTGTCTCAACAAAAACGCCATTTATTGCTCCTGTGGCTAAAAAAGAATGCTGTAGTAGCGAGTTGGAAAATCATAATCATAGTTGTTTTGGTAAAAAACTTATTAAAACCCTGGTTGGTATTCTATTAGTATATATTATCGTATTTGTTGGAACTGAAATTCGTAACAATGGCAAGAAATATTTTTATATTGGGAAAGCGGATAAGATGGAACGCACAATTGTAGTTTCTGGATATGGTAAGGTGAATGGCAATAATGATATTGCTGTTACTACTATTGGTTATTCCAACACTGATAAAGATGTAGCCAAAGCACAGATTGATAATAAAAAAGTAATGGATCAGATCATGTCTGATCTAAAAGTTCTTAGTGTGTCCGACAAAGATCTGCAGAGTAACTATACAATTTATCCAGATTATAACTATACCCAACAAAAGGGTCAGGAATTAATTGGATACAAAGTTAGTAATCAATTAACTATTAAAATTAGAGATTTAAGCAAAATTCCTCAAATTTTGGGATTAGCTGGTAAATACGGAGCAACTGAAGTTAACGGTTTGAATTTTACTATTGATGACCCAGATAATTTAAAGATGGACGCTCGTGCCAAAGCGCTTAGTGATGCTAAAATTAAAGCTCAATATTTGTCGGAAAAATTAGGCGTAAATTTGGGTTCGGTAGTTTCTTTCAATGAATATGAGGGAAGCAACGATACATATCCAATGAAATCTATGTCTCTTGGTACTGCTGAAGGTGGCGGTGGCCCAGAATCAGTTTCTAGTGGTAGTAAAGATGTGGTAATGAATGTAAGCGTAACTTACGAAATTTTACCTTAGCACAGGTGAAAAAAGAGGTGTAAAAACCTCTTTTTTTATTTCTTTCGGTATGGTATAATTGCTAATAAATATTTAATTTTCTTTTTTAACTCAACTCTAATAAATATGAAAATTAAGCAAATTATCGCTCGAGAGATTTTGGATTCTCGTGGCAATCCTACCGTTGAAGCTAAAGTAATTTTAGAAAATGGTATTATTGGTATAGCTAAAGTTCCATCTGGAGCGTCTACTGGTTCACATGAAGCGCTCGAATTACGTGATGGTGGTAAACGTTATGGGGGAAAAGGTGTACTAAAAGCGGTTAAAAATGTTAATATAACCATTGCCAAAAAATTGATTGGGTTAGATGTGGAGGATTTAAAAAATTTGGATAAAATAATGTTGGAATTGGATGGAACAAAAAATAAAACAAATTTGGGGGCTAATGCAATTTTATCTGTGTCTATGGCGAGTGCTCGGGCTGGAGCTGAAACAAAAAAAATGCCTCTCTATAGATATTTGCGTCAAGTTTATGAAATTAAAGAAAAAGAGTTTCGTTTACCAGTACCGATGATGAATATTTTAAACGGTGGTCGTCATGCTGACAACGGCTTGTCTATTCAAGAGTTTATGATCATTCCGCGTCACAAATTAATGAGTGAACGCGTGCGAATGGGGTCGCAAATTTTTCATGCCTTGGCCAATATTTTAAGTCAAAAAGGATATGTTACTTCAGTGGGTGATGAAGGTGGTTTTGCTCCAGAATTATTAAACAACGAACGAGCATTACAGGTAATTATGGAAGCGATTAAATATACCGGTTGGATTCCTGGCAAGCATGTATTTCTGGGGTTAGACGTAGCTGCTTCAGAATTCTTTCGTAGTAAAAAATATTATTTTATTAGTAAAAAACAGGGCTGGAGCGCGGATAAAATGATCGATACTTATAAGCAATGGGTTAAAAAATATCCGATTATTTTGATTGAAGATGGTTTGAGTGAAGATGACTGGGAAAACTGGCAGATATTCACCAAAGAATTTGGTAATAAAACTACTTTGGTCGGCGATGATTTATTTGTGACTAATACAGAGCGTTTACAGATGGGCATAAATAAAAAAGTAGCCAACTCAATTTTAATAAAATTAAATCAGATTGGAACAGTAAGTGAAACAATGGCGGCGATTGTATTGGCCAAACAAAATAATTATAAAGTTGCTGTTTCACATCGTAGTGGAGAGACCAGTGATACTTTTATCGCTGATTTAGCAGTGGCGGTCAATTCAGATTTTATTAAAACTGGATCTTTATCTCGTTCAGAGCGTGTTGAAAAATATAATCGTTTAATGGAAATTGAAATGGAGCTAGAGGGTTAATATGCCTGAACATAAAACTACAGTATTGGTTATTATCGATGGTTGGGGTATTGGACAAAAAGAAAAAACTCTCAACCCAATTGTGCCTGAGTGTGCGCCAAATTATTTTGATTTCTTAAAAAAGTTTCCCAACACTGTACTAAAAGCCAGCGGTGAAGCAGTTGGTCTATTTAAGGGGCAACAAGGCAACAGTGAAGCTGGGCATATCAATTTGGGTGCGGGAAGGGTGGTCAAGCAAGACGCATTGTATGTTAGTGATGCGATCGCAGACGGAACATTTTTTAAAAATATTGCTTTTGAACAAGCTTTACAGCATGTTAAAAAATTTGATACCGCAGTTCATTTGATGGGTTTGTTGTCCAATCATAACAGTGGCCATTCTTGTCCAGAGCATCTTTATGCTTTATTAAATTTATTACATCAAGAAAAAATTAAGAAAGTATATTTGCATTTATTTACTGATGGGCGCGACTCTGCTCAACATGACGCTGTACGTCATCTGGAAGAGCTGAGAAACCATCTTAAGGGTAATGAAAAAATTGCTACTATTACTGGACGCTTATTTGCTATGGATAGAAATAAAAATTGGAAGCATATTAAATATGCTTATGAAGCATTGGTGCTTGGCAAAGGACAGACGGCTAATGGGGCGGAAGACGCACTGCTCAAAGCCTACAATCGTGGAGAAACCGATGAATTTGTATATCCAACAGTAATATTAGAAAAGAAAAAACCAGTAGCGACAATTAAAGATAATGATGCTGTTTTCTTTTTTAATTTGCGTAGTGATCGGGCACGTGAAATAACCAAAGCATTGGTACAACCGGATTTTGAAAAAGTAAATCCTGGCGCTTTCAAACGTTCATACGTTCCAAAAAACATCAAATTTGTGGCATTAACTGATTTTGGTCCTGATTTGTCAGATGTGGAGACTGCTTATCCTAGTCGTGATGTAAAAAATAGTTTAGTGCAATTTTTATGTCCAAGAAAACAGATGTATGTAGCTGAATCAGAAAAATTCGCGCACATCACTTATTTTTTTAATGGTGGTTATGCTAAACATTTTTGTGATGAGGATTGGGTGAAAATACCAACGCCAACCGCGGAAAATTATGAAAATAAACCAGATATGAATGTCAAAGGGGTGGGCGATAAAGTGGTAGAAGCTATTAAATCTGGTCAGTATGATTTTATTGCCTGTAATTTTGCCAATGCCGACATGGTCGGTCACACTGGCAATTTTAAAGCCGCTCAAGAAGCCGTTAGAAGTATTGATGAACAATTAAACAGAATTGTACAAGTTTTGACAATGGCTAGGGGGCAAGGTATAATCACGGCCGATCATGGTAATATCGAAGAAATGCTGAATATACGCACTGGTGGTATAGATACAGAGCATTCTCTGAATCCAGTACCGTGCATTATAATTGGATCTAATGTAAAAAAAATTCGTAAAACTGGTAAACTCGCCGATGTGGCTCCAACTTTATTAAAAATGATGGGGCTAAAAAAACCAAAAGAAATGACTGGTAAATCATTAATTTAAATATGGCTTATAAATTAGTAACCTTAGCAATTTTTGATGGTTTGGGTGTCGCTCCTGATTCTGACGGTAATGCAGTCACTCGCGCCAAAATGTCAAATTTGCAAAATTATATAAAAAATTATCCAGTCATGACTATTTTTGCTTCTGGCAATGAGGTTGGTTTGTCATTTGGTGAAATGGGTAATTCAGAGGTTGGGCATCTAAACATCGGAGCTGGGCGGGTGTACTATCAATCTTGTCCCCGTATCAATAATGAAATCAGTAATGGTGATTTTTTTAAGAATCCTGCTTTTTTGGAAGCCGTAGAACATGTTAAAAAAAATCAAACCAATTTACATTTAATTGGTTTGCTGGGTATTGGTAATGTTCATGCTAGCGATAGTCATCTGTATGCGTTATTGGATTTTTGTGCTCAAAATAAAATAGGAGATAAAGTTTTTATACACGGGATATTGGATGGGCGTGATGCCCTGTATAATTCTGGTAAAAATTTTGTTACTGAATTATTGGAAAAAATGAAAGTGGTTAATGTTGGTCAAATTGCTTCTTTGTCTGGGCGGTTTTATGCTTTGGATAGAGACAATCGTTGGGATCGTTGCGAAAAGGCCTATCAAGCGATGGCTTTTGGTAAGGCGCAGAGAAGTGGAGATGATCTCCTAAAAATTATCGATGAATCTTATGCCTTAAAAAATTATGATGAGGAATTTATTCCGACAGTAATTACAAAGAATGGAAAGCCAGTATCGACTATCAAAGAAAATGATGCGGTGATTTTTTTTAATTTTCGTCCAGATCGAGCGCGAGAGTTGACTAAAGCTTTTGTTTTACCTGGGTTCAATAAATTTGAAAGAGAATATATAAAAAATTTATTTTTTGTAACCATGACAGAATTTGAAAAAGATTTACCAGTTGTCGTAGCTTACCCACCGATTGTGGTGCATAATTCATTGGCTGAGACTGTTAGTAAAGCTGGCAAAAAACAATTTCACGTAGCAGAAACTGAAAAATATGCACATATAACATTTTTTTTAAATGGGACAATCGAAGATTCTTTTATTGGAGAAGATCGAATGATTGTGCCGTCACCAAAAGTTTCTTCTTATGCTGAAGCTCCAGAAATGTCGGCATCCTCAGTAGCTAAAGAAGCGGTTAAGGCGATAGATAGCGGTAAATATGATTTTGTAGTTTTGAATTTTGCTAATCCTGATATGGTTGGTCATACTGGTGATTTGGCTGCTACAATCAAAGGGTGTGAAGCGGCTGACAAGGCACTTGGAGAAGTAGTACAACATACTTTGGCTCAAGGCGGGGTGGTAGTGATTACCGCTGATCATGGTAATGCTGAGGAAGTGCTAAATTTACAAACTGGTGAAATGGATAAAGAGCATTCCACCAATCCTGTTCCACTATTGGTTATCGGTAAAGACTTTGAAGGTCAAGCTGGTCCATCAGGTGAACCGCCTGAAGGTGATTTGAGTTTGATGCATCCAGTCGGAGTGCTAGCTGATGTAGCACCGACGATTTTGAGTTTGATGGGTATTGAGCAGCCACCAGAAATGACTGGTACTCCATTAATTTAGGGATTTTTTTATTTCTTCAGTAAGTATCTTTTCTGCATCTAGCAAAGTGGTATTTTCAATAAAGATTTTTGATTGCTCACTAGTACCGCTAGGATTGTGAGATTTTAATAGTAAGCGAGTGTCGTGGCCTTTTTTAGAATGTAGAATTCCATTGACGGTGTTGTGACCGTTTAAGTTTTCTTTTTCGTAAAGCAATAATATTAAATCTATTTCTGGAGAATTGCCAATTAACTCAGAAATAATATCTCGTAAATCTTCTTCGTTGGCCCCACATTTTATAAAATCTTCTTTGGTAATAGTGATCCAGGCAAAATGTTTGTTTTGATCAATTTTTATTTTAGACAAAGCTGTTCCCCAAAGTTTTAGAGTCGAGAGGCTGCGAGTGCGATATAGATTCTGAATGATTTTTTCTCGATTAGCACCGTGATTTATCAGCTCACTTGCCGCTTGTAAGGTGAGTGGAGTAACGTTGGTAGTTTTAAAACTGTGTGTGGCTGCAATCATACCGGTCAAAAGAGCAGTAGCATTGGTTTCTTCTAGTTGAGTTTCCCAAAATTGTTTGGCTAGTCGATAGATCATTTCACTAATAGAGGTGGCATTTAGATCGACAAAATTTATCTGTCCGTAGCGTTCGTTGGCGGCATGGTAATCAATATTGATAATGTTGGTACGATAAAATAAATCAGTGTTGTTTAAAAAAATTGGTCCTAAAGTTTCCAATTCAGATGTTCCCAAGGTAATGATCAGATCATATTTGTAAGCAGATTGAGCGGTACGTATTTCGTCTTTGGTAAGTAAACCGTTTTTTGGAGTTAAATAAATAGAGAGCCAATTATCTTTAATGTCATAGCTAAGACTTTCTATTTTTGCATGTGAAACATCAACCTTGATGATGAGTTTTTGTAAATGTTCCAATTCGGATCTAATATTTTTTAGCCCAGTTAAAAACCCAAGATTTTTTGATGGCAAAAAATTTGTACAAGTAATATCAACTGATTTGTTATTTTTTTCCAAAAAAGAAAACAACGCTAAAGCCGAGGCAGTTGCGTCCGTATTTTCGTGGTTGTTGAAAACGATTAAAACATGTCGGCAGTTTTCAATTTCCTGTTTAATTTGTTGAATTTCATTTAACATAAGGAATGGGTGATTTTACCAGTAAATAAGCGCTCTGTCAAGGGTTTTGTTAACTTGCCATTTTGTCTTTATTTAGGTAAAATATTAGAGCTATTAAAATATAGTAAAAATATAAAAAAGCTACGTTAAGCTAAATTTTAGATATGAAAGAATTGCCAAAAGCCTACGAACCACAAAAATACGAAGATTCTATCTATAAACGCTGGGAAGATAGTGGGTTTTTTAATCCGGATAATTGTGAAAAAGCAGGGTTTACAGATGTGGCTAAAGGCAACTTTAGTATGGTTTTACCCCCACCTAACGTCACTGGTACTCTGCATATTGGCCATGCTTCGATGCTGGCGATAGAAGATTTGGTGACCAGATATAAAAGGATGCAAGGTTTTAAAACTTTGTGGTTACCTGGCACTGATCATGCGGCCATTGCTACTCAGACTAAAGTGGAAAAACTTTTAATTGAAAAGGGGATTAAAGATCCAAAAAATGAATTGGGCCGTGATAAATTTTTAGCTGAAGTGGAAAAGTTTGCTCAGGAATCCCACGATACCATTATCAATCAATGTAAAAAAATGGGTTCTAGTATGGATTGGAGTCGTGAAGCCTACACTTTAGATGATAAAAGAAACTTGGCAGTGCGCACTGTTTTTAAAAAAATGTATGAGGACGGTCTAATCTACCGTGGTTATAGATTGGTAAATTGGTGTCCACGCTGTAAATCTACTTTGGCCGATGATGAAGTAGAGCACAAAGAACAAATCGCCAAGCTTTACACTTTTAAATACTCTAAAGATTTTCCGATTTCTATAGCTACTACCAGGCCAGAGACTAAATTGGGAGATACAGCTGTAGCTGTAAATCCAGCTGATAAAAGATTTGCCAAATATATTGGTCAGGAATTTTTGATTATAAATTTTGGTGGTGGGGCTGATTTAAAAATTAAAATTATTGGCGAAGAAAGTGTGGATCTAAATTTTGGTACTGGTGCAGTCGGCGTTACGCCAGCGCATAGCGCTGCCGATTATGAAATGGCACAAAGAAATAATTTACCAATTATAAAAATTATTGATGAAAATGGGGAAATGACTAAAGAAGCTGGTGAAAAATATTTAGCAATGAGCACTAAAACTGCTCGAGCAGAAGTGGTGGAATGGTTGAAGAAAAATGATTTATTAGAAAAAGAAGAAGATGTGTCAAATAATCTTTCTATTTGTTATCGCTGTGGTTATGCTATTGAGCCACTACCTTCTAAACAATGGTTTATAGATGTTAACAAAGATTTCATTTTACCAAATTCCAGTATTGACGGTATAAAATCTGGTGACCGAGTAACGCTAAAAAAATTAATGCAACAGGTGGTAAACAATAAACAAATTGAAATTATTCCCGATAGATTTGAAAAAACATATTTTCATTGGATAAATAATTTGCGCGATTGGTGTATTTCTCGACAAATTTGGTATGGTCATCGGATTCCAGTTTGGTATTGTCATGGTTTGGACAAGGGTGTTTGTTTGCCTGGTTGTGAAAAACCGATTGTTTCTATTGATATGCCGACTAAATGTCCAAATTGTGGCAGTACTGACTTGATTCAGGATCCTGATACCTTGGACACTTGGTTCAGCGCTGGTCTTTGGAGTTTTTCTACATTGGGGTGGCCAAAACAAACTAAAGATTTAGCTGATTTTCACCCAACTAATTTGCTTGAAACTGGTTATGATATTTTATTTTTTTGGGTAGCACGCATGATCCTCATGACCACCTATACATTGGGTCAGGTTCCATTTAAAAAAGTTTATTTGCATGGTTTAGTACGTGATGAAAAAGGTAAAAAAATGAGCAAAAGTTTGGGTAATGTAATTAATCCGCTTGATACTATTGCACAATTTGGCGCTGATGCTACTAGATTATCGCTTTTGCTTGGTAATGCACCAGGTAATGATTTGAAGCTATCTGAGGAAAAAGTGGAGGGGTTTAGAAATTTTACCAATAAACTTTGGAATATTTCACGTTTCATGTTGCTTAATATTCCAGAGCCAAAAATTGATATTAATACTCCAGAACCAAAAACTCTGTTTGATAAATGGATTTTACAACAATTAAATGACACATTAAATCAGGTGAATGCTAGTTTGGATGGCTATCATTTTTCTGGAGCGGGAGAACATTTAAGAATTTTTACCTGGGATTTATTGGCAGATTGGTATTTGGAAATAGCCAAAATAGAAGGCCACAAAGGGGAAATTTTAAATTATATTTTAAATACCATTTTAAAACTATGGCATCCGTTTATGCCATTTATAACTGAACAAATTTGGGCTGAAGTTTATGGTGAACAAAAAATGTTGATCGTGGAAAAATGGCCAAAACTAGAAGGAAATACGTTTGTTGAAGAGAGAGTGTTTGATGATACAAGATTGGTTAGAGATATAATAGCTGGAATTAGAAACTTGCGTGCCGAAAATAAAATAGAACCGATTAAAAAATTGGATGCAGTAATCGGTGCAGGTGCAAAATTAAACTTGATCAAAGAAAATTTTGAAAGTATCAAAGCTTTGGCTCGTTTGGAAAGTTTAGAAATTTTTGAAAAAGCCAAGAAATCACCAACCGCCGCTGGGTTTGTCGAAGGTACTATAGAAGTATTTATTGAATTGTCCGGAGCAATAGATTTGGACAAAGAAAAAGAACGTCTACAAAAAGAATTTGAATCTTTGACCAAATTTATTAATGGCATAGAAAATAAATTGGCTAACGAAGAGTTTGTAAAAAATGCTCCGGCCGTTGTGGTAGAAAAAGAGCGCCAAAAATTGCAGGAAGCACAGATAAAATTGGATAAAATTGAATCTCAACTTTAATTTAGCATAATAAACAATTTATGTCTGGTGGCGAGATGGATAGAGAAGCCTTGGAACAAGAATCAAAAAAAATGGAAGCAAAAAGTTTTTTGGAAACTCTATATTTTTTGGATAATGGTAATGATGTTGATTCGCTAATACCAAAAATGAGAGAAGTTCTTAGAGAAAAAGACGAAGAAACAATGAGAGATTTGTTGATGAAAAATTACGAACAAATTAAAAATTTATTAGGGGTATTTAGTTTTTTAAAGAATTATAAAAAAACTGATGCGCGTGTAAAACATGATTTGAGCAATATAGCTGTTGTCGTTGAGGGTATGTTGACTGTTTGTTTGGAAATGGCTGAAAATGGTGGTGAATTAAATTTTGATGATTTAAATGATATATTATTAAGATGGGGTCGTTATGTAGTTGGAGTGGAAGATATTTTGTTGCGAATAATTTCTGAAGATATAATTCCTCAAGAATATAATAGTGGATTAAATATTGGGACGGTTGGTGATGTGATAAATTATTTTTCTGATTATGAGCTGTCAAATATCAAATCTTTTAAAAGAGGTCCTGACTCAGCCTATAAAGAAATTGACAATAAAACAATTAAATTTATCACTCCATCTGAATGGAGCCAACTAAAATTAGAATTGGGTGATAGACAGATAGCAGGAAATAATGGATTGGTTGGTAATTTTTTGTTAAATGCGCTACGTAATTCTATAAAAGATAAAATACATGCTAATAATGTACGTGTTAATGCCAAAATTGATGGTGGCTGGTTTGTGATGAGAGTGGAAGATGATGGCAAAGGAATCGCTACTAAATTTTTACAACCAGACAAAGTAAAGGATCTTTACATTTTTCATGAAGGAGCATCTGGAACTGGAAGTACTGGTATTGGTTTGGCAAATTTTGATACTCGCTTGGCTTCAGTTGGCGGAGAGTTATATGTAGCTAGTAAACAAAAAATAGAGGATAGTAAATTTACTATGACTCGGTTTCAATATGGTGGTGATGAAGATAAAAAAAATAAAATAGCATTTGATGAAAGTTTAGAACATGGTACTGTTTTTGAAATTCGTTTACCTATTACCAAAAAATAAAATTAATTATATGTCTAAAATAACTACAGATAATCAAAAAATTGAGCAGTTACTCACACGTGGTGTAGAAAATATTTATCCTAAAAAGGAATTTTTGGAAGCACGTTTAAAAGAAGGAAAACAGATTACTCTCTATACTGGTTATGATCCAACCGCGCCGACTTTGCATATTGGTCATGCGATTACCATGATGAAACTGCGACAGTTTCAGGATTTGGGGCATAAGGTAATAATGCTTATTGGTGATTATACTGGTATGATTGGCGATCCAACCGACAAGAGTTCGGCTCGTGTTCAATTGACCCATGAACAAGTTTTGGTAAATTGTAAAAATTACCAAGCTCAAGCCGCCACGATTTTAAATTTTAAAGGAGAAAATCCAGTGGAAATAAAATACAATGGTGAATGGCTTGGTAAGATGAATTTTGCTGATGTGTTGGAACTGACTTCACATTTTACTGTTCAGCGCATGATGGAACGTGATATGTTTGAAAAAAGAAAGGAAGAAAATAAGCCAATTTTTTTGCATGAGTTTATGTATCCAGTGATGCAGGCTTACGATAGCGTCGCTATGAATGTGGACGGTGAAGTTGGTGGCAATGATCAGACATTCAATATGTTGGCGGGGCGTGATTTGATGAAAGAATTAAAAAATAAAGAAAAATTTGTTTTAACCACCAAATTGTTGGTGGATAGTAGTGGTAAGAAGATGGGGAAAAGCGAAGGCAATATGATTGCACTTACTGATACGCCTGAAGACATGTTTGGCAAAGTCATGAGCTGGACAGATAGTATGATTTTAAAAGGTTTTGAATTGTGTACCAAATTACCGATGGATGATGTTGTTCAGATTGAAAAAGAAATGCAAACTGGTGCTAATCCTCGTGATATCAAATTACGTTTAGCCGGTGAAGTGGTAAAAACATTTTTGGGAGAAAAAGAAGCACAAAAGGCACAAGAATATTTTATTGCAACATTTTCTAAAAAAGAACAGCCGGATGAAATGATGGAAGTTGAACCGAGCGTTTATGATGTCGCCACTTTATTAGTGGAAGCAAAAGTCTGTAAGAGTAAAGGTGAAGCTCGCCAAGTGATTGATCAAGGTGGTGTGAAAATAAATGAAGTAAAGGTAGAACCAAAAGATTATTTCCATTTTGTAAAACCAAACGATGTTATTCAAAAAGGAGCTCGCTGGTTTGTAAAAGTAAAATAATAATTTTATGTCGTCATCAGAATTAATCATAAAATTATTGCAAGAGGTAGGAATAAAAAGTGAATTAAAATTGTCCTCAGTACCAAAACCGGAAATGGGAGATTTGGCGTTTGGCTGTTTTGATTTAAGCAAGGTGCAAGGTAAGAGTCCGGTGGAATGTGCAAAGGAGCTAGCTGTTGAAGTTGATTCCCATTTGCAAGAGAATAAAACATATAAAATAATAGAAAAAGCGGTCGCTTTTGGTCCTTATGTAAATTTTTATTTAAATTCTGGTGTAGTAGCTAAAAATATTATTACCGATATTCAAAAACATGGTAAAAAATATGGTCAAAATCAGACAGGCAAAGGTAAAAAAGTGCTTATCGAATTTCCAAGTAATAACACTCACAAAGAACTGCATATTGGCCATTTACGTAATATTTGTTTAGGCAATGCACTAACCAATATTTTTCGTCTTAATGGATTTAAAATTAAACCTATCAATTATCTCAATGATTTTGGTGCGCATGTAGCTAAATGTTTGTGGGGTTTGCAAAAATTTCATAAAGATAAAAAACCACCAAAAGGGCAAGAACAAAAATGGTTGGGTGAAATTTATGCCGAGGCTAGTATATACTTGGAATCTCATCCTGAGGAAAAAGAGCAATCTTTTGAAATACAAAAAAGATTAGAAGCACGTGATAAAAGTATTTGGCCGTTGTTTAAAAAAACTAGACAATGGAGTATTAATGGTTTTGATAAAGTTTTTAAAGAACTCGGTTTAAAGCTTGATTATACTTTCTATGAACAAGACGTAAAAGATAACGGTCAAAAAATTGTTGATAAACTTTTGAAAGATAAAATAGCGACGATAGGCGATGGTGGGGCGATAATTTTGGATTTAACTTCAGAAAATTTAGACATCGCTCTGTTACGTAAAAGCAATGGTGCTGGTTTGTACCTTACTAGTGATTTGGGCTTAGCGGTAGCAAAAAATATAAAATACAAAAATATCTCCGAGAGTATTACTCTTACTGGCAGTGAACAGAATTTTTATTTTAAACAATTATTCAAAATTTTAGAATTGGCCGGTTATCATTATAAAATGACTCATATTGGTTACGGTCTGGTAATGTTACCAGAAGGTAAAATGTCGTCACGTACTGGTAAAGTAATTTTATACGATGATGTGCGTGATTTGGTCTATGCCAAAGTCTTGGAAGAAACAACCAAGCGACATGTAGATTGGAATAAAAATAAAATTGCCGATAGTTCTTTAAAAATTGCTCTAGCCGCAATTAAATTTGAATTTTTAAAACACGAAGCCAACAAAACTATTATCTTTGATGCGACGATGGCTACTAAGTTTGAGGGCTTTACTGGGCCATATATTTTATATATGGTGGCTCGTATCAATAGTATTTTGCGCAAAGCAAAAATGAAAAAATCTACACCACATTTTGATCTGCTAAAAGAGGCGGAAGAAAAACAATTAATTTTGTTGCTTGGTGAATATGGTGGGGTTATCGAGAAAGCGTTTGATAATTATAACCCATCAGTTTTAACTAAATATAGTTTTGATGTCGCCCAGAGTTTTAGCAATTTTTATGCTAAACATAGCGTTTTAAATAATCAAAATAAAGAGTTAATAAAAGCGCGTTTGGCATTATGTGCCGTGACTAAACAAGTGCTGGAAAATTGTTTATCAATATTGTCTATCGAGCCAGTTGATGTCATGTAAATATGGAATTAGATTTAGAACAAATTACTTTATCGCTACCCGCTGTTGATGAAAGTTACGATTGGCAGGGCGTAAAGTTTGATATTTATTTAGCTAAAAATTTTTTTACTGATAAGTGGCGAAATGAATCGTTGCGAAATTTGGTTTTAAAATGTAGAGAAGCTTTTCATCGTTATGGAAAAGTTGCGCTAGAAGATAGCTATGATGATAAATCTTTGGTCAGTATTGTCGGTGTGAGTTATTTAGTCGCCGAACGACCTGTAAAAGAGTGGATAACGGTCAGGCTGATACCGGCATCTGGTGAACCATTTTTATCTGAAGATTTAGAGGTAGAATTTTCAAATCAAAAAAAATTGTACGATCTTATTAAAGAAAAATTATTTTATAACCAAGATGATTCAATCCAAAGAATATTTACTATTTCTCGGTTTTGCGGAATTGCCCCTTATTTTCAGGATAATTTCCAACTAGTTGAAAACAAACAAAAGATAAAATTTACCGCACTTAGTTTTGTTTTATTATGTAGGTTCTCTCTGAAGTATTTTAATTTGCCAGATAAACATGTGTATGTCACAGCCATGTTTCATCATCATATTTTTGAGCGAATATTTTTCTTTAAACATAATAATAATCAAACTTATTTAGAATTACCCGATACTTATGAAACATTATCTGTACACCCCGATAGTTTAAAAATATTTTTTCCTGGTGAAATATCTTTTCGTCATCCTACTTATTTTTTTAGAATTAAAGAGCTTGTGATTTGGATTAAAAAAATGTTAATTCAAGAAAAAATAAGTGTTGTCACTTTAAAATCTGTTTTAAAAAAAGAAATTGATTGGGATAATGTTGAACAGCAATTGCTTGATAACAAATTGGAATTAATTAAACAACTTTCTTCTTTGGGCGACATAGTGAGCGGCGATGAAATTTTGCCTGGTAATATTTGTAGTCGTGAACAGTTGAGAAAAATTTTAGAAGAAGAAGTGCCCAGATCTTTGATTTTAAAATTAGTCCATCAATCTGATTTAGAGCAAAAAATAAACAAATTTTTAGCGGATTTAAATTTTCTTAATAATTATGAGCAATAATATTTTACAACAG
>CALRIA010000014.1 GCA_943359595.1 Candidatus Magasanikiibacteriota bacterium | reverse complement strand
AAATAATCTATGTCTGTCATCATTTCTGTCGTTAATCAAAAGGGTGGAGTAGGCAAAACTACTACTGCTGTCAATCTAGCCGCCGGCCTGTCTGAGGCTGGTAAATTTGTATTATTGGTAGATTTGGATCCTCAAGGCAATGCTACTTCCGGTTTGGGAATAAAATATCGTGAACTTCAAAATGGTCTTTATCACGCTCTAATGGGACAAGCTCGTATTCACGATGTAGTGGCCAACACCGCTCATGCTGGTTTGCGAGTAGTCCCAGCTACACCAGATTTGGCTGGTGCTAATGTAGAGTTGGTTAGTATGGAGGGGCGAGAAAGAAAGTTGTCCGATCTTTTGACCGAGGTCAAACATGCCTATGATTATGTATTGATTGATTGTCCACCGTCGCTTGGCATGCTAACCCTCAATGGTCTGGTGGCCGCTGATCATATTTTAATACCAGTACAAGCGGAATATTATGCTTTGGAAGGTTTGGGCCAGTTGTTAAAAACAGTAGAATTAGTTAAAGAAAATATCAAACCGGAACTCAGTGTGCTCGGTGCAGTTGTAACTATGTTTGATGGTCGTAACAAATTATCTGAGGAAGTAATGAATGATCTTTACAAATTTTTTCCAAATAATATTTTTCGTTCAGTCATTCCACGCACTGTGCGTTTGGCCGAGGCGCCTAGTTTTGGTAAAAGTATTTTTCATTATGAGTCAAAAGGCAAAGGAGCCAAAGCATACGAAAGATTGTCACGTGAAATTTTAGATTTTTTTGAAAAAGATAAATAATAAAATATGTCTTTAGGACGTGGGCTAGGCGCTTTGATCACGCCAACAATTAAAAATAATAACCAAACACCACATAGTTCCGAAAGTGAAGGTAAAATTTGGTTTATTCCAGTTAGTAAAATTACTTCAGATCCAAAACAACCACGTAAACATTTCAAACCAGAAGAATTGGATCAGTTGGCGAGCTCTATCAAAGAACATGGGGTGTTACAGCCATTGCTCGTGGTAGAAAAAATTGATGGTGGTTATGAACTGGTCGCTGGTGAACGTCGTTGGCGTGCTTCTCAGTTGGCTGGTTTAACAACCGTGCCAGTTTTGATTAAACAATGGGCGGATCAGGAAAAATTGGAAGTTTCTTTGATTGAAAATATTCAACGTGAAAATCTTAATCCTTTGGAAGAGGCGTTTGCATACAAACGTTTGATTGAAGAATTTAATCTCACTCAACAGCAAGTAGCAGAGCGAGTAGGCAAGAGTCGTCCGGCGATTGCTAACGCAGTGCGTTTGCTCGATTTGCCAGATCAAGTGCAAGCCGCTTTGGTGGATGGAAAAATAAATTCTGGTCAGGCGCGAGCTTTGTTGTCATTGTTGACTCCTCAAGAACAACTGAATATGCTGTCCTCAATGCTCGGAAATAAAATGACAGTGCGGGATCTCGAGCGTGAATCAAATAAACAAAAAGTTTTGAGCAATCGTCCGATTCGCAAAGATCCCAACCTTCTTTATTTGGAAGATAAACTGCGAGCGGAACTGAGTACTAAAGTTAATATTACCCAGAAAGGGATACGTGGTACAATAGTAATCGATTATTACTCGGATGATGATTTAAAGCGGTTGATAAATAAATTTTTAAATGAATAACAAAAAACCTCTCGACATACCGAGAGGTTTTTAATTTGTTAGGTGCCAGTTCGGATCGGCTTTGATTTCTTGCCAACTTGTAAAATTATTTTTTTTGGCCTGATAATTTCCCGCCACCGCAATCATCGCGGCATTATCCATACAGTATTTTAATTCTGGATAGACAAAATTTGTTTCTGGAAATTCTTGGGAGATTGTTTGCGCGAGCGTTTCACGCAATTTTTTATTGGCACTAACTCCACCGGCGAGTATTAAAGTTTTAGGATTGGTTTCTTTAACAGCCTTAATAGTTTTGTGGACTAACACATCTACAATCGCTTGTTCAAATGAAGCACAAAAATCTTCGCGCGTAGGGTCGTTTTGTTTTTGTCCATAGACTCCAGTAGGCAATTCGTAGGGGATTATTTTGTGTGCAGAAAGTTTATTTTTTTGTAACCAATAAAGCGCCGAAGTTTTTAATCCAGAAAAAGAAAAATCAAAATTATTTTCTTTCATCATTGGTCGAGGAAAATTTATCGCGTCAGTTTTTCCAGTTTCTGCTAGTTTAGAAATTTGTGGACCGCCTGGATATTCTAGATCTAAAAGTTTGGCCACTTTATCAAAACATTCACCGGCGGCGTCATCTTTAGTGTGACCCAATAATTTATATATTCCAGGTTCATTAATTTGAGTTATTTCAGTATGCCCGCCACTTACCACTAACGCGATCGCCGGATATTCAATTTTTTGGTTTGGAGTTAATTCTACTGAATAGATATGCCCCTCCAAATGATTCACAGCAATCAGGGGAATATTCCAAGCATAGGACAAAGTACGCGCAGCTTCGACACCCACTATCAATCCGGTGATAAGGCCTGGCCCAGAGGTTACGGCAATCACATCTGGTTTAGGTTGATCTTTTAAAATTTCTTCAATAAGGGGGGTAATTTTTTCAGCATGTAGGCGACCAGCAATTTCTGGTACTACTCCGCCATATTTTTTGTGAATTTCTATTTGAGAGGCGGTTTTTTCTGATAAAATAACATAACCTACAGAAGAACAATCTAGTAGGGCAACAGAAGTGTCATCGCAAGATGATTCGATTCCGAGAATAACCATAGGCTATATCATAGCTAAGTTATTGTTAAAATTCAAGAGCTTTTGTTATCTTTCTATTGACTTTTTGTTAAAATGTTATATAATATGGTTCGTAAGTAATCGGCCTCATCGTCTAATGGTTAGGACACTACGCTTTCAATGTAGTAATACGAGTTCGATTCTCGTTGGGGCTACTAAACGGGTTTTACCCTCCGCGTACTGTTGGGAAAGCTCAAAGGTTAGCGACAATTTAGGTGTTCCATTAAGTATTTCTTGATACGTTGGAAACTCCTTGAACAACAGGCCAAACATGGCTTGTTGTTTTGTATTATTATCGCTAACTATAAGTTTTTTGTTTTGTGTATTTTGTGATATAATTAAAATTAATATGACAGAAGAAGAAATAATAAAAAATGCAGTTAAGTTTGCTAAACAAAATAGAAATCGCATCGCTAAAGAGTTGGTTGATACAAATAGATTTTTGCCGTCCTCTAATCCCATTTCTGTGTTTATGGCCGGTTCTCCAGGTGCTGGAAAGACAGAGTTTTCTAAAAATTTAATATCCATAATTCAAGATTTATCAGATAAAACCGCGGGAGTAATTCGTATTGATCCCGATGATATTAGGATTAAATTTCCAGAATATACAGGTAAAAACTCTTATTTATTTCAAAGCGCCGTTATTTCTATAGTCGAAAAAGTCCATGACCTTGTTTTGCAAAGAAAGCAAAATTTTATTTTAGATGGAACATTTTCAAAATATGATAAGGCTATATTTAATATTAAACGTTCTTTAAAAAGATTTCGTCCAGTGTTTATATTTTATGTTTTTCAACAGCCTGAGATTGCTTGGAAATTTACTCAAAGCAGAGAAGAAGTCGAAGGTAGGCATATACCAAAGTCAGTATTTATTGAACAATTTTTGGGAGCTAGAAATGTAATTGATAAGATAATATCTGAATTTAAAGACCAAGATTTTGTAAGTGTATATTTGGTAAAAAAAGATTTTAATTCTAATACTGTTGAGAAAGTTGTCAGGATAGAAAACGGCAGTAGTATTGACGAATTTTTGCCTATAAAGTATAGTAAAGAGGATCTAGAAAAGATAATTTTATGAACATTCTTAGTTTTTTTAATAGAAATAAAGCCAAAGGTACAAACCCTGGTCGTTTTTCTGATTTCTTCATAAATACAGATGAAAGTAAAAAAATCAGTGTTTTTGTTGAAGCTGCTAAGCGAGCTAACAGGGACCAACAAGAAGTTTTTAGAAAAGCAAAAACGGTGAAAATTTAAGCCATTTTTTCACCTCGATTTCCAAATTATTCCATTCAAATCCAGTTACGTCTACACGCTTAAAATCCGCTATAATTAGCGGATTTTGTGTTCCATTAAATAAGATGTTATAATTTAATAATAAAATTAATAATGTAAATGATAACTGATCAACAAAAATTAGAAAGTAATATTTGGAAATTGTATTTATATGAGACCCTTTATAGTTTGATGTTTTTTACACCAATAATTGTTTTGTTTTATCAAAAAAACGGCTTGTCTTTTGCACAAATAATGACAATCCAATCAATAAATTCTATTCTTTGGATTTTGTTAGAAATTCCTACAGGATATTTTGCAGACGTTGTCGGCAGAAAACAATCTCTAGTGATCACCGGAATTTTTGCTACATTATCAATGTTAACTTATGGATTGGGAACTAATTTTTATCATTTTCTTATTGCAAGTTTATTTTGGGCACTTGCCGGAGTATTTATTTCTGGCGCAGATTCTGCCTTAATATATGACACTTTAAAAGAATTAAATAAAGAAAGCCTTTATAAAAAAGTCATGGGTAATATTGTTTTTTGTTATTCTATTGGAGCGTCGGTCGCTAGTATTATTGGAGGTTTGCTTGGTGGAATTAATTTCAGATACTCCTTTTATGCGATGCTTCCTTTTTATATATTATTAATACCTTTGTCGTTATCTTTTCATGAACCTAAAAAGAACAGAGAAATAATGACAAACAAAAAACATGTTGATAATTTGTTTGAGTCGGTCAAAATAACGTTATTTCAGAATAATAGGATAAGGCAGTTAATTTTATATTCGGCAATTATTGTCAGTGTTCTGGATATTTCCTACTATCTTTACCAGCCGTATTTTAAATTATCCAGATTAGACATTGTATATTTTGGTTTAGTTTTTGCTGCCTTTAATTTAATACGTGCTTTGAGTGCAAAATATGCTCATTTAATTGAAGAGAGGATTGGACAAAGTTTTTCTTTGATTATTTTATTTGTTTTAACCAGTTTATGTTATTTGTTGATGGGCAAAGTGATATTTATCTTTAGTTTTATTTTTGCATTTATATTTCAATTTGTTAGTGGATTTTCTGGTGTAGTAATTTCAGATTATGTTAATCGAGAAACTGATTCAAATATTAGAGCTACCGTACTTTCGGCTATGAGTTTGGTTGATCGTATATTTTATGCGGTCATAGCTCCGATTGTTGGGTGGCTTGTGGATGTATATACATTGTCACAAGCTTTTATGATTATTGGGGTGATAGTTGCAGTTGTCGGGGTTGTTTTGGTGTTTCCGTTACTAAAAAGAAATATATCAAAAATCGCTTAAAAGTTTTGATATGTTAAATCAGGTAATTGTGCTAACCAAAGCTTAATTTCGATCATAAAAGTGTTCCACTCAAAACTCATGCAGCCTACCAGAAAAAATTCGCTATAATAAGCGGATTTTTTGTATCAAAATCGAGGTGACCACCGGGGGAAATCGAACCTCTGGCTAATTTGTTTAAATAACATGATAATGTTATAATTTTCTTATGTTTTGAAATTGCTAATTATTATATTTATGACAACTGAAAAAGAAACTGGTGAAATTTGTTCAATACATCAATGTCCACTGCACGCATGCCCTGCAGACTGTCCAAACAAAAACACAGCAAGTCCAGCAGATACCGAATCAAATAAAGAAAAATATTTTACAAAGGAAGAAATTATTGGAGAAATCAAACTAATTGCCCAAGAAAGTGGAATTGAATCCAAAGATTTTCAACCAGAACCGGAAAAAGAAGAACACGATAGCGATGGACATTTACTTTTTCTCTCCATGCAAGTAACACAAGAATACGCTCATAAAAAAGGAGAAGGGAGTATTAGTTATAAATTTATGTCAAAAGGGAAGTATAATGCTGGTGAAAGCTTAGCAACTATTATTATGAAAGCATACGGATCAATGGAAGAACCTGATGAAGTATATTTTTCAAATGTAGTTTCAGAACTCAAAGATGGTACATGGATACGATTTTAACATGTCAGCTTAGATAAAATTATTGACCATCTTTTGATTTCTTCAAACAAAAGGTTCCAACAGTCACCGTCAAAGTCTACTAAAAGAGATTTCACATGCGTGAAATCTTTTTTTGTTTAATCATAGATAAAATATTTGGTTCGATTAGTACAATCAGAATGTGTCAAAAACCCAGAAATGTTAACTAGAATCGAACTCATAATAATAAGATTAGGTTTAATATAGAATCAGTAGTATGATGGATATATAATAAAAAAGCCAACAATAATAAAGAAAGTGGTGGTACCAGTTAAAAATAAATAATTAATTTTATGATAAGACCGCCTAAATATTGGAAACATTTATTTATTCTCTTTTTAGGTGTGGCGATAATCGGTGCATGTTATGTGATATTTAATAAAAATTTAATCAAACCTTTAATTTTAACTAAGGTAACTTCTATGAGCTATCAAACAAATATAGCGAAAGACACACAAGAGAATGAAAATTTTCGTCGTGTATTATTCACTGGTAAAAATAGCCAGTTAGTGGTAATGAGTATACCACCAGGTGGTGAGATTGGGGAAGAGGTACATAAATATACCGAACAGACGTTGTTTTTTCTTTCAGGAACAGGAGAAGCGATTCTCAATGATGTAAAAACCCCCATTGTTGCAGGTGACGTCGTGGTAGTAGTGCCTGGAACTAAACACAATTTTGTAAATACCGGTATTCAAGATTTAAAAGTTTATACTGTTTACGCCCCACCAAATCACATTGATGGTCGTGTTCATAAAACCAAAGCCGATGCGGATGCTGATACAGCCGATGAAGCAATTGGTGAAGCACCTCCAATAAAATAGTTTTATATCAAAATTGTGGAAAAATTAAAAAAGTGGTATACTGTAAATTAGTAAAGGTCTTTAAAATAATTATAATTTTTTAAAAATATAAAAAATAATTTGTATGAAAAAATTTAGTAAGATTTCAGTAACAACACTGCTCGCTGTATTTGCTTTTGGCCTTATTGGGCTAGTGGGAGCTAACGCTGCGACTGCAATAAATTTGGGTTCAAGTAATAATTTTGCAATTTTGGCTGGTTCCACTATTACCAATACTGGTTCTAGTGTGATCAACGGAGACGTTGGATTAAATCCAGGTAGTGCAATCACCGGTTTTCCACCAGGGGTAACAAATGGGATACAATATGTTGCCAACGCTACAGCAGTAAGTGCTCAAGCAGATTTAGTTACAGCTTATAATAATGCGGCTGGCCAAACACCAGTTACCACTGTACCAGCAGAGCTTGGTGGTATTACAAAAACTGCTGGCACTTATAGCTCTGCCGATGGTACTTTTGGGTTAACAGGAACCCTTACTCTCGATGCTCAAAATGATCCAAATGCAGTTTTCATTTTTAAGACTGCATCCACACTTATCACTGCAGGATCAAGTAATATAAATCTTATCAACGGTGCCCAAGCTTGTAATGTTTTTTGGCAGGTTGGTAGTTCTGCAACACTTGGCGTAAACTCTACTTTTAAAGGTAATATCCTAGCACTTGCTTCAGCTACTCTTACTACTGGTGCCAATGTTACTGGTCGTGTATTAGCTCGCAATGGTGCAGTTACATTAGACTCCAACACTGTTACCAAAGCAGTTTGTACAGTGGCACCTACTCCTGTACCAACTTCAACTCCTACACCAACACCGATACCAACTCCAGTTTCTACACCTGTTCCAACCCCAGTTCCAGCACCTACAGTGCAGACAATTACTGCACCTTTAATAGAACCAGTAGTAGCACCAGCAGTAGTATCAGCACCAAAATTGCCAGTCACAGGTATTGCTCCTGAGGAAAAAAGTTTCTCTTGGGTCGCTGCTTTATTAGTTGGTATTTTTGCTTCCGTAGCTTCCTTCTTTATAGCTCGCAGAAAATCAAACAATGTTTAAGTATTGAAAGAATTTAATAGATAAGAGCTGGGCAAAAGTTTGTCTGGCTCTTATTTTTGTAAAATGCACAATAAAATATGAAATTTAAAAAACTGGCTGTTTATTCTAATAAAATATTATTGCCATTGATAATTGGAATTTTGTTGATTTTTAGTTTACCAGTTCAAGCTAGCTCAGGCATACCAACACGCATCAAAATTCCAAAGATTAAAGTTGATATTGCCCTTGAATCTGTAGGGCTTAACCCAGATGGTGTAGTAGGTGTGGCAAAAGGCCTTGGTAATGGAGCTTGGTATAATATTGGTGTGCGTCCAGGAGATAATGGCAGTGCCGTCATTAATGGTCATTATGGTCGTTTGAAAAATGGTAAAATGGGAGTGTTTACCAATTTAAACAAATTGCGCAAAGGAGATAAAATTTATACTAAAGACTACGATGGGTTAGTTACTACTTTTGTGGTGCGTGAAATCCGTAAATATGATTTAAAGACAGACGCCACCGAAGTTTTTTTTGCGAATGATGATAATTCGCATCTTAATATTGTTACTTGTGAAGGGGTTTGGAATAAAATTACTAAGACTTATTCCAACCGATTGGTGGTATTTGCTGATAAAGAATAAAATCATAGATTCGTGAAAAAGTGATATAATAAGATGGTGGTTTTAAAAATATGGCATTAAAAATTTCTACTAAGCGTTCATTGCTTATTATTAGCATCATCAACGTTGCTTTATCTTTAGTAATAATTTTTTTTACAACTCCTATTTTATATTATAGTGGTCCTCATATGAAAATTAATCCAGTTTCATTTGAGAGTGTTCAAATTTTGCAAAATACGAATGAAGATATAGCAACTGGAACTGTTGCTGGTTTAGAAAATTTAAATATAGGTTTGCCTGTTCGTCTTAAAATTCCTGGGATTGGCCTTGATTCTATTATTGAGTCTGTTGGATTTACTTCTGATGGGGCTATGGGTATACCAAAAAATCAAGAAGATGTGGCGTGGTTTAATCATGGACAACGTCCAGGAGAAATTGGGAATGCTGTTATTGATGGTCACTATGGATGGAAAAGTAAGAAGCCTTCAGCATTTGATAGTTTATACAAACTACGCATAGGGGATAAAATATTTGTTGAAGATGACAAAGGAGCTGTCGTTTCGTTTGTAGTGCGTGAAAGTAGAAGATATGACCAAAGTTCTAGCGCACCAGATGTGTTTGTTTCAAAAGACGGTAAATCTCACTTAAATCTTATCACTTGTGAGGGGCAGTGGGATAATGTTTACAAAAGCTACCCAAATCGATTGGTGGTTTTTGCAGACAAAGAATAATTTGTTGGTGATTGTTTAGGATAAAATAGTCCAATTAAATAAAAAAATAACCCCGATTATAATCGGGGTTATTTTGTTTTTAGACCATGTTCATGATACTTATCACTTCAGCTGGATAGGTAGGCATTACCGTACCGTTATAGTACCATAATTTTTTCTTGGTGGTGGTATCTTTGTAATACTGAGCAGTATTTGAATTAAAACCTCCCAAATTGCTGGTAACTACATCGATTGCTTCATCAAAGTCGGCAAATTTTATTTTAGCTGATCCCCAACCAAACGGGTTGTTGTTCATCATATGTTTTCCGCCAGAAGATTCTCGCACACCGATTGCGGCTACCAATCTCCAGTCAACGTTATATTTGTTAGCAGCACGGACAAACGTTATCCCGTAACCATCTAAAGGCATATCACGTTTAGTGAAATAAGCGTCCAATCTCTGGGCTTTTTCTAAATCTTCTGCAGAGTCTAGGTCCTTTTGGTCTACGTCTTCATCGTTATCTGAAATAAACAGAGTAGTGTGAAGGATATTTTTGGTCGTGACAGCAAAAATATATGGCTGATATGCAATTTCGGTAGTTTTTGCACTAGCTTCCAAAGGAATGGCTAATATTAGCAAAATAGCTATAATTTTGCTTAAATATTTGGTAATTGATGTCTGCTGAATTTTTGGCTTATTTATCATATGTTTTCTAATTAAAAAGAATACCTCGTTGGTATCCTTTAAATAAATAACGTTTGATTATAGCACAAAAACTCGTTTTTGTCAATGGGGTTGGCCGATTTTTTTATTTAACTACTAATGTACCAGTCATGTCACTATGTCCATCGCCGCATGGTACGCCACAACGAAATGGAAAAACTCCGAACTTATCGGCAATAAATTCTATCACTTGTGTTTGATTTGGCTCTAGTTTTACATTTATATTGTAGTCTTTTAACATGAAACTGTGGGTAACATCAGTGCTGGTAATTTTTAATATAACTTTGTCCCCTTGGTTAACAATTATCGTGCCAGGATCAAATTTCCAATCTTTAGCGATGATATTAAATTCCATAACTTTGCTCTCGTATATGGCTGGCGTTGCTTTTTCTGGAGCTTTCTTTTCTTCTTCTTTTTTTACTTGAGATTGTATTTTTACAACTACTTCTGGTTGTGATTGTTGGGTCTCAACCACCTCAGCTGGTGGTTTGGATAGAGAATCGTCAATTGGCTTGGCTGGTTTTGATGAGTTACAGCCAGCTCCAGCCAATACCAAAGTTAAAATAATGCCAGTAAGAAAAGATGAATATTTTTTATACATAATATTTAATTAATTAATATTAGTTTAGTATAATTTATTTTAAGTTTTTATACAATAGTTATTTTTTAGGAAACTAAATGAGCAATAAAGTAGGCAGTTGCCGCCGCCAGTCCGCCGATACCAGCGGTGCGAAATGCACTTTTGAGTGGCTTGAGGCCGATTATTTTGGCTTTGGTATAGCCAAAAATTAAAAGAGTAAAAAGTGTAAGAATTGAAGAAAAGATTAAAGCACGATTTGGCTCGGAAATAATAATATATGGTCCTAGAGGTATAATACCTCCGATAATATAGGAGAGAGCAATAGTAAGGGAGCTCTTGCTCGCTCTATTTTTATCTGGTTCTTCTAAGTTTAGTTCATTACGCATCATAAAATCTACCCAACCATCAGGATTTTTTTCAAAAGCGTTAACAATTGGCCAGGCCTCTTCTTTGGTTAATCCATAAGTTTCAAAAATTTCTACTACTTCAGCTTTTTCCTTTTCTGGCATGTTTTTCACTTCATCGATCTCTCTTTGTTTTTCACTGTAATAGTGGTCAAATTCGTTTTTGGCGGCTAAATATCCTCCTAATCCCATTGAAATAGAACCGGCGGCAATTTCTGCAAAGACTGCCGCCATAATTATAGAATTGTGAGCAACTACACTGGATAGCCCAGCTGCTAAGGCAAATGGTACAGTTAGACCGTCAGACATGCCGATAATAATATCTCGCACTACTGCATTGGCGGTAAAATGATGTTCAAGATGAGTATTATTTTTCATATATCTGTATTATACCAAAATCACTACAAAAGAAAAGAGTTTTTTGTTGGCCTGTTAGTAGCTTTACGATTAGAGGATTTATGTTATAATAAAATTAAATATTATTTAATTTTCAAAATTGTTATGAAAGCATCGAATTTGTTTGTAAAGTGTTTGGAAGCTGAGGGGGTAAAACTCATTTTTGGAGTGCCGGGAGAAGAAAATCTAGATTTATTAGAATCTTTGCGTAACTCTAGCATTAGTTTTATTACTACGCGCCATGAACAGGCGGCGGTTTTTATGGCCGCTACTATGGGCCGTCTCACGGGAAAAGCCGGAGTAGCACTAGCTACTTTAGGACCGGGGGCAACAAATTTAGTTACCGGCATTGCTCATGCTCAGTTGGGTGGTATGCCACTGTTGGTTATAACTGGACAAAAACCAATTCGTAAAAGTAAACAAGGACGTTTTCAGATTATTGATGTTGTAGAAATGATGAAACCACTGACCAAAATGACAGAAACTGTCGTGAGTGCGGATCGCATTCCTAGTTTAGTTCGCCAAGCCTTTAAATTGGCTGAAGCCGAACGTCCAGGGGCGGTACATCTGGAGTTACCAGAAGATATCGCAGTTGAAAATTCTGAGGTAATGCCTATTGTGCCAGTGAAAGTGCGTCGGTCTGGGCCTGATCCCAAAGCGGTAGAGCAGGCTATTAGTTTAATTGTTAAAGCTAAATCACCAGTATTGCTAATTGCTGCCGGAGCCAATCGTAAATTAATTAGGAAAAATTTACAGGCTTTAATCGATAAAACAAAAATTCCTTTTGTTACTACTCAAATGGGTAAAGGGGTGATTGATGAAACTAGCGATCTTTTTCTAGGCACCACTGCTCTGAGTGCTGGTGATTATGTACATTGCGCATTGGAACAATCAGATTGTGTAGTGGTTGTGGGGCATGATATTACTGAAAAACCACCGGTGATTTTGATTTCACAAGAACGTAGTGTTGTTCATATTAATTTTAACGAAGCCGAAGTGGACGATGTTTATATCCCGACTTTAGAAATAGTTGGAGATGTTTCACATTCACTATGGGCGATTACCGAAAATATCCAAGCTCAGGAACATTGGGATTTTAATATATTTAATAAATTTAAAAATAAATTGCTTGCTCATTTGCAAGAAAAAATTAGTAGTGATGAATTTCCTATTAAACCACAGCGGGTAGTATATACGTTGCGTGAAGTTCTTCCAGCTGATGGAATTTTGGCCTTAGATAATGGGATGTATAAAATCTGGATTGCGCGCAATTATTTTGCCCGTGAACAAAATTCTGTTTTATTGGATAATGCACTTGCTACTATGGGAGCTGGATTGCCAGCGGCTATGGCGGCAAAATTGGTATATCCTGAAAAGCCAGTGATAGCGATAGTTGGCGATGGTGGTTTTATGATGTCGGCGCAAGAATTGGAAACTGCCAAACGTCTGGGTTTAAATTTGGTGGTTTTGATTATCAATGATAGTGGTTATGGTATGATCAAATGGAAACAGCAAGGTAGTCTTATGGAAGATTTTGCATTGTCTTTTTCCAATCCTGATTTTGTAAAATTTGCGGATAGTTTTGGTATTCAAGGGGTGCGGATTAATGCGGCATCAGAATTGGCTCCGGCACTCAAACGGGGGTTAGCCCATCCAGGAATATTTTTGATTGATTGTCCGATTGATTATAGTGAAAATAATATTGTGTTTAACCAAGAATTAAAAAAAGATCTTTGTAAAATTTAAAATATGAGTATTATCTCTCAGAGTCCGGCGACACTCGAAGTATTTAAAGAATTTAATGAAATTACTAATGATGAATTGGAAAATAAATTGGCTAAAGCTAAAACAACTTTTTTGGAATGGAAAAAAACTTCTTTTGAATCACGAGCCAAGCTAATGCATCGAGCAGGAGAAATTTTGATAGAACAAAAAAAAGAACTGGCAATTTTGATAGCGCAAGAGATGGGCAAGATATTAAAATACGGTGAAGCCGAAGTGGAGAAATGTGCTGCGGTTTGTGATTATTATGCGGACAATGCCCAAATAATTTTATCATCAGAAATAATTGCGACTGAGGCAAAAGAAAGTCTTGTGCGATTTGATCCATTGGGTCCAGTTTTGGCTGTGATGCCATGGAATTATCCATTTTGGCAGGTGTTTCGTTTTGCGGCGCCAGCCCTGATGGCAGGCAATGTTGGTTTGTTAAAACATGCTTCCAATGTACCGCAATGCGCATTGGCGATTGAAGAAATTTTTGTGAAGAGCGGTTTCCCAGAGGGAGCATTTCAAACTTTGTTAATTGGTGCTAAACGAGTTGAATCGGTAATAAATGATGATCGAATAGTGGCAGTTACTTTGACTGGAAGTGAATTGGCTGGTAGCCAGGTGGCCGCAGCCGCTGGCAAGGCTCTTAAAAAAAGTGTGTTGGAATTAGGTGGTAGTGATCCGTTTATTGTTTTAGCTGATGCTGATTTAGAAAAAGCGATTGAGAGTGCCGCTAGTGCTAGGTTGCAAAATAATGTTGGTCAAAGTTGTATCGCCGCCAAGAGGTTTATTGTCGCTGAATCTGTGGCGAGTAATTTTACAGCTGGTTTGGTTAAAAAATTTAGTAATCTAAAAATTGGCAACCCTCTGGATGCAGATTCTCAAGTTGGGCCTTTAGTTTCAGAACAAAGTTTGTTAGCAATTCAATCGCAGGTGGAAAGATCGATTGCTTTGGGTGCTAAGCTTGAATGTGGCGGTAGGCGAATCGGTGAAGTTGGTTATTTTTATGAGCCAGCTGTTTTGAGTAATGTTAAAAAAGGAATGCCGGTATTTGATGAAGAAGTTTTTGGGCCAGTGGCGCCAGTGGTAGTGTTTAAAGATTTGGCTGAAGCAGTGGATATGGCAAATGATTGTCAATATGGTTTGGGTGCGTCTATTTTTACACGTGATATTGATTTAGCCAAAACATTGGCTGAAAAAATCGAAAGTGGGGCTGTGTTTATTAATGGACCGGTACGTTCTGATTCAAGATTACCTTTTGGTGGAATAAAAAAATCCGGTTTTGGACGCGAACTCGGATCTTATGGTATTAAAGAGTTTGTTAATATCAAGACAGTGGTGGTAAACGAATAAAAATGTTATTAACATTACTATATTTACGCTGTCTTTGATATCTGTTATAATACAATTTAGATATTAATTATTAATGTTGTACACTATGTGTCATCAAGATTGTAGTACTATGCCGTCTGTGCATGGAAAAATGAAAGACGCCGGTTTGTTGGCTTTGCGCATTGCAATAGCTTTTATTTTTATCTATAGTGGCTATGGAAAGCTTTTTACCAACCATGCCATGGTTAGCGGTATGTTTGCCAAGCTTATTGGACCAGAATCAGCTGGATCTTTTTGGGCATATTTTGTAGGAGCTGCTGAATTTTTTGGTGGTTTAATGGTACTTTTTGGTGCGTTTGCAAGTTACGCCGCTGTTTGGTTGTCTATTATTATGGTAGTAGCTATTTTTATTGCTCATTGGGGTGGTCCGATTAGTGGTTATTTTATGCCTTTAGCAGTATTGGGTGGTACTTTGGCTTTAGTTGGCAACGGTGCTGGCTGCTGGCGTTTAGTAAAAACTGAATGTCATTGTCCTAAATGTAAAATGATAGAAAGTCCTAAAGGTGGTTGTTGTAGTATGGATAAAAAATCTGAAAGTGGTGGATGCTGTAGCGATAAAAAATAATTGTTTTTTTAAAGAGTTTATAAAAAGTCCTGCGAGTTATCACAGGACTTTTTATTTTTCTAGATTTTGGATATCTTCTTGTATTCTCAACCATTCTTCTTCCTTATTTTTTGTTTCTTTATCAATGTCTCCCAAATGTTGATAATCGTCTAATGAAAATTTTTGTGGATCTTTGGTTTGTTTGCGTAATAGGCGCATCTTTTCTTTCTCTAGGTCAAAAATATCATCTTCTATTTTCTGTAATTTCTTTTTTTCAGCTTTAGTTTTTTCGTAGCGTATTTTTTTCTCTTCATCAGTTTTGGCAGGTTTGGTGTTTGTAATCTTTTCTTCCTGTTGTGGCCCGATAGATTGTTCTAGATTATAAATATATTCTTCATAAGTACCTGGGTAGCGGCGCACTTCATTATTTTTTACTTCGATAATCATAGTGGCGATAGAATTTACAAAAGTACGATTGTGGCTAATAAACAAAGTAGTGCCATTGAATTCTTCTAGTGCTAATCCGAGCGCTTCAACAGTTTCAAAATCTAGATGGTTGGTCGGTTCGTCTAATAATAGTATTTTGCTTTTAGATAGTAAAATACTAGCCAAACAAAGTCGAGCTTTTTCACCACCACTAAGCATAGATATATATTTTTCTAAATCACTTTCACGGAATAAAAAGTTTCCGGCCATTTTTAAAATTTCTTCATCGTTAATATCGCTCGGAGCATTAGAACGCAAATGTGCACAGACTTTTTGTTCTGAATCGAGAGCATTGGGTACATGTTGTGCATAATATGCAAAAGTACTATCGACCGCCCATTTAAATTTACCGGCAATCGCCGGCAGTTCTCCAGCTAAAGTTTTGAGAAAAGTAGTTTTACCTTGGCCGTTATCACCAAGTATTGCAACATGTTCACAGCGATCAATATCTAGCGTAATATTTTCTGCGATAGTTTTATTGGGATAGCCGATGCACAATTTTTCAGATCTAAATAGCAACCCCTTTTTTGTTTCAACATTTGGTATTTTAATACGCACGGTCGAAAGAGGGCTTTGGATATCTAGTTTTTTTAGTTTTTCAATAGCTTTTAGTTTGCTTTGTGCCTGGGATGCTTTACTAGCTTTGTATCGAAATTTATCCACGAAGTCTTGTAAGTGTCTCTGCTCACGTTCAATTTTTTTGTTGTATAGTTTGGCAAAAGCTAAACGCTCTTCTTTGTAAGCTAAATATTCATCGATTGGGCGAGGAAATAAAGTGAGACACCCTTGTTCTATTTCTAAAGTTTGTTCACAAGTACGTTTGAGAAATTCGCGATCATGCGAAATTATTAAAAATGAATCACTGTAGTCGCGTAAAAATTTTTCTAATAAGAGCTGAGTGTGAACATCAAGATAATTGGTAGGCTCATCTAGTAAAAATAAATTTGGTTCTTTCAATAACATCACTGATAATCGAACACGCATTTGATAACCGCCGGAGAGAGAAGATAATTTTGTAGTAAGTAAATCATTTTTGATTTCAAATTTTCCAGCGATTTTTGCGCATTGCCAATTTTCTTTACCAGTAGTACGTTCCAAAAATTCCAACACCGTTTCATTTTGATCAATCTGTTCGTGTTGTTCTAGATATCCTAGACGTGTCATCGGTTGGATAGCAATAATACCAGTGTCTGGTTTTTCTTGACCTACAATCATTCGAAAGAGAGTAGATTTTCCTGCACCATTGCGACCGATAACCCCAATCTTTTGTTTGGTATGAATCGCCAAATCAGCATCTTTAAAAAGTGCTTGTTGGTGATATGATTTATTTAATTTTTCAATTGTGAGCAGTGTAGCCATATTGAACACAGATTATCAGATATATGGATGTTTGTAAAATAAAAAAACATCCGACCAATTTTGGATGTTTTTAAATAACGTAGAGCACTCGCACAATCTGAAAATATTTTTGTATAATATTTGCAAATTGCGAGGCGAGTGATCTATAAAAAGAACAAGTCACTTCGTCCCATTGGCCGCTGTTGCCAATGGGACTAGCATTTAATTGTTTGGTCAAGAGTCGAGTCTGACCAACATCTCACGCACGTCCGCAGTCAGATTTTTGGTCCTTTGGCGCAGGTCACGGTTGTTCTTGGCTAGATTCGCTTGAATCATCTGTTTGAGCAGGTTGGCGCCGTTGCCTGGCGTCATATGACCTTGTTGTATCACTTCGCAGATGCCCATCAACCCTTCGAAAATGGTGAAGATAGACACTTGGCTTGAGGCCCCCGAACTGATCCTTTGAACATGACCGTGAGGTATGGGATGAGCACGGGTGTGGACAAGGAAGGCGAAGTCTGGGATGAAGCCCGTCGGCGTTTCCCACTGGGTGACTTTAGCAAACATATCCGCTTCGGTCTCCACCATGCCACTGGCAACCATCTGTTGCTCAAGTTCGGCGACATCTTCTTGAGCGATAAGTGCTGAACTGAGGAGTTGTTGAATACGCCGGCGACCGAATTGCAGATTGTATATTGTTCCGTCTGCTTCATCGCCATCGATGAGAATGTGGCCGTATGGAATTTCCAGAAGGGTAAACAGCAGATGAGTACCATTGTTGAAATATGCCTTTTTCATGATTGCTCCTGAATTAGTGCTCATACCGAAATGATATGCCCATATCTGCACTATTTGTTTGAATTGATATTACCATGGGGAATGAAGTACTAAAATTTAAATTAGTAATTTATTTCCCATAGTAATAATTAAAAGAACGGATTATCCTGAAAAGGATAGTTCAAAATATCATAAATTTATGAATTTGTCAATGTTTCTTGAAATATCAAGTTGACTTTTTTGGCTAAATAATGGATAATAATGAAGAATTTAAACTTATGGTCACTGGATTTTGGAAAAATTTGAAAAAGCCAATTATAGTTTTAGCGCCGATGGCTAATGTTACCGACGCGGCTTTTCGACTACTTATCGCCAAATATGGTAAACCAGATGTAATGTGGACTGAGTTTGTGTCCTGTGATGGTTTAATGTCCAAAGGCAGAGAACATTTGTTGATTGATCTAAAATACGATGAGAGTGAACGTCCGATTGTCGCTCAAATTTTTGGTAGTAAGCCAGAAAACTTTTTTAAAACAGCGCAATTATTAAAAGAGATGGGTTTTGATGGAATAGATATTAATATGGGCTGTCCAGATAAAAATGTTGAAAAACAGGGGGCTGGCGCCTGTATGATAAAAAATCCTGAATTGGCTCAAGAAGTAATTTTGGCCACTAAAGAGGGCGGGAGTGGTTTGCCAGTTTCAATAAAAACTAGAATTGGCTATAACAAAAATAATTTAGCAGAGTGGTTGCCGTCATTATTAAAAACTGAACCAGCGGCGATAACTGTGCATGCTCGTACTCGCAAAGAAATGTCGCTTGTACCAGCTCGTTGGGAATGCGTAAAAGAAGCGGTGCAAATTCGTGATGCTTGGGATAGTTCACCTGACAAAACTCTGATTTTGGGCAATGGTGATGTAAAAGATCTTGCTGATGCGTATCAAAAAGTAGAAGAAACCGGTTGCGATGGGGTGATGATTGGACGAGGAATTTTTGGCAATCCTTGGCTATTTAATAAAAACATAGTTGCTAAAGAAATTTCAGTAGAACAAAAATTGAAAGTAATGGTCGAACACACCCATCTATTTGAAAAGTTTATGAGTGGTCATAAAGGTTTTGATATTATGAAAAAGCACTACAAAGCTTACGTAAACGGTTTTGATAATGCCAAAGAGTTGCGTATCGAACTAATGGAAAAAGCTATTAACGCCGCGGCAGTGGAAAAGATAGTTAATGAGTTTATTGCTAAAAATTTTTAAAATAGTTATAATAAAGTTATTCATTTATAATTAATATTATATGAGAATTAGGAATTTTTTTGAGGGGCGAACAGGTGGTGCCGCCAAAAAAGGTCAGGAAACAGATTTTGAAAAATGGACAGGAGAAGTTGGTGAGGATACCGATTTACCAGCCTCTCATTATCATGAAAAAAAGCATCCTCATTTGGAATTGGTAGTAGACCATATCCCTGTAGTGGAGAAAGTGGACGTAGTAGAAGTTGGATTGGAACAAAAAGTAGCTGCTGCTCAAGCTGTATATGAAAATGCCAAAAGAGAATTGGAGGCTTACCAAGATGCGAAGAATGAAAAGGAAGCAAGAAATAAAATAAAAGCTGCTTAATTTTTTATATGAAAGTAAATGGACAGGATTTTAAAACCGTTTGGCGTGAAGGCGCCTCGGTTTTTTTAATTGAACAAAATATATTACCGTTTGAATTTAAAATTTTTGAATCAAAAAATTATATTCAAACTTGTCTGGCAATTACGACCATGCTCGTACGCGGAGCAATAGCGCTTGAAGCCGCTGCCGCTTATGCTTTGGTGCAGGCTTTTTTGGAAGCACCAACGAATGATTTGTGGAATTACGTGGATAAAGCCAAAAAAGAAATCGAAGCTACTCGTCCGACTGCGGTAAATTTATTTTACGCAGTAAAACGTGTCTATGATACGGCCAAAAATTCTATTGATCCAGTCGCTGCGTCCCAAGTGGAAGCGGAAAAAATGGTGGCCGAAAGTATCACTGCCACTAAAAAGATTGGCGAATATGGGGCGGAGTTATTAAAAGATGGTATGAATATCGAAACCCATTGCAACGCTGGTTGGCTTGGTTGTGTTGATTGGGGGACGGCATTATCACCGATGTATATCGCTCACCGAGCTGGAAAGAAAATTTTTGTTTACGCTGATGAAACCAGGCCGCGCGGACAAGGTTCTCGTTTGACGGCTTGGGAATTACAAAATGAAGGTGTACCTCATGCGATAATACCAGATAACGCTGGTGCACATCTGATGTCGCAAGGCAAAATAGATTTAATGATTGTGGGAGCGGATAGAATCGCTTCCAACGGCGATACCGCAAATAAAATTGGTACACTAGAAAAAGCGATTGCCGCTAAATATTTTGGCGTGCCGTTTTATGTTGCGGCACCTCTAGCTACTTTTGATTTGCACTGTCTTAGTGGTAAAGATATCAAAATAGAAGAGCGTGGTGAAGATGAAGTGCTCTTTCAGACTGGCGTTGATGAAGCTGGTCAATTAAAAAAAGTTTTAGTTTGTTCACCTGGATCTCACGCTATTAATCCAGGATTTGATGTTACTCCAGCCGAATTAATTTCCGGAATTATTACTGAAAAAGGGATTATACCGGCTAATACAGAATCGATTAAACAACTGCAACTATTATTCCTTGGTGATTAAATGAAAGCCATTTTTATCAACTTCAATTTTATATTGATTAGTTTCTATAACAGCACCTGTTTTTGCTGCCAATAATTCTTCTCTAATTTTTGAACGTTTTTCTCTGTCAAAAGCAAATAGACTAGAGAGTTCAGC
>CALRIA010000013.1 GCA_943359595.1 Candidatus Magasanikiibacteriota bacterium | reverse complement strand
AAATAATCTTTCATCCTCTGAACCATAGCCTAGAGCAGTGATATAATTGGTCAATGCATCAAACCAAACATACATCACTTGGCTTGCATCCCATGGTACAGGAATCCCCCAAGGTAACTTGTCAGCCGTTCGTGAAATACTAACATCTTGTAATCCACTTTTTAAAATATTATGCATTTCATTGTAGCGACTTTCTGGATAGACAAAATCTTTGTATTGTTCAAATAATATCTCCAACTGTTCTTGATATTTTGATAATCTAAAAAAATAATTTTCTTCTTCTAATGCTTCTGGTTCACGCAGATGATCTGGACATTTGCCGTCTATTAAATCTTTCTCAGTTTTAAAAGCTTCACAACCGACACAATATAATCCAGTATAAGTTTTTTTATAAATATCATTATTGGCCATCGAAGCTTGCCAAAATTTTTGTGCACCTAAAATATGACGACTTTCAGTAGTGCGAATAAAATCATCGTTGGAAATATTCCAAAGATCGGCTAGCTCAGAATATTTGGCGGAAATTGTGTCGGTAAATTCCTGGACGCTTTGGCCAAGGTCGCGAGCAGTTTTGTAATTTTTTTGACCATGCTCGTCTGTACCGGTGAGAAAATGTACTTCTTTGCCGAGCAAACGTTGATATCTAGCCATGACATCAGTAAAAAGTAATTCTAAAGCAAAACCAATATGCGGTGGCGCATTTACATAAGCAATCGCTGTGGTGAGATAGACAGTTTCTTTTTTATTCATATTTAGGTCAATTTATTTTTTGTTGATAATAACGACGAATTCCCCTCTTTCTTCTTTCATCTGTTCCGTTATTTCGTCAATAGTACCGCGATATATAGTTTCAAATTGTTTAGTTAGTTCACGGCCTACCAAAAGTTCTTTTTTGGGATCAAGGTATTCTTTTAATTCTTTGAGACATTTCAAAATTCTATGTCCAGATTCATAAAAAGCTACAGTAAAATCATAGGCCACGGCTTCTTTAAAAAATTTCTGACGTTTATTTTTGTGAGGAGGAAAACCTAAGAATAAAAATTTGTCAGTAGGAAAACCGGAAACACTTAAAGCAGTGACAATAGCTGATGGTCCCGGAATCGGAATAATTTGGTCTATTTTATTTTTTAATAAATCGCTAATTAACATATTTCCAGGATCGCTAATACCAGGAGTACCAGCATCGGTAACCAAGGCCAAATTTTTGCCTTCACTTAATAAATTAATAATTTCTTTAATTTTTTTAAAATCACTGTGCTGATGATAGCTAATGGTCGGTTTTTTTATTTCGTAATGATCGAGTAGCTTTTTAGTAACACGAGTGTCTTCACACAAAATAAAATCAACCCTCTTGAGTGTTTCCAAAGCGCGTAAAGTAATATCGCCTAAATTCCCAATCGGAGTGGCAACTATGTATAATTTTCCAGAATCCATAATATTATTATTCTAACAAATTTTTCAGTTAAAATCAACAAAACCCGCTTTCGGCAGGTTTTGGTCAATTTTTATAGATCGCCTAGAAAATCATTGTTTAAAACTTCCTCGACCGAGGCATCGATGATGCCAGGATCCTGAGGTTCTCTAACGGCCGCTTCTTCGATATCCGTCAGAATTGTTTCTTCTTTTGCTTCATTGATAAAATTACCATTGACAGCAGCAGTTGGCGCTAAATGACAATTTCCTGTGCAGTTACAATAATTCAGATCGACCTCGTCATTTTTTTCACCGGCTTTAAGACCGGTCTCCGCTTCGATTTTACGCATTATTTTGCCTGCGCCCATTACTCCACACGTCATGCCACAGCAGACGCGGATATTTTTTTTAACCATAATGTTTTTTGTTTAACGTAATTGTTTAATAATATCTGGTAAATATTTCATTATATAATCAACGTCTTTTTTTGTATTGCAATGTCCAAAAGTAAAACGCAAACTTCCATGAGATTCTTCATAGGACAATCCCATCGCTAGCAACACATGAGATGGGTTTAAAGATTCACTAGTACAGGCACTGCCAGTAGAACACATAATACCATATTCGTCTAAATAAAGCAGTAAAGCCTCTCCTTCTATACCAAAAAAAGTAATGTTAAGGTTATTTGGCAAGCGTTTTTTCCCAAGTTCTGGACCATTTAATTTAAGATTTGGAATTTTATTTTGAAGTTCTTTCCATAAATAAGAAGCTAATTCTCCAACACGAACCGATTCGATATCAAGTTGTGTTTGAACCAATTCAAAAGCTTTCGCAAAACCGACAATGGCTGGAACATTTTCTGTACCCGCGCGTAAATGTCGTTCTTGTCCTCCACCAACTATCAACGGCTTTAAACGTAAACCACGACGTGCAAATAGCATCCCGACACCCTTTGGTCCGTATATTTTACTACCGTTTATAGTCATTAAATCGACATGAAGTTTTTCTACATCTAAATTTAGATAACCAGCCGCCTGGCAGGCATCAGTATGAAAAAATGGATGAAGAGAATTATTTTCTTTGCGATATTTTAAGATTTCTCTGCCAATGTCAGCAATTGGTTCGATAGTGCCAACTTCGTTATTTGCATACATTATTGAT
Organism: Candidatus Magasanikiibacteriota bacterium; assembly: GCA_943359595.1. GTDB lineage: Bacteria > Patescibacteriota > Patescibacteriia > Magasanikbacterales > GWA2-37-8 > CAIOJG01. The sequence goes on along the minus strand of CALRIA010000013.1, from coordinate 19,396 downwards.
ATTAATATTGTGTCTGGTCGAATGGCTTTCACCAAATCATCTACATTTACAAACCCCTGTTTATTTACTTTTAAGTAAGTAACTTCCCATCCATTTTTTTCTAAATCTTCAAATGGATGCAGTATTGCATGATGTTCAATCGCTGAGGTGATAATATGTTTTCCTTTGCTTTCATAAGCCTTAATAACGCCATAAATAGCCAGATTGTTTGACTCACTACCTCCACCAGTGAATATTATGTTTTCTGGTAAAGCATTTATTAATTTGGATACCAATCGTCGGCTATCATTTAATGCTCCATTTGCCTCTCTGCCTTTTTGATAAAGCGATGATGGGTTGCCGTAGATTTCGGTAAAATATGGTAACATGGCTTTTACCACCTCCGGATCACAGTAAGTGGTGGCCGCATGATCCAAATAAATTTCTCGTTTAATTTTGGGTTTTGTAAACATAATTAAATATCAGTCAATTTAACCTCGTTTAATATTTTTACAATTCGTTTATTTATTTTGGACATTTTATTTTTTAGTTCACAATTTTGTGAAGGGTTGCAGCAGTCAATTTTTTTAGATTCATTTAGACAACTTAAGATACAGCACTGCCCTTCCATCACCATTATTATTCTACCCAGAGAAATTTTTTTTGGATCGATTGTTAATTGATAACCTCCAGCTACTCCTTGATGTGCTTTGATAATTTTTGCTAAACGTAATTTTCTGGCGATTTTTTGTAGAAATAAAAATGAGATTTTAGTTTTTTTTGCAATTTCATTTAATGACAAAATCTGATCTTTGGATTTACTCAAAACTTTTAACATGTGTAAAGAATAATTTGTTTCACGACGAAGTGCGAACATACTAAAAAGGTAAAGTAAAATTAATATTTTTTATGGCTACATCTCCGCTAGCAGTTAGTGGCTCGTCGGTAGGGTCAAAATTCACAGCAAATGGTAAAATTTCACCAGTCAAATTTTTGTAAAATAATTGCTTGTGTTGACGCCCAAAATCATACAAATCTTTGGTCACTTTTACATCTTGTTCGCAATATTTTTTGATTTCATCAAGTTTGCCTTCGCGCCACCAACGAACCGCCTGTAAACCGTCGGCACTTTTGGTAACATTATCCAGGGTAGCTTCGGCCAGAGTGGATAATTTTAATCTTATTCCTAAACTATCTTTTACTTTTTTAATAAGATCAAGATGTGGTAATAATAGTAAATCACCTAAATAATAATTATTTAATACTGGTAGATCAAAATGTTCACTATTAAAACCAATAAGTCGGCCAGCTTTTTCAAAGATTGGCCACACTTGATTTAATTCACTCTCCAAAAAACTATGGTAGGTATCGGTGTCAGAACGGTAAAGAGAAATTACTGATACTTTTAATTTTTTAAAATCATTGTCAACTTCGGCAAATGTATTTTGGGTTTCAATATCAAAAACTACTTCGTAAGACATATTTAATAGGTATGAATTATGATTATTATTTATAATATGAAATATGCTCTGTTTTGTCAATGTTAGATAGATCTAATTTACTCTCTAAGTCTAACACATCATCCAAGCGCGCTTTGATTTGAGGGTGTTTAGCAACAAACAAACTACAACAATCTTCATATGGACGATTGGAAATTTCTAATGTCCCTAATTGACGTGCTAATGAGACGATGTGACTTTTGTTTTCTCCTATCAATGGTGATAATTTCAACATATCGACCGATTGATATACGGCCGTTAAATTTTCTAATGTTTGTGAGGCAACTTGTCCGAGAGAATCCCCAGTTATTAAAGCAAGGCATTTTTGTCTTTTAGCAATTTGATTGGAAATTCTAAACATTATTCGTCTAGTAATCAACATACGATAATCAGACGGAATATTTATCACAATTTGCTTCTGCCAATTAGCAAAAGGTACAATATGTAAATTTACCTTTCCTTGGTAGCACGCCAACGCTGCAGTGAGATCCATTATTTTTTGTGAGACTTCCTCGGTGACCTGAGTTTGATTTTGAAAGTGCACCAATTCTACCTCTGCTCCACGACACATCATTTTATAGGCAGCTACTGGACTATCAATGCCGCCAGAGACTAAACACATTACTTTTCCTGAACTCCCCACTGGCAAACCACTGGCACCGACGTGTAGATTACCGTAAATAACTGCTTGGTCACTAGCAATATTAATATGTATAGTTAAGTCAGGATTTTTTAATTTTACCTTGTAGCCAAATTTAGTATTTATTATCGATCCTAATTGTTTTTCAATTTGTAATGAATCTAAAGGGTAGCGCTTGTCTGAGCGTTCAGCTTTGATTCTAAAAGAAGTGACTTTTTCTCCCCAATCATAGTTAGCAACAGCTTCACTAATTTTTTTAATATCTAGTTCACTAGCAAAGGCAACCGCAAAATTAGCAACGCCCGGCACTAAAGCTAGGCGTGCCATTTCTGATTGTTCAAAATTCTCTATCCAAAGACCACTTTCGATTCGTTTGACTTTAATTCCAACAAACAAAGCACATAGATTTTTTTTCAAACAATCAATAAAATATTTCTGGTTGTTGCCCTTGAGGAAAATTTCATCAAAATGGGCGACTAAATTCATAAATAGTTTTCAATTAATTCAAGTTCGGATTGGTCAGAATTACGTTTTTTGACTTCTATCGATTGTTTTTCAATAGTTTTTTTACTAACTATCAAACGCACTGGTAAACCGATTAAATCAGCATCAGCAAATTTGACCCCAGCCGTCACTTCACGACGATCATCAAACAAAACTTCGGCACCATTAGCAGCCATGGCTTGATAAATTTTTTGGGCCATTTCGTAAGTTTCTTCTTCTCTTCCTAAAACAATTAGGTGATATTTAAATGGTGCAACTGATTCTGGCCAAATAATTCCTTTATCATCATGAAAAACTTCTACCAATGTTCCCATAATACGACTAGGTCCCATTCCATAGCAACCCATTTCTATCAGCTGTTCTTGTCCATTTGTATCAGAATATTTAAAACTAAACGCTTCAGAAAATTTGGTACGCAACTTAAAAATATTTCCTACTTCAATACCATTTTTTTCCACCAAATCAACATTGCCACACTCTGGACAAGAAGTTTGTTCACTAATAATTTCTTTATTTACACCAACTTTACATTTTTCACAAATATAAATAGTGTCCTCACCCACTGCACATAAAGTCTGAAATTCGTGAGAGTAACGACTGAACGCTCCGCCAGAAGCATAGGTTAAAACTGTTAGTTCACCCAAACCTAAACGATCATAAATTTTGTGATAAGCTTTTTTCATTATTTCATAGTATTCGTTCAAACTCACTTCGTCAGTATGGAATGAATAAAGATCTTTCATATTAAACTCACGCCCACGTAAAATTCCAGATTTTGCCCGGGATTCATTTCGATATTTATTTTGAATCTGGAATACTCCTAATGGTAAATCTTGATAAGAAAAAACAAATTTTTGAACCAAAGGGGTCACCACTTCTTCGTGAGTTGGATTAAGTACATATTTCGTGCCACCGTGTCCTTCACAACGGAATAAAACATCCATATTATCACGACCGGTTGTTTTGTAACTTTCTTCTTGGGTTAATGACGGCATTAAAATTTCATTAGCTCCACTTGCTAGCATTTCTTCACGAATTACATTTTGGATTTTATTTAGAACACGCAACCCCAAAGGCAAATAATTGTATATTCCGGCCATCTGTTTATTTACAAATCCACCGCGAATCAAATATTGGGCGTTAACACTTTCTTCGTCAGCCGACACAGTTTTACTTGTTTTTCCGAATAATTTTGAATACAACATAATTTAGATTAAAAATACGCTAATATTATAGTAAAATTGTGAATAAATGTCAAAAACAAAAGACCGCCCATCACTTAAATCCAAAAATAATTTTGAGCTTAAGTGAGTTGTGAGCGGTCGAAGTATCTGACCATATCCCCCTCTCACTGACCGTTATGGCCAACATCCTTTCGGACGGAACGATCTTTTTTCGCTCTACCCCACCATACTGTTGGAAGATGGGGTTCATATAACGGTTAATCATCGAAGAAATTTTTGAAGGGGTCTTCAAATAACTTCCACAGATTTTTCTCCAGTTCGTCCTGCTCATCTGCCGTGAGTTTATCTGGCAGAGATTTTTCGGCGGACGGAGGAGAGATAACAGGGGGGGGCGGAGAAGCTGAAACTTTCCTAACGATAGTAAAGGAACGCTCTCTACCTGTGGTAGAAAAAACGGCTAAGTAGCCTTCATGTAGAAGAGCCTCCACATATTGTTTTCCACTCCCCTTTGGAACGATTCCCAGCGCTTCGATTGTGCTTGCCGTCACGTGTTTTAGTCCGAGATTGGCAATTTCTTTCGCCACTTCTTTTATTCTCAGAGTCGTGTTGGTACCGCTCATTTAAGCACCTCTATTTACTGCATAGCTGTAATTTATTTAATTGTATCCAAAATTTTATTGCGAGTCAAATGAGTTTTTATTTTTGACCAGATAGATTTTTTAATTATTACCACTACTACCACACTAATCACTAGGCTGGTAAAAATATCTATATAATGATGAACACCAACATACACTCTAGCCAAGCCTACCAACAGCGCTAGTACGAATAAAAAATATCCGATTTTTTTATTAAATTGCCAGATAACCATCGCCACTGCACTGGATAGTAAAGTATGATCCGAGGGAAAACCATTATTTGGTTTATGTGGAATTAAAGCAATAAATTGGTTATTAATAAACGGTCGTGGGTTAAAATATAAAGCTCCGCAGATTTGAGAAATGATAAAAATAATCGGCAGAATAATCAAAGAAAAAATTATAATCTCTTTTTTTTCTGGATTGGGTCGATGTAGAAAAAAAGCGATTCCTAAAATAATAATTATAAAAATTAAATACTGAGCGGCAAAAATTGCTATAAAATTCATACAATTAAACTTGATTAAGTAAATATTCTTTAAATTTGGCTCGTTTAATAATTATAAAGATAATTAAAAAAAATGGTACCGTGAACCAAATCATTTTTGTATTTGGATAAAAAATCCAGATAGTGCTATCCACCACTATCCAATGCCAAATATAAACAGATAAGGTGTAATCACCTAAAAATCTAATAACCGCTAGTTTCTTCTTTAATAATGAAAAAGATAGCTTTTCAGACCAAGAAAAAAGATAAAATAAAATACTCACAAAAAATAAAGAAGCTACCATATAATATGGCTGTAGCGGATACATGGAGTTTGAAGGTTTTAAATCTAGTTCATTTTTAATTTGTAAATATAAAAATATCGTCATTAACAGCACAAATATAGTCAACCACCACTGTTTCTTTTCTTCAAAACCAAAAGAGGCTAATAAATACCCTGCTAAAAATGGTATCGACCATGTCGCTATTGGAAACATAATATTATTACGTGCAAATAAGAAATCGGCAACTGGACCATTCCAAATATGGCCATATACTGCATATAATAAAACTGTAACCAAGCCAGAAATAAATAAATTTGGGAATTTAATTTTTTTACTGATGAACAAAAGTATTGGAGAAAACATTATCATTACACCGATAGTCAACAAAATAGAAATTGGAGCGGAATATGCTTTTAATTCTAAAATATTTTGCCATGTCATCTTACCATTATTGGTAAATTGCCAATAAAAAGGTTCTTTGGAAAAGTCGTAGATAAATAATTTGATAATATTATACAAATAGTAAATACCGACCAATTGTAAGCCGCGCCAAAATAACTTTTTGGCTGGCTTGATCCAAGTTTCGGATTTAGCATAAGCAATATACACTACACTGCCAGACGTAGCCATAAAGAAAAAAACTCCTGGATAAAGTAATTCTTTGAACCAATTACTTATTGGTCCAATAGCTACATTCGACCAATCAATCATATGGATCAGGAGTACTGCAATAATAGAATAGCCTTTGATATATGAAATAAAATGATTGCGTTTTTTTGGTGGGATAATAGTATTTATAGTTTTTTGCATAAAAGATAATATTGATAATTCTTTAATTATACAAACAAATAAGCTTTTTGACAAACTAGTTAATTTTTTATCAAATAAAAAATGAAGCCTTGATGGCTTCATTTTAAAATACTTTTTTAACGAGCGCGGCGGAAACCAGGACGGCTTGTGCCGCGAGGTTTGAAACCGCGATCACCACCACGATCAGGAGCGCGAGTACCAGAGGAACTTGGTCTGAACCCTCTATTTCCGCCTCTAGATGCACCGCTAAAGCGGTTATCGTCCTCACCAGCCACGAGAGCGCGTCTTGGTGGGAGTTCAGGTAAAGTAGTTTTTATTGGCAATACTTTGCGAATTAATCTTTCAATACTGCGGATATCATTGCGTTGATCCGGAGTAGCGAAGGAAATAGCTCGTCCAGAATATCCAGCCCGTCCAGTACGACCGATACGGTGAACATAATCTTCAGAATTTTCTGGTAAGTCAAAGTTTACTACTACTTCAATTCCGTTGACATCAATACCACGAGCGGCAATATCAGTAGCTACTAGAACACGATATTTTCCAGATTTGAAACCATCCAAAGCTTCACGACGTTGAGCCAAAGATCGATTGGAATGAATTTCAGCGGATTTATGTCCCATCTGACGAATAGTAGCGGCGACTTTTTTGGCGCTATGTTTAGTGCGAGTAAAAACCAAGATAATACCTTTGTAATCAGCTAACACTTTTTCAAGTAATTGAATTTTTACGTCTCTGTTAACAATAAAAATCTCTTGTTCCACCATAGTAGCGGCTGTCCCAGCTGGGGCAACTTCAATACGAAGTGGTAATTTCATATGACTAGCAGCTAAGCGTACGATTTCCGTAGGCATAGTAGCTGAAAATAACATGATCTGACGTTCTTTGGAGATTAATCCTAAAATTTGTTGAATTTGAGCAGCAAAACCAATATCCAACATGCGGTCAGCTTCATCCAAAACGCAGATGCGTACTTGATTTAATCTGACGTTGCCTTGTTTTAAATGGTCTGCCAAACGGCCTGGAGTAGCCACAATAATATGTGGTCCACGGCGAATGGCCTGCACCTGCATAAACATAGAAGCACCACCGATAAGCACGGCGGTCTTTAAACCACTGCTACGGCCGATTTTTTGTAGAGTCTCAGCAACTTGTAAAGCAAGTTCACGAGTTGGCAATAAAATCAAACCTTGGCCGTGAGAATTTCCTAGATTCTGAATCATAGGAATACCAAAAGCCAGAGTCTTACCAGTACCAGTTTGAGCGATCCCAATGATATCTTTACCTTCTAAACCAGCTGGAATAGATTGGTGTTGGATAGGAGTGGGTTGAGTAAATTTGAGTTGTTCCAAAACTTCGAGAATTCTAGGTGAAATACCTAAACTCTGAAAACCAGAACGAACCGGTTGAGGAGTATTTGACATATAGTCTATTTAGCACCACCGAAATAAATAATCTTTAAACTGTTCGGTGGTAGTAAATATACTATAACAGACCAAAGATGTAGATTGAATTTTTAAATAAAATACCCCTTATAAAATAATAAGGGGTATTTTATTTTTGAGTTGGGTATTAAGCCAATACAACATTGATAGCACGAGGTCCTTTGTCGGACTGCTCTACTTCAAATGATGTTTTGTCGCCGACGTGCAATTGGTTGAATTCTACGCCACCAGTAAGACCAGAAGCGTGAAAAAATACATCTTTACCACCATCTTCTGGGGTAATGAAGCCAAAATTCTTGTCAACGATTAAACTTTTAATAGTTCCGTTCATAGAAAGAAATATAGGTTGAATAAAATACAATTGTATATCACCGCTGAAATTCGACTATATTTCTAGCTGGGATCTGTATGTGGAATAATATAACACAAAAATAAGAAAAAGTCAATACCCCTGTGCAATAGCTGTACCCGCCGCTCGACCAGTCGCCCAGGAAGCTTGGAGATTAAAGCCGCCAGTGAAACCATCAATGTTCATTATTTCGCCGGCAAAATACAGGCCAGGACAGATTTTTGATTCCATCGTTTTCGGATCTATTTCGGCTAGTTCTACACCTCCAGCAGTAACAAATTCATCGCCTGATCCCCTACCAATGGCGACCAATGGTACTTTTTTTAATAATGCCGCTGCCCAAAAAAACTCGGCCTTACTAACTTCTGCATTTTTTTTATGACTAAAAATTTGAGAATATTCACAGAGTGCTTCACAAAGATTGAGTGGTAAAAAATGATGTAAAGTATTTTTAAAAATCTTTTTTGGATTATTTTTAGCAACCATCTGTAATGTTTTGGTCACTTCTTCGACAGTGATATCTGGAAGAAAATCAATAAATATTTTAAGTGGTTTTTTTTGTCCAACAGAACTAAAGGCTGCGAGTGCGGAAACCGCAAAAACAGTTGGGCCACTAATACCGGAATGAGTAAATAAAAATGGACCAGTGCGGCTGTTTGGCTTGTCACAATCAGCGGTGATCGTGGCTCTAACGAAAGACATACCAGCCAAAGTGCCCGGCCATTTTTCTGTCGTTATAAAAGAATGCAAACTTGGTACCAATTCAGTGACTGTATGTCCAAGTAATTCGGCCAAAGTATAGCCATCACCATTTGAACCAGTTTGACGATAAGCCTGACCACCTAATGACAAAACTACTTTATCCACCAATAGAGATGGCTTGTCATTAAAATTAATCAAAAATCCAGCTTCTGTCTTTTCTATTTTATTAGCGGCATGTTTAAAAAGTAATTTAGTATTATTTTTTTCAAAAAAATGATTAAAAACTCCCACTACATCGTGGCCATTATTGGAAACTGGAAAAACACGCATATCCTTTTCACATTTGAGTGGTACTCCGTGCGCTTCAAACCACGCCCGTACCGCTAAAGGTGGAAAATGATGCATAGCTGAAATTAAAAATTTACTACCACGTGGATAATTTTCCAAGACAGTTTTTGGATCTTCAAAGCCGGTAGTCACATTACAGCGTCCACCACCAGAGATAATAACTTTTTTCCCAAGACTATCATTTTTTTCAATCAAAAAAACTTCTGTTTCTGGAGATTCTTCGTTGATAGTCGCCGCGGCCATCATTCCAGCCGCGCCACCACCGATTATAGCTACTTTCATAATAAATCAAGGTTAATCGTCGTTTGTTTATGAAGTATAACACAATTACGGTGTTTTTCCAGTCTAGCCCCCTTGCTTTTTTTGTAAAATTGTTGTATAGTATGCGCAGTCACTTATACATTAATAATTTTTCTATGAACGGAGCCTTAAGAGCTAGACTCGAACAAGCCAAAAAAAATACTAAGGTTGGCAAATATCTACGTAAGACTACTAGACATTTGGGTGCCAAAAAAATGAGATAACACTTGGATACTATTGTTTTTCAAAAAACCTTCAATATTAATTGAAGGTTTTTTTATTTATATCTATTTTTTGATGGCTCCTTTTAGAGTACCCAAGAATTTTTGGATCCTATCATGATAAGTGGTGTCCACTATATTGCCAGCTTCATCAAATAATGTTCCAGCATTTCCAAAATAAATTGCTTCACGAATTGGAATCATACTAAGTTCAATAGCGACCTGACGAAGTTGTTCTACCGCTCTCACCCCGCCATACGGGCCTACTGACACACCACATACTCCAACTGGTTTTCCAGCATATTCAGCGTATAACATGTCGAGCATTATTTTTAATTCACCAGGATAACCGTGGTTATATTCTGGAGATACTATAACCAAAGCATCACTGCGTTTGATAATTTCAGACAATTTTTGCGCTTCTATTGTTTGTCCAGTGTTATCTGTATGTCCAATCAAAAAATCACGGGCGTCAATTAATTCTGTTTCAAATCCAAAGTTTTTTACTTCTGAAAGCATTAGCTTGGCCGGATTTTCACTACGGCGACCATTTCTAGCTGTACCTAAAATAACTGGTATAAACATAAATTATTTTAATCATAAAAAGATTTTAATTTTTCTAAAAATTGATCCAAAGTTATATCTGGTCCGGTTTCTGTACGTATCACAAAGTGGTCATCAACTTCTGTTACGACAAAGTCTTTGAGATTGTTTAATAGATCCTTGGCTTGGACGTTACCCGGATGTTTTTTTACAAATTTATTTAACTCACGTAATTCATCTTCAATCTGTTTAGCTTGTTTGGTGCCCTCTTCGGCATTTTTAAGGGCAATTAAATGCTCTTTGGTTCTTTCTATTATGTTATCTGAGCTAGAGTGACGTCGACTTTCGGCTATAACTGTCTTGACCACTCGGCTATTAGTTTCTTTTTTCAGACGATGAATTAATTTGTTTAATATTTTATCATTAGAATCAAATATTTTATTACCATTTTCGTCAACAGCATCAAGATCAATCGCTAAGGTTAATTCATCACCACCAACCAAACCGTTCATTCGTTCATTTTTGGTAATTTTAAATTCTTCACAAATTTTGTAAGCCTGTTCTCTCACTTGACGTAATTTTTTTGTCATTAAATCTCCCGCTTCCAAAGAGGCTTGAGCGAAAGTCGTTTCTTTGCTAGCGACCGATTGGGCGCGTTGTTCAAAATCTAAAAGCTGATCAATTCCAACATCTAGAACATCCAAACTAAGATAGGCACAATTTTTTATTTTTACTGCTTCAGAATGAAATCGAGCTTCTGATGTGAAGCGTTCATCTTTTTCATTTCTATCCAAAATATCAGCAGCCTGGATATAGTTGTCTTGCTTGCCTTCAGCAACACCCGCTGTGACTAAACCCATCTGTTCTAATTCTTTTTTAATCTTATCAATTTCATCGGCGGCAAACGGTTTAACTACATCAAAAATATTCAAACTTTTGATATAATATTTTAGTTCTTTTAAAATTTTGGTCTGATCTTCTTTGCAAATAAATTTGTCTTTACGTACTTCTCGCAATAAATCTTTGTTTAGCTCTAGTCTTCCATTATTCTCAAGAAAAATTTCATGACTAATACCATCTTTCCCAATAATTTTATTTCCGCCTTGATGAAGTTTATTTTTTATTTCATTGATTTGATTAATTATAGCGGTCATTTTTTCTGATGAAAATTGATCACCATAATCTTTGGGATTATCAAAAGCTATAGCACGAGCAGTTTGCAGTGAGCCATTCATCGCCAAAATGATATCCTGTAAATTGTCTGACTCTACTGTAGCAGAACCAAAGGTCATTTTGTAACCTTCAGCATTGACCGCTCCTCTAAAATTTTGAAGGATCGCAGTTTTTTTTGGTGCCTTTGTCTGTTCCTCATCAGCTAATTTGATAATAAATTTTGTCATTTCCAGATCAACTTCAGCACAAACCTGCTTGGCAATTGCCACTACATCTATATTATGCTGTCCAGGAATTTTAAAAGTTCCAAATTTATAATTTTGTTCCAAGCTTACATGATACAAATCTTCGGCTGGTAGATTAGTCATGATTAAAGCGCGTTTAAAAATCGATTCAGTCAACTGACGTCGTTTAGCAATAATACCGTCTGTCGTTTGAGATCCAAAAATATTATCATTTAAATTTTTTATAGACAACAAATCAGAAGTTGAAGATAAAATAGAAACAACGGTGTCCCCTTTTTGTAGATTTTTCAAAATGCCTCCCCATTTTCTTCTATCTATCGAATTGGTAATTTGGCTCTGTTCACCTGGAGTCATCGTTTTACTTTTGGTGCGCGCAACGTCCAACATATCAGCAAATTGAAGATCACGCATAACACGCTGTAAATTGGCCAAGTCACCCTCTTGTTCTAGGCGTGGTTCACCTAACTCTTTTTTTGCAGCTGATTCTGTTATAACGTCTGCTCTAGCAGATGATGATTTTGTAAAATTTGGATTAGCCATATTTTCTTTAGATTTAAAATCTCTTAAATTCGTTCCTCTATGCTCATTCCCAAAAGTCATAATTAAAAATTCAAAATTTATTAATTGTATTATATACTTTTATCACTATTTTTAGCAAGGATTTCTATTTAGATATGTTGACAGGTAGATTATTTATCTATACGATATAATTATTATTTAAAAAAAATAAATGCGTACTTTAGATAGAAAGCCAGGTAAATTTGCTCAAACTGCTTTTGATCCAATGATGACTCAGGAGAAATTCGAGCAACTTAAAAATAAAATGGAAAGACTAAAAAAAACCCATCCACAAGCAGCTTCTGAAGTTAGTCGGTTGGCTGAATTGGGTGATTTTTCAGAAAATATGGAATATCAGATGGCCAAGTGGAAATTGCGCGGTATCAATTATGCAATTTTAAATCTAGACAATCAACTACATCAAGCTATAATTATCCCTTCCAACCAACAGTGTGAATTCGTCCAAATTGGCCATAAAGTTACTATCCAAATTGGAGACAAACAAGTTGCTTACCAAATACTTGGATCTTCTGAAACTAACCCTCAAAAAGGAATTATCTCTCACCTATCCCCAATTGGGATGGCATTATTGGGCCATAAAATTGGAGACGTGGTGGAAATAAAACTAGTAGAAAAAGATATAAAGTATAAAATAATTAAAATTGAATAGCTATATTTTTTTTGGGAAAATTACTGATAAAATCATAGAGGTTGCCAGAGCAAGTAAAATTATACCAAATGATAAGAGCGAAGATAAATGAACTCCAAAAATTCCCGATAGCATTTTTGCTCCAATAAATAATAAGATAAAGGATAGGCCTTTTTGAAGATGATGGAAGCGGTGTAAAATGCTTTCAACCAAAAAGAATAAAGATCTCAATCCCATAATTGCAAAAATATTGGAAGTAAATACTATAAAAAGATTTTGTGAAATTGAAAAAACTGCTGGGATTGAATCTACCGCAAAAATAATATCCGTACCTTCAATCAATAGAACAACCAAAAATAATGAAGTAAAGTAAAATTTACCATTTTCTTTAAAAAAGAATTTACCATTATGGTGGCTAGCTGTAAATGGTAGAAATTTATGAGCCAAGCGAATGATTTTATTATGTTTAAAATCAACATGTTCCTCTTTTTTATCTTGTAGTAATTTTATGCCAGTATAAATTAAAAGCGCTCCAAAAATATAAAGTACCCAATAAATTTGGTGGATAATATAAGCACCAGCGGTAATAAAAAGGGCTCGAAATAAGATTGCGCCTAAGATGCCCCAAAATAAAACTCGGTGGTGATATTTTTCTTCTAATTTGAAGTAGCTAAAAATCAGCATAATAACAAACAGGTTGTCTACTGATAGCATCTTTTCTGTAACATAAGCACTTAGAAATTCTGCTGCCGCTTCTTTGTTAATAAAAAGGAAAATTAAAAAACTAAAACTCACGGAGATTGCTATCCAAAAAAGTGATTGAAACAAAGCTGTTTTTGGTTCAATGCGGTGGTTGGTTTTGTTAAAAAATCCTAGGTCGGCAATCAAAAAACCGACTATTACAACGCTGAATAAAATAAATAAATAATTTTGTATTTCCATAATAAATTATTCTCATTAAAAATAAAACCAGAATAAAAATCGGTTGTAATTATAACAGTTTTTTATCCTTTAACCAAATTGTAGCCAACAAAGTAGAAATTGGTACAGATAACGCTATACCAATACTCCCGACCAGTGTACGAACGATTTCGGTCGCGATCATTTCATTATTTATTACTTGCGTAAAAGAAGCGCTCCCTGTCGGACTTAGATAAAAAAGCAGAAGGAGTGGTAAACTTGCACCAGCATAAGTTAAAAATAAAGTATTTACGATTGCTCCTAGGTGAGCGTTGCCAACTTTAAAAGCTGATCTATATATTTGTTTATCAGTTAAATTTGGATTAGCTTTTCTAATTTGTTTGACTAATTCTACCTGTCCAACGACGACATCGTCTAAAACACCGACTGTACCGATCAAAATTCCAGTTAAAAGCAAACCTCTAAAATCTATCGTACCACCATTTGTACCAAGTAAAAAAACAGCTTCTTCTTGAGCCAAACCAGTCAAGCGAGTTAAATGGGTAAAAATCCAAGATAGAATAAAAGTGATTACTAAAGAAAAGAATACGCTAACAACAGAAATATGTGACCTTCTGTTCCAACCATCAGTAATATAAATAATAACTGCTAAAATTACCAATGATCCAAATACACCAATTATTAGTGGGTTACTACCATTTAAAATTTTAGGAATAATAAAATTAATAATAACAAAAAAGCTTAATGCTAAACTAATTAATGATTTTATACCTTTTGTTTTACCAATAACCACAATAATTGTAACAAACAGAAATGCCAACAAATATAAATAACCACTGCGAACAAAATCGACCACAAAATAATCGACCGTATCGTCCGCATTTTTTACTTCACTGACTAAAACTTTATCTCCTACTTTATAAGTATTTGCACTCGCCATGTCAATTTCAGAAATTCCCTTGTGTTCAATTTCTTTGTTTTTCCATTTTTTTTCTAAGCCAAGTAAAAGTAAATTTTGTTGTAATGCTTTTGAACCATCCTCTCTTTTAATATTTCTTTCTTCTAAAATTTTTATAACCTCGGCTTTAAAAATTTGATCGTTTGTAGAATTATCACTTTTGATTGTTTGAGCTGATACCAAAATGGGGAAAAATAAAAAAATAGATAAAATAATTATTTTTTTAAACATATTTATTCGCTTTTAAATTCTCCAACAATCACCTCAAGTATGTCGTGAAAACTAATAATACCCGCGATTTTATCCAAACCTTTTTCGGTTATTAATACGATACTAATTGATGAACGTTTTAGACGTTCTATCGCAACAAGTGATGGCACATCAGAATCGATATGCATAACCGGCTGTATCAGTGATTTTAAATTAATATTTTCTGTCCCATTTTTAAATATATGAGTTAGAACATCTTTGGTTTCAATCGCTCCAAGGCTGTTATCCAAACTTCCATTGCAAACTGGAAAAACAGATCTGTCACTACCAGTTATTTTACTTCTGATAATTGCGGGTGAATCATTGATATCTAACCACACCACTTCTTTGCTTGGTGTCAAAAAATCTTTTATTGGGCGATTGCCTAAGTGAAAAATACTTTCCACCATTTTTTGTTCTGATCTTTCAAAAATTCCACTTTCTGCCCCTTCAGCTATGAGAAGTTTGATTTCTTCTTCAGTAACAACTTGATCTGTGGCGGGTTTAATATGCAATAGCTTTAATATAAACGCTGTAGAGGTGCTTAAAATTTTTACCAAAGGAGTTACGGCCATCATTAAAAATTTTATGGGGCGAGCGACGATTAAAGAAAGTTTTTCTGGATTAGACAGTGCAATTTGTTTTGGAACCAATTCACCAACTACCAAAGAAAGAAAAGTAATAACGACGACTACCACCGCCACACTAATTGGTCCACTATAAGCTGCCGCCAAAGGAAAATTTATTAATAAACTTTTTATATGTTCCGCAATAGTGGCTCCACCATACGCACCGGCAAAAATGCCAATCATAGTAATGCCAATTTGGATAGCCGATAACATCTCCGATGATCTTCTAGTAAGAAACAGAGCACTCTGAGCTTTTTTATTTCCTAATTTAGAAAGATGCTTTAAGCGACTTTTTTTTACACTTAACAAAGCTATTTCAGACAGAGAAAAATATCCGTTTAATAGGATAAGAGCAAGAATTAGTATTATTTGGATAAGGACTTTAAACATAAAAACCAGAGGATTATTAAACTTTTTACTTTTTTATATTCTATCACACCATTCTTTATATTAACAGCTAAAAATTATAATTTATAGGATTAAAAAACAACGACATAATTAAGTCGTTGTTTTTTAATCCTGAGATGGAAGCTATAAAAAATTATTTCTTTTTACCTTTTGCTTTTTTAGGAGCAGCTTTATTGGTAACTTTTTTATCAATTTTTACTTCAGATGCAAACGCTTTGGACATTTCCTTGCGTGTTTCTTCTGGAGCGTCTTCATCAATTTGTGCCGCAATCAAAATATCCAAAATTCTATCTACTTTAGAACTCAAAGCTTCGAATTGAGCTTTGGAAATTGAACTTGCAGGAGCTGTACTGGAACTACTGCCAGCATTACCGCCGAAGTTAGTGCCAATATTACGGTCCCCAAAACTTTTTGGAGCAAATCTAGGGGCAGAAGTCCGAGCGCTGTCGCCACCTTGGCTTTTGAAACAGTTTCTACAGAAAACTGGATGAATACCAGTTGGTTTAAATGGTACTTCACAGCTCTGTCCGCATGAACCGCAAGTTGCTGGAAACATCTCTCTTGGACCGTCACTGCGACCGCCGCCTGAGCGACCACCGCCGAAACCGCCACCACTAGAGCGTCCACCACCAAAACTGCGTTCACCACCGGAACGACCACCGCCAAAACTACGACCTCCGCCAGAATCTCGGCCACCACGACCCTTGTCGAATTTGTTAAAATCACCCATGTTATTTATATTATATTAATAAATTTATAACAGAAAAACCAGTATAGCACACTTTTAAGAATAAATCAATGGGTAAACCTCTATTTAACTACATATTTAAAAAACACTTTTATTGTTGACTGTCATATACTAGCCATGTTAACCTGTAAGGTAGTCTCCCTTTTCCAACCGCTATCAACAACGTGAGGTTACAAGTGAACACTTCCATCTCTGAATTCGAACGCAATGTTCTGGAAAAACTCTTTGGCCATGAGGCTGTGGAGGTGCTCTGGAGCATTGATTCACGTTCGGCGCGCATTCTCGGAGTTCGAGAAGCGCGTGGACCTATGGTCGTGAAGATGCCCGGCTGGCGGACTCTGGAAGTTCTTTCTCCAGATGAACGTTTAGCTGGTGCAAACACCATGAACCGTGCCACTACTGCGTTTCATACGCGGTTGATGGATCTTGGTGTGACTCTCCCGAACTTCTACCAGATGAGTGAGGTGAATGGTTTCCCAGTGCATTTGAGCTCTGACCATGGTGAAGACTGCGCCCAGATTGTGCGACGTGACCAAGGCCAGCTCCAGGGAATCCTCGAGAAGATCGTAAGGAATCTCAACGGTGTGTTCGAACGCGGCAATGCTCAGATCGGGATCGATGCCCGACTGTCCAATTTCGCGCTCTCGCAAGACGGTGAGATCATCTACATCGACATCTTCCCGCCGCTCATCTACTTCGAGGGTCAGTACTTCGTTCATTTTCCCAATCCAACCGTTCTTGAGGAGGTGAGTATCGAGATTGATCGTAAGTTCAAACCGCTGGGCATCTTGCGCCGTCTGCGTTTTGATCTTCTCGCTGTCAATCCGACTTGGCATGAATGTTTCTTTCAAACGCTCGACATGGTGGAAAATATCCATCTGCGTGCTAACCTGAAGGTTCGTTTTCAAAATCTACCCGACCAGCTGGTCGGACAGATGTCGAGGCAGAAACGTCACGATCTACTGAAAAGTTTGCCATTTGGCGACGTTGACTCATGTCGGGAAATTGCAGCTCAACTCATTCCAATGGGTGAACTGCGTGATCCAGTGATGAATCAAGTCTTCGCTGCTACCAGCTTCGTTGGCGTTTCGAACGCCGAACGTCTGGCCAGGTGGGAACGATTTCAACAGATCATCGATCCGTTCTTGTAACGGAAAAGGAGGGCAATTTAAGTCGTGGGGTGGGAGCCGTTTTCCACCCCACGGCTGACCCACACTAAAATTTTATATGTCATTTCGAATTATTTCATACAATATATTCAAAGGTGGTAAAAACGGTTTTGAACAACTTGTACAATCTGTCTCTGAACTTCAGGCAGATTGTATTGGTTTGCTTGAAGCCAACACCTGGGCAGATGATGAAGAAAAATTATTAAAAAAATTTTCTCAAATTACTAAATATCCGTTTAGTTATTTAGCCAAAGCTAACACAAACTACGATATAGCTTGTCTAAATAAAATAAAACCAAAAAAATCCATTAGCTTTAAAAATGGATTTTGGCATACAATTCTTATTAATATTTTTACAACCGTTGAGGTCGGCGAAATCGCCGTTGTTTTTATACATTTAAATCCTAAAGCAGAATCCGACCGAGTGGAAGAAATCAAAACATTGCTTGCAATTTTAAAACAATATCCACACAGCATTATTCTTGGTGATTTTAATAGCCTATCTCCTCATGATCCATATAATAGAGCAGAGCTATTAGCCACTTTACAAACCCACCACATTTCTAAATTTGGTTTTGATTATCTTTTTTTTGATACTATTGAAACTGTAGAATCTGCCGGTTTTATTGATTGTACATTCAATCAAAATTATTTTGTTCATACCGTGCCAACTCCTGCAAACAACGACCCTGCTCATGCAATACCGCTTAGAATTGACTACGCTTTTATCGCGCAGAATCTTATCCCTTTCGTAAAAAATGTCTCAGTAAAAAACGGGGGTGTATTTGATAAAGCCTCCGATCACTTTCCTTTGGTATTAGATATGAATATAACTGTTATAGTTTGATTAAAAAACTGATTAAAATATATCAGTTTTTTTTCTATTACGATTCATCTCAGCAACCGGGTTTTTGAAAGTGTGTTTGTTGCCTTTAATTTTACTTGGATCAAAAGAATGTTTTGCTGATTTTTTTGAATCTTCTTTTTTTGTTTCAGTTTTTTTTCCTTCGCTACTTTTTAATTTTTCCATTAATTGTTTTTTGTACCATGCCATATACTGAAAGTTAAATTAAAATTTATTAGAAAATTTTTTTAAGTTTAGAAAATTCTATACCAGAGCCATTTCTTGTTTACCAGTTTGTTAATAACTGGTGTAGCTACACCAGCACAAGCGCTATCAGACCATAGCCCCAGTTTATTTTCGCGTGCATTTTTTTGTGCTTGTTTAAAATCGTCACGGTAACGATAAAGTTGAGATTGGTAAGTATACTCGTAAGCATAACCAACCGCTATAAGCTGATGATTAAAATTCGTACCGTTGGATAAAAAGACATATCTCAAAAGACGTCCGTATTTGTCTTTGTTTTGGGAAACTGAATCAGATTCCAAAATAATATTTTGATTAAGTAATATTTTTTTGGTATAAGCCGAGGCTTCTTGACCAAAACACTGTACTGCTTTGCGAGGATCCTTGGTTTCTGGAGTATCGATGCCGATAAGACGTACTATAAAATTTTCATCATTAATCTTCACTTTTACAGTGTCGCCATCAGTGACATAATATACTACCGCTTTTTCTCTAACTAAAGTGGTATTTTTTTTGAAAAAAGCGGAACAATAACGTGGTATCATTAAACAAAGAAGTAAGGCTAGCAACAAATTCTTTTTTAACATAAATTTCAGCGTAGATTATTTTGGTAATTTTATCATTTTATTGACCACTTTACAAGTAAATAAAAAATCACCTGCCACATTA
>CALRIA010000012.1 GCA_943359595.1 Candidatus Magasanikiibacteriota bacterium | reverse complement strand
TCCTTGGTGATTAAATGAAAGCCATTTTTATCAACTTCAATTTTATATTGATTAGTTTCTATAACAGCACCTGTTTTTGCTGCCAATAATTCTTCTCTAATTTTTGAACGTTTTTCTCTGTCAAAAGCAAATAGACTAGAGAGTTCAGCCACTACACCTTCTGCCTGGATGTCTCTTGAGTTTTTATCTTTTATCATATTTTTTTTTAATTTATTCTCCTGAAAATTCTACTAGCGAAAAAGTTTTGTAGCCAGCCGTTTCTAGTTTTTTTGTACCACCTAAATCTGGTAGATCAACAATAAAACAACTTTCCACTACATCTCCGTGTAGTTTTTTTATTAAATTTCCAGCAGCTGTGGCGGTTCCACCAGTGGCTATCAGATCATCTACTAATAATATTTTTGCTCCAGGCAAAAAGGCATCAGCATGAATCTCAATTTTATCAGTACCATATTCTAGAGCGTATTCTTGAGAAATTACATCAGCTGGTAGCTTGCCTTTTTTGCGAATTGGTACAAAACCAACTCCTAATTTATAAGCTAAGACAGATCCGATAATAAACCCACGTGATTCAATCCCAGCCACTTTGTCAATTGCCATATTTTTATATCGCTCTACCAAAAGGTCGATGGTTTGTTTAAAACTTTCTGCATCATTGAGTAAAGTTGTAATATCGCGAAACATTATACCTGGTTTAGGCCAGTTTGGAACAGTACGAATTTTATCTTTAATAAATTGAAGCATATTAAATTTTAGGAATAATTTCAGTTAATAAGTTGGTAACTTTAACAACGTTATTTTTAAAAATTTCTAGCACTGCTTCCCAAGTGACTGGTTCCTCGTCTTCTTTCCAGCAATCATAATCGGTGGACATCGCTACTGCCGCATAGGGAATGCCCAGCTCATTGGCCAGAGTCGCTTCTGGTCCAGTTGTCATATTGATGACTTCTGCCCCCCAAGCACGAAACATTCTACTTTCGGCGCGAGTAGAAAATCTAGGGCCTTCAATCGTTACAATTGTACCGGTTTGATGATGTTTTATATTTAATTTCTCGCATCCTTTAATCATTAAATTGCGCAAAGTTTTATCAAAAGGATCGGCCATTGGAGTATGTTTCATTATACCTGGTTCAAATTTTTCAAAAAAAGTAATATCACGATGGCGAGTAAAATCGATAAATTGATCAAGTATAACTAAATCACCACGACCAATTTCTAGTTTGAGTGAACCGACTGCAGTGGTAGCTATGATGTGAGTACAGCCAGCTTCTTTGAGTGCCCAAAGATTGGCACGAAAATTTACCTGTGTGGGCGGGATGGTATGCTCGCGACCATGGCGAGCAATTAAAACAATATTTATTCCTTTTATTGTACCAGTTTTAAGTGGGGACGAAGGCTCACCGTATGGTGTGTCGATTTGTAAATCTTGAGAATTTTCTAAAATATTTGGGTTATCCAAACCAGATCCTCCGATGATACCAATTTTTGGCATAAAACTTAGATTAATTATTACTTTGTAATTGTATCATATTTACTTATTAAGTAAACAAGCCTTTATATTGACTTTTAGTGGTTTTTTTGTTAGTATATCAATCACTTGTCAGGGTAGCTCAGATGGTTAGAGTACGGCACTCATAACGCCGAGGTCGGGAGTTCGATTCTCCCTCCTGACACAAATAAAAAAATCCGTAGATAATTCTACGGATTTTTTATTCTTTAAATTTTAGATCGTCTGATTTTATGTTATATTTTTTTAGCACTTTAGAAATTGAGGCGCGGGTGGTATTTTTTAAATCAAAGCCCAATTCTTCTACTATATTTTGAATATCATTTTGTGGGCCTTCTATTTCTAGATACGGTGGAATTCCTGGATACTCATCCAACTCGCAGCGGATGTTTGGTAGAATATATGAAGTTCGTTTTTTCTCACGATGTTTATAACACTGTAGGCCAAGCTTTTTTAAAATCTGTTCAAAAATTTTTACGTCACCAACACTGGTTTCGATTTCTTCGATAATATTGGCAATTTTTCCTTTTTGTACGCCCCCTTTATAAGTGATAAAAAATTTATCACCCATTTGACGTAAGCGCAGAGCGTGATTCTTTTTGGCTAGTAGATGAGTGTGAAAATCAAAAGTTTTATCAATTACCAAAACAGTCGCTTCTTTTTTGGCACCTAGTGCTAGCAGCTTTGCATTTACTTCTTCGAGATTAATTTTTAGTATTTTTAGTTCAATTTCTTGCATAGTATTATTGCTAATAATAACAGCATTTCAGACAGCGGTCAATAATCTGAATAAAAAAATCCCCAGAGTACTCTCAAGGGGATTTTTTAGTTGCGAAAGATTATTTTAGAGCATCTTTCAAGGCTTTTCCGGCTTTGAATTTTGGAACCTTAACAGCTGGAATATTGATTTTCTGAGTTGGGTTTTGTGGGTTAACACCAGTGCGAGCTGCACGTAGTTTGGAACTGAAAGCTCCAAAACCTGTTAAAACTACCTCTTCACCTTTTTTCAAGTTGGAAGTAACCATTTCCACAAAAGTGTTCAAAAAGTCTTCGGCTTCACGTTTTGAAACGTTTAACTTTTCTGCCAATGCTTGTGCTAATTCGGCTTTATTCATAAATTCACCTCCGTTCTTAAATTAAGTTTTTTTGATCTTTATATTTCGACAAAATTATTATATCACAGCTTGTTTATTTTGGCTACAATAAGCAATATTTACTTGTCCACAGTCTAGCTTTTGTATTTTTTACCAAATAATTTTTAGCGAGCGTATTCAACGATGCGATTTTCACGAATAACAGTAATGCGAATTTCACCAGGATATTGTAGCTCCTCTTCAACTTTATGGGCGATATCTTTGGCCAATTGAAAAGCATTATAATCATCCACTTCATTTGGTCGTACAAATACACGTACTTCACGACCAGCTTGGATAGCATAAACTTTTTCAATACCAGGGAAAGAATTTACAGTTTTTTCTAATTCTTCCAAACGTGCTACGAATTGTTCAAACGAATCTTTACGAGCACCGATACGAGCACCAGAAATGGCGTCAGCCGCTTTGGCAATACAAGCATAAATACTCTCTGGTTTGTCTAGATGATGATCGCGTGCGGCCTGACAAACATCGTCGTCCATATTGAATTTTTTCAAAATAGCATAGCCGATTTCTGGGTGGGAACCTTGAGTTTCTTGATCTACCGCTTTTCCAATATCATGGAAGAATCCGGCTTTACGAGCTTTGGCCTGATCCATACCAAGTTCAGCGGCGATAATTCCAGCTAAGTAACCAACCTCCATAGAGTGGTTCAAAATATTTTGACCGTAACTAGTACGATATTTCAAACGACCAACAATGTTTACTAATTTTGGATCTAGTCCAACGATGTTCATTTTGTACAAAGCTTCTTCACCGGCTTTTTTTATAATTACCGATAAATCTATTTTTGCTTTTTCTACAAATTCTTCAATACGAGCAGGTTGAATACGGCCATCAGCCATTAGTTTTTCTAAAGTCAAACGAGCAACTTCACGACGAATAGGGGAGAAGCAGGAGACCATAATGGACTCTGGTGTGTCGTCGATAATAATTTCACAACCAGTAAGTTTTTCGATAGCTTTAATATTGCGTCCTTCTTTTCCAATAATACGTCCTTTCATTTCTTCACTTGGTAGATGTACTACTGAAGAGGTAGTTTCAGCACTGTGGGAAGAAGCGGTGCGCTGAATGGCTTCGATAATGATATCGCGAGCTTTCTCGTCATAGACATCAGAACTTTCACGTTCCAATTTGGCAATACGCATAAATAGATCAGTCTTGCTTTCTTCCTCCACCATGCTCAACAATTCCAATTTGGCTTCTTCTTTAGTAAGATTGGCAACTTGCTGAAGTTTATCGGCCTGTTGTAGTTTTAAGGCTTCAACCTCCAATTTGATCGCCTTTACTCTTTCAATTTTTTCTTGCAGAACTTTTTGAGTTTCTTGAAATTCCAGCAATTTTTGATCGAATACGGTTTCTCTTTTTTCCAAACGTTCTTGGGCATTATGCATATCTAGACGAATCTGCTTTTCTTCGTGCTTAGCTTCGTCGATGACTTTTTGAGCTTTTTCTTTGCCGTCAATTATCAATTCCTGCTGTTTTGTTTTAGCTTCGGTTAGAATACGATCGGCAGTAGCTTCAAGTGAATTTGCTTGAGCGCGTGCAACTTGTTTGCGTAAGAAGTAACCGATACCGACCCCTACACCTGCAGCCACTAGGGCTACTATTAGTACAATAAACTGGTTCATAATAAAAAAACTTTCAGAGAGACTGAAAGTTAACAGATTCATATCGTTAAAAACGATACGAACGAAAGTAAAAAACAAAAATGACAAACTACAATTTACCCGATAACAGGGGATTCAAATTTTGGGCTAGAGAAACAAAAAATTGAGGTTGTTGAGGCTAATTTTTTTGTCAATACAGCCGGTAAAAAGTTGAGTTTTGTAGCTAATTTAAGCACATTTTTAAGGTTTTACTTGCGTCGCTGTTACTTCAATCGTCTCGGTATTAAAATTAATACTTTAATTATAGTCCGAACCCAGAAAAATGTCAATTTAAAACAAAATATCACCCAGTCGGCGATATTATTTTTTTATTTCGGTGGCGTTCGCTACATTATATATACCGATAGAGGTGCGACGTAATTCCTGACAATAGGCGCCCACTCCCAGTTTTTCACCAATATCATAGGCGAGGGTACGAATGTAAGTGCCGGTGGAACAAGCCACTTCTATAGTAAGGTCGGGATAGGTGTATTTTAGTAGCTTTATATTGAAGATGATAATTTCGTTTGGTTGCCTTTCTATGGTAATACCTTGACGGGCAAGGGTGTAAAGACGTTCTCCATTGATCTTTTTGGCCGAAAACATGGGCGGTAGTTGAAGTTGTGGCCCGACAAATGTTGTTAGTATTTCTTGTATTTTTTCTAGTGTTGGTGACTTTGTGTTTTTATCTAGAGGAACGATGATAATCTCACCAGTAGAATCAAAAGTATTCGAAGTTGCCCCTAGTTTAATGTTAGCAATATAAATTTTTGGCATTGCTTTGAATTCATCAATTTTTTTGGTATTTTCTCGGCCAGCGGCAATGATTAACAATCCGGTAGCAAACGGATCAAGCGTGCCAGCATGTCCGACTTTGATTTTTTTATTTCCAGTAGCTAGACGTAATTGATGTCGCACAAAATTCACCGCGTCAAAGCTAGTCCAGCCCACGGGTTTGTCTACTAGAATAAAGTCTTGATTTAAGAAAGTTTGGTCCATATTTTTCAATATGGATATACTATCATAAGAACTAGAAACTGCAAATTTCGCTTTTATCAAATATTTGACTTTTGGCTTATATCCAAGTATACTGCTGAATATGAATGTAACAGAGTTAGCTCGACAACTCAAAGTTCACCCTGCTAAACTTTTGCAAATCTTGCCTGAGTTTGGTTTTGATATCGGTGCGCGTGCCGTCAAGATTGACGATCGTGTTGCCCAACAAATTCAACGCGATTGGCGTCGAATGAAATTTACTATCGAAGAACGCGAGCGCAAAGAAAAAGAAAAAGAAAAAGAATTGGAAAAACAGCAGCGTCAGGAAAGTGGTATCATTATTGAGTTGCCACAAGTTTTGACCGTGCGTGAGTTAGCTGATCGTTTAAATATTCCAATCAATAAGTTGATTTTGGAATTAATGAAAAACGGTATCTTGACCAATCAAAATGAAAGAATTGATCATGATAGTGCCTCATTGATTGCTGAAAGTTTAGGTTTTAAAACTGCTGAAGTTTCCAATGTACCAACTGTCCAAGAAGATCCAACTCATTTACAAAATTTAGAAAAGATTTTACAACAGGGCGGAGCTGATGGTGTTGCTCGTCCACCAGTTGTCGTAGTGATGGGTCACGTTGATCATGGTAAGACCAAATTGCTCGATGCAATTCGTAGTACCAATGTGATGGCTAGTGAAGCTGGTGGTATTACTCAGCATATCGGTGCTTATCAGGTAGAATGGACTGCGCCAAAAACTAAAGAAAAAACTAAACTTACTTTTATCGATACTCCAGGTCACGAAGCCTTTACTGTGATGCGTTCTCGTGGTGCTAAAGTAGCCGATATCGCTATTTTGGTAGTTGCCGCCGATGATGGTGTGAAGCCACAAACGATTGAAGCGATCAATATTATTAAAGCAGCCAAATTACCAGTGATAGTAGCTTTAAATAAAATAGATAAAGAAAGTGCTGACCCACAAAAGGCGCGTACTGAATTGTCTAAACAAGGTATCATCCCAGATGATTGGGGCGGTGATGTGCCAATGGTAGAAATTTCTGCGAAAAATAATTTAAATATTGATAAACTTTTGGATACAATTTTGTTGGTCGCTGAAATGAATGCTGACACTATCAAAGCTGACGCTAATAGAAAAGCGGCTGGCACAGTTATCGAAGCACATGTCGACAAAGGACAAGGTCCAGTGGCAACGGTATTGGTTCAAACTGGCACATTGAAAGTAAATGATCCGCTCGTAGTAAATGGCGAAATATACGGCAAAGTCCGCGCGATGAAAAATTATCGCGGCGATGATATGTCCGAAGCTAAGCCAAGTACCCCAGTTCGTATTTTAGGATTTAAACTCGCTCCACGCGTGGGAGATATTCTAGATGTTGGTAGTGCGGCTACTGCTACTGAAATAAATTTGAAAACAAAACGTGTACAAGATACTGGTGCACAGCAGCGTCCAATTGCCGCCGCTGGTGATGCGGAAGCTGAAGAACAGCACAAATCATTCAATCTGGTTATCAAAGCGGACATGCTTGGATCTCTTGAGGCGATTACTTCGTCTTTGGAAAAAATTAGAAATGAAGAAGTGGGCGTAAAGGTAGTCGGTAAAGGTTTAGGAAATATTACCGCTGACGATGTTTCACTCGCTAGTGCTACTGGTTCTGTGATTGTTGGTTTCAATGTAGCCACTACATCTGTTGCCAATGAAATGATGCAAAATACCGGTGTTCAATTCAAACAATATAAAGTGATCTATGATCTGCTAAACTATGCTAAAGATGAATTAGAAAAATTATTAAATCCAGTATTAATCATCACCGAACTTGGCAATCTCAAAGTTATGGCCATTTTTAGAACAGAAAAAGGTTATATGATTGTCGGTGGTCGCGTAGAGATGGGCAAATTATTAAAAGATTGTAAGATTCGCGTCAAGCGAGATGGAGAGATTATCGGTAAAGGTGCCTTGTCTCATCTACAGACTGGTAAACAGGAAGTAAAAGCAGTTCCTGAAGGCACGGAATGTGGCGTACAGTTTGATGGTAAATTAAAATTGGAAGTTGGAGATGTTTTGGAAGCATATAAGGAAGAAAAGAAAGAGAAAAAATTAGTTTTAGCTTCATAATAAATTCGGTTCAAATAAATTATTAATTATAATTATATGGAACATACATTTACAGACGCAAATTTTAAAACAGAAGTTTTAGAAAGTAAAACTCCAGTATTTGTAGATTTCTGGGCACCATGGTGCGGACCTTGTCAGATGATGGGTCCTCTAGTAGATGAATTGGCCAAAGAAAATGAAGGTAAAAATGTTAAAATTGGCAAATGTAATGTTGATGAAAATAGCGAAACAGCCGGCGCTTATAATGTCATGAGCATCCCAACTTTTTTACTGTTTAAAGATGGCGAAGTAGTGGATCAGGTTACTGGCGGTGTACAGAAGGAAAAGCTAAAAGAAATGATTGCAAAGTATCTCTAATAATTTTTAAATCACCTTTAATCGGGTGATTTTTTGTTTGCAAAGAGTATGAATGGGGTGTAGTATATGGTTTATAATTCAGGTGTAACTTCTGCACCTTTTATATTTTGGTGTACCGGGAATCTATCACTAGGAAGAAAGAATTTTTTGGAGGTGTTACTTAATGTCAGCGCGTCAAGAAATTGAGTTTCAACAGGTTTTGATCCCGATGAATCTACATTGTCTTTTTTGCGAGGAAATTCACATTCATTTCCCGACTAAGATCTTTGAAGAACATCTAAATAGGTTAGTTGGCCAATATTTCCGATGTAGCCACTGTCGTGAGTTGTTGCTTGTGAAAAAGGTTAACGAATAGTTTGGTCGTTCTATTCAAAAACGACCAAATCCACTATAAATAAAAAAAGAGAAAAATTATTACAAAAACTTTTGGATTAAAATTATTTTATATTAAAATTTTAAAATATGGGTAGTTTTATTGAAATAAACGATACACTGCAACTATCAACTGAACAAGGGTTCCCGGCTAAGTTGAATTATGAACAACACAAAATAAAGCCGTTTAAGGCTGAAGATTTTGAAGGGCGGATATTTGATTTTAAGGATAAATCTAAAACTAGGGTTTATCATTTGCCACCAGTGCGCAATTTCTTAGTTCATAATATTGACGGTAAGTGGCTTTATTGGGGGCAGGTGCATATTATTGAAGTGGTACACGATACTTTAAAACAAACCACCTCTGGAAAATTTAAAATTATTTACCTTTATACGCCAGAAGAAATGTTGCATGCTCACAGTATGATTGATAGGAGGGAAGAAACAGATTTTTTTGGTGTAATGTAATCATTTTTCTCGGGTTGCTAAATCGCTTGAATCTGATAGAATAGACCAGTTATGAAAGATTTTGTTCACCTGCATGTCCATTCCCATTATTCTTTGTTAGATGGATTGCCAAAAATTCCAGAGCTGGTAAAGACCGCTAAAGCACGCGGTTTTTCGGCGTTAGCATTGACCGATCATGGTAATATGTATGGGGCGATTGAGTTTTATCAGGAATGTGAAAAACAGGGAATTAAACCGATTATTGGAGTAGAGGCTTATATTGCTTTGGGTACTCGTTTTGAAAAAGATCCTAATGTGCGTTATCGTCATTTAATCTTATTAGCACTAGATGTTACGGGCTATCGTAATTTGATGAAGTTAGTTTCATTAGCCAACATTGAAGGATTTTATTATAAGCCAAGAATTGATAAAGAATTATTAAGGAAATATCATGAAGGGTTGGTGGGATCATCAGCCTGTTTTGGCGGTGAAATCGCTCATATTTTACGTAAAGAAAATAATTGGGAAAAAGCCAAGCAGGTCGCACTAGAATACCAAGAAATTTTTGGAGTAGGGAATTTTTATTTGGAAATGATGGATTTGCCAACTCTGGAAGGTCAGACAGAACTTAACGATAGTTTGCGTCGTTTGTCCCAAGAGACTGGCGTACCATTAATTGTAACGCGAGATAGTCATTATCTAAATGCTGATGATGCAGAGGCACAAGATATTTTGACCTGTATCCGGGATGGTAAAACTTTGGATGATGTTGATCGCAAAAGTTCTGCATCAATTGATTCTTCGTTATGTACTGCTGAAGAAGTTTATGAGCGGTTTCCTAACGATGCCGAAGCTTTGGCGAATACAGTAAAAATAGCTGAGCGCGTTAACTTGAAATTAGAATTAAATAAATGGTTGTTTCCACATCTTGATTTGCCACCAAATAAAACTGCGGATGAAACATTGTGTGACATGGTTTATGAAAAATTGCCACTATTGATTGAAATTAATGACGCGGTACGTGTACGGATTGATTATGAACTTGGAATTATCGCCAAAAAAGGCTATTCAATATATTTCATCGTGGTCGCCGATTTTGTACATTATGCTCGAACGCATGGTATCGTAGAAACGACCAGAGGGTCCGGCGCTGGTTCAATTGTCGCTTATGCAATGGGAATTACCACTGTCAATCCATTATATTTTAAACTTCCATTTGAACGTTTTCTAAATCCATTTCGTCCTAGTCCTCCCGATATTGATGCAGATTTTGCTGATGATCGTCGTGATGACATGATTGCTTATGTTACCCAAAAATATGGCGCTGATAAAGTGGCACAGATTATCACTTTTGGTACGATGATGGCCAAAGGGTCAATTCGTGATGTTGGTCGCGCTCTTGGTTATCCGTATTCTTTTTGTGATCAAGTATCGAAAATGATTCCAATTGGCGCACAAGGTTTTCAGATGACTATCGCTAAAGCCAAAGATTTAGAAAAAGAT
Source organism: Candidatus Magasanikiibacteriota bacterium (assembly GCA_943359595.1). Lineage (GTDB taxonomy): Bacteria > Patescibacteriota > Patescibacteriia > Magasanikbacterales > GWA2-37-8 > CAIOJG01. Next base: position 11,865 of record CALRIA010000012.1, on the reverse strand, counting down.
TTGATGGATTTGTATAATAAAAATCCTCAGGTACAGAGATTGCTCGATTTGGCTCAAAAAGTAGAAGGTTGTGCACGCCATACCTCCATGCATGCAGCTGGTGTAGTGATTGCTCCCACGCCACTCGTAGATTTTACTCCAATTCAATATGAAACTGGTGGAGATAAAATTACTACTCAATATGAAATGCATGCGGTTGAATCAGCCGGACTTTTAAAATTTGATTTTTTAGGCATTCGCAATTTATCGATCTTGGGGAGAGCAGTAGAAATTATTGAAAAAACTGCCGGTATAAAAATTGATATTTTTTCTATTCCTTGGGATGATAAAAAAACTTATGAAATGCTCGCACGCGGTGAAACTAATAGTGTGTTTCAACTATCTGGTTCTGGAATGACGCGATATTTAAAAGAATTAAAGCCCAGCACAATTTTTGATATCACTGCGATGGTTGCACTTTTTCGTCCGGGGCCAATGGAGCAAATACCAGAATATATCAAACGTAAACATCACCCAGAGACGGTTGAATATCTTGATCCACGTATGGAGGAGTACCTTGATCAATCTTTGGGTTTGATTGTATACCAAGATGATGTGTTGTTGACGGCTATTCATTTGGCTGGTTACAATTGGGAAGAAGCGGATAAATTCCGTAAAGCCATGGGTAAAAAAATTCCAGAAGAAATGGCGAAGCAAAAAGAAAAATTTGTAAAAGGATGTCGTACTTTTGGTAAATTACCAGAAACAAAAATTCATTTACTTTGGGAAATGATTGAGCCGTTTGCCGCGTATGGTTTTAATAAAGCTCATGCGGCGAGCTATGGGGTGGTGGCATACCAGACCGCTTATCTTAAAGCTAATTATCCAGTGCAATATATGACCGCGGCTTTGATTGCAGAAAGTGGTGATATGGATAAGGTGCCAGAAATTATTCGTGAGTGTGAAAAGATGGGTATCAAAGTTTCACCACCAGACATCAATGAAAGCATGAAAAATTTTGCTATGGTTGGTTGGGAAAATGGTGGTACGGCTCATATTCGTTTTGGTTTAAGCGCAGTTAAAAATTTGGGTGAACATATTGCGAATGCTATTTATCGTGAACGAAAAAATAATGGTACTTACAAAAATATTGAAGACTTATTAAAACGCGTTCAAGATAGAGATCTCAATAAAAAATCAGTGGAGAGTCTCATTAAATGTGGGGCAATGGATAGTTTTGGATATGATCGCGGTGTGTTACTTTCTAATATTGAAAATTTGTTATCTTTTTCGAAAAATTTTGGTGAGCAAAAAAATTCTCTACAAAATTCTCTTTTTGCCGGCACTAAAATCGATTTTATTTCCAAATTAAATATCTTACCAGCTCCACCAGCGACATTGGATGAAAAATTAATTTGGGAAAAAGAATTGCTCGGTCTATATATTACCGCTCATCCGTTTGCCACTTTCCAAGCTACGTTAAGTGGTTGTCTAACGCCGATTAACGAATTACAAGGTACCGCTCGTAGTGAGTGGGTAATTGTGGCTGGCATTATGGATAGTGTCAAAAAGAAAATTACGCGTCGCGGAAAACAGATGTGTTTTGTAAATCTCGAGGATACAACTGATAAATTGGAATTATTGGTATTTCCAAAAGTTTATGAAACTACCAAAGATATTTGGGTGGAGGGTCAGATGGTCATAGTGGTCGGTAAAACTTCGGAAGAAGAAGGTGATAACAAATTATTTGTAGAAAAGGCTTACGTTTTGAATAAAGCTAACTGCGCGGAGTTGGCTACTCAACTTAATACTGGACAAAAGAAAAATTCTATTAGCCAATATATGTCCAGCGAAGCGGCGGATAGTTTGGCCTTTGAGATAACATTAACATCCGCTCAAGTAAAGGAAAAAGCAGAAGCAATTAAAAATTTCTTACCTCTTTACCCTGGTGATGCCTTAGTGTATCTGCTAATAGATAATAAAAAAATAAAAACAGCTTTTAAAGTTGATCCGACAGACCGGTTCAAAAAAAAGTTAGCCGAACTGTTAGAAAATTAGCCTACTTAACTTTCTTATCAAATAGATTTTTGATCCAAGTAATTTTAGAGCTATTAAGCTGAGCCTTGATGTGGTTTTTTGCGGCGTGAGTTTTGACAAATTTTAGCCAGTCTTGGCTTGGGCCTTTGCGATTTTTATCGGTGATAATTTCTACCACATCGCCACTTTTTAAAAATGAATCTAAACTGACCATCTGATCATTTACTTTTGCACCGTTACATTTGTTCCCGACCTCGGTATGAATATGATAGGCAAAATCTACGGGCGTCGCATCTTCTGGCAAATCTATAACATCCCCTTTGGGAGTGAATACAAAAATATGATTACGAAAAAAATCCACTTTCATTTCTTCAAGATCTTTGATATTATTTAAAATTTCTTGTTGCATTTTGGCTAGTTCTTTAGCCCAATTCAAATCTTTTTTAGATGGACGTGGTCCTTTTTCATCGTATGTCCAATGAGCGGCGGTGATACCAAACTCTGCTTCTTGGTGCATTTCTTTGGTTCGGATTTGGAATTCCACTATTTTGCCTTCATCACAAAATACCGTAGTATGAAGTGATTGATAGCCGTTTGGTTTTGGTTGAGCAATATAATCTTTGATACGGCCTTTTAGTGGTCTCCAGAGTTTGTGAATAATTCCCAATGCGGCGTAACAATCACCAACTTCTTTGACTATAACGCGTACTGCTACAATATCATAAATATTACTGATCTCCCAGTTTTTCTTCAATAATTTCTGGTAAAGACTATAGAGCTGTTTTTCTCTCCCGTGGATATTGATATAGTTAACATCTGCTGCTTTTAATTCTTGTTCAATTATTTTTATAATTTTGTTGAGATAAACATTTTTTTCACTAATATTTTGATCACGAATCGCCTTTACTCTTTGGTAATCTTTTGGTTTTACATATTTAAAAGATAAATCTTCAAGTAAACCTTTGAATTCACCCATACCTAAACGATTGGCGATTGGTGCGTAAATTTCTAGACTCTCCATGGCGATACGCTCACGTTTTTTTTCAGGCAGTGATTCTAGAGTGCTGAGATTATGAACGCGATCAGCGAATTTTATAATCATTACACGAATATCTTCGGCCATGGCTACAAATAGTTTGCGTAGATTTTCAATGTATCTTTCTACACCACGGTATTTTAGTTTTCCAAGTTTGGTGATACCTCTAATCATGTTGGCGATATCACTACCAAAATTTTTTTCAATTTCTTCCAAGGTAATTTCGGTGTCTTCTGGAACGTCATGCATTAAGGAAGCAATAATAATATTTGGTTCTGCCTGAATTTGAGATAAAATATGAGCGACACATAATGGATGTATAATATACGGTTCACCAGATTTACGAAATTGACCAGCATGGGCTTTGCTAGCAAAATCATAAGCCAGCTGAGCAGTTTCAATATCTGTCGATTGACAATATTTTTTCATATTTTCGATCAGGTCTTCGATGGTAACCTGGGTCGGAATATTTACTTGTGAGAATAGAAATTTTTCCATAATTACTAGAGTTGAAGAAATTTATAATTGTATCTTAATTATAACATTTTAACGGCTAATTGCAAACAAAAATCAGCTTATCAATTGACAAAATGCCTAAAATATGCTATATTACTTCTGTTTATAGCGGATGATTGCTCCGAGTCAGTTCGGGGAGGAAAGTCCGAACGTCCTTCTTTGAAAAAAGAAAAAAAGATAGTGGGTAATCCCCACCAGTTTGGCGGAAACGCCAAGCGAGGGAAAGCGGCACAGAGACTATACTAGTTCCGAGCAATTGGAGCAAAAGGTGAAAAGAGTATGGAAGTTCTGATTCTAGAAACAGAGCTACCATATACCCATTATTGTGAAATGATGTGGTGCCAAGCCCTGTCTGGCGCAAGAGCAGCCTTGAAGTTGAGAGATTTCTTGGAAAAGTTCGCTCGCTAATGATTTTGGCAGTAATGTCAAAACTAGATAAATGATCATCGTGTTATCTGTCAATTGATAAATAACATACAGAATTCGGCTTATAGCTATAAATCAAAAATCCGTACTATTTATTTAGTGCGGTTTTTTTGTTTTTGTGTTACAATAATGGCGTATTTCTAAGTAATAACTATATGGAAAGTTGTCCTGTTTGTCCTACTCAAAAAATTGCAATTATTGGTGCAGGTGCCGTTGGGGCGACCACTGCTTATACATTGATGTTGAAAAATTTGGTGGCGGAAGTAATGCTGATTGATGTAAATGAAACCAAAGAAGAAGGAGAGGTCATGGATATTGATGATATTTTAAGTTTTGTGGAAACTGGTTGTATCAGAGGGGCAGATTTTAAAGATGCCGCCAATGCGGATATTATCGTGCTAACTGCCGGTGCGGCACAAAAACCAGGTGAGACTAGATTGGATTTAGTGAATAAAAATAAAGCTATCTGTCAATCAATTTTTAAATCAATTGGAAAAATTAAGCCTACGACTATTATTATCGTGGTAGCCAATCCAGTAGATATTATTACTTGTTTGGTACAGAAAATTTCTGGTTTGGACAGTAGCCGTGTGTTTGGTACTGGCACTAGTCTAGATACAGCGAGGTTGCGCACAGAAATTGGTAAAGCCTTAGGTGTATTTCCACAAAATGTCGATGGTTATGTTTTGGGCGAACATGGAGATACGGAGTTTGATGCATTTAGCACCGTGTCGGTAGGTGGAATTTTAATCAAAGATTTAAAATTACCAAAAATTAAATTAAAAGAAATTGAAGATAAAGTAAAGAATGCCGCCTATGAAATTATCAATCGTAAAGGGGCAACTTTTTATGGAATTGCGATGACCGTAGCTAATATTGTGGAAGCAATTTTATTTGATCAACATAAGATAATGCCGATTTCTGTCTATCTAGATGGTTGGAATGGAATTAGTGGAGTATGTTTGAGTGCTCCTGCAGTGGTTGGTCGACAAGGGGTTGAAAAAGTTTGGCCAGTAAAATTAAATTATAAGGAAAAAAAGAGATTACAGAAATCGGCTAAGGAGATTAAAAAATATCTATAGAAATTTTCAAAAAAAAGACAGGTTATGATAACCTGTCTTTTTTTACATCTTTATACTTCAATGATTACCGGTAAAATCATTGGACGTTTTTCAGTTTTGGTATAAAGAAACTGTCCGACATAATCGCGAATTTTGTTGCGGATAAAGTTTGTGTCCGCCCAAGAAAGTGGGTCACTATCAACGACTACTTTTTTTACACGATGACGCAAATCCTCGATGAGTTCCTTGTGTTCTTTAAGGAAAACAAAGCCACGAGAAATGATATCAGGATTTTGAACTAACTTACCGGTTTTGGAATCAACGGTGGCAATAATTACCACCATACCATCCTCGGCCAATAACTGTCGGTCACGCATTACCACGTTGGTTTCATCAGACACACCTAAACCATCGACGAATACATAATCGGCTGGAATTTTTTCTTTGGTTAGTATGCCTTGTCCATTTTTAAATTCCATTACTTGTCCGTTGTCAGCGATAAAAATATTTTCATCAGGGATGCCAGTTGATCTTGCAACTTTTCCATGTAAGCATAGTAAGAAATGATTTCCGTGAATTGGTACAAAGTATTTTGGATTTAGTAACCGAATCATCAATTTTACATCGTCCGCTTTTGCATGTCCTCCCGCATGCACATCCATCATCTGATAATGAATTACTTCGGCGCCTTTTCTAAACAAAGTATCTTTTAAACGCTGTACTGTTCTTTCGTTGCCTGGAATTACTGAAGAAGAAAATACGATAGTATCTCCTTTTATCAAACGCACACTACGGTGTTCTCCGTTGGCAATACGCATCAGAGCAGCATTTTTTTCTCCTTGAGCTCCGGTACAGATAATTACAACTTTTTCCGGTGGGTATTGTTCGATATTTTTTATATCAACAATTGTCTGTTGTCTTACTTTTATATAACCTAATTCTTTGGCAATTTCCATATTACTTTTCAATGAAAATCCATCAATTGCAATCACTTTACCAAGGCGTTCAGCAATTTCAACAATTTGTTTGATACGTGCCAATAGTGAAGAAAAAGTCCCAACAATTAAACGTCCTTTTGATTTTGTTATAATTTCTTCTAAATTTGTGCCAATTTCTGATTCAGAAATTTGATGGCCAGATTGGGAAGCATTTGTAGAGTCAGTCAAAAGAGCCAGCACTCCTTCACTTCCTATTCTAGCAATTTTTTGTAAATCAGCTGTCTCATCACCAGCTATTGGTTGGTAGTCAAATTTCCAGTCACCAGTATGAATCACCACACCTTCTGCAGTACGGACCACTACACCCATTGAATCAGGAATATTGTGATTAACGTGAAAAAATTCTATATTAAATGAGCCGAGTTGCAGTTTGTCTTTTATATTAATGTTGTGAATGTTGAGAGGTTTTAAATTTTTATAATCCTCTTGGCGTTTTTTAATAATAGCGTTGGTGAGTGGCAGACCATACATTGGAGGATAACCAAGTACTGGAATTAAATGTGGAATACCACCGATATGATCATAGTGAGCATGAGTGATAATGACTCCACGGATGTTTTTTTCTTTTCCTTTGAGGTAACTAATATTTGGAATAATATAGTCGATACCAGGCATATCTTCTTCTGGGAATTGCAAACCTAAGTCAATGATAATAATATCATCACCATATTCCATGATAGTACAATTGCGTCCGATCTCTTCTAGACCACCAACCACCATCACGCGTAATTTTTTTTCGTCGCTGCTGTTTCGTAAATGAGGGACAGATGGACGAAGATGGTGAGTAGGTGGTGGAGTAAAAGTTTGATTATTATTTTGAATTTTGGCGACTGGAGCACGAAAAACACGTGGTTGGTGAGGTGTCGGAGCGTTTGAATTTTTTTGGGTTGTAATCATAATTAAATTTTAAATTAAATAAATAGAAGATGCTTCTACAGTGGTGCAGAAAAAAATAAGAGTTAAATTAAATTGTGGGCGAGAGAGGACTCGAACCTCCACAGGATTGCTCCCACAGGCTTCTGAGACCTGCGCGTCTACCAATTCCGCCACTTGCCCGGTCTATTTGATCTCTCGTTTAGTTTTGATATACCAATCGTTAAGCGTGCTAAAACGATCGGCTGGACTTACGAGATTGGCAATATTAATACCATGAATATCTTTGCTTACGGCCATAATATAGGTTGGAGAATATAGAAAAACTGCCGGCAAATCTTTTGCTAAAATATCTTGGAATTTTTGGTAAAGTTTCGCACGTAAATCGATATCGAGAGTTGTGCGAGCGTCTTCTAATAATTTGTCGGTGTCGCGATTGGAGAATTTTGCTAAGTTCAGACCTGGGTATTCACTCTGTGATGAATGCCAAAATGAGTATAGATCTGGGTCAGCACCAATCATCTCACCGTAGATTAATACTTGGTAATTTCTATCTTTGAGAGTATCACGTACTATTTGGCGGCTTCCAACTGTTGCAATATTGGTTTGTACACCAATCTCTTGCCACATTTTGCTGACTTGCTGAGCGGTTTTTACATATTCCGGGGTATCGGCAGTAGTAATGGACAGTCTTAAAATATCAGTTTTTCCAAGTTTACGATAAAAATTTTGACCAGATGACATTTCGGATCGAATCATTTCGGTAATTTTATTTTCTTCTTCAGTTGAAACACTTGGAGCGGGTGCATCTTTTGGTGTCTGTTTATTTGAATTTACACTTTTTAAAATTTGTTCATGACGAATTTTAAAATATTCTTCTGGCTGTAATCGTGGCCATTTTTTATCTAGTAGTTGGTTGGCGTTAGCGATACTAAAAGAAATCTTTTTTATGTTGTCGTTGTAACCCAAATTTCCAGCTAAAATTGGTGCATCAATTGCAGTTCCATCTCCGCCTAAGGCTTCTTTTATTAGTGAATTTTTGTCGATTGCTTGTGCTAAAGCAGATCTTAAATCATCATCTTTTAACTCAGTCATAACGCTTTTATTAAAAAATAAAGCGGTATATTGAGGTAGCTGTAAATTGAAAATATTTAAATTTTTACCACTGACTTTATCTTTTAGATTGTGGGGGACAAAGCTTAGCGCCAGTACATTTTGGCTACGTAATGCTGCAACAGCCTCAGTTTGATTATTAAAGAATTTTAAAGTTAAGTTTTTTAGATATGGTTTTTTACCATAAAAATAATCATTATTAATCAAGCTGTAGTTTTGAATATTACCGGTATTGTCTTTGACCATTTTTTCAAATTTCCAAGCACCTGAACCGATTGGTTGAATATTGAATTTGGCCAATCGGATGCTGGCCGGTGAAATTTCTGACCAAATATGTTCTGGTAAAATTCCTAGTGTTAAAGCGTCTAAAAATGGAGCGTAAGGAGTTTTTAAAGTAAAACGAACAGTATTTTCATTGGTTTTTTCAACGTGTACTCCTTGAAATGAAGTAATCAGAGGGCTGCCGGTTTCCGCATTTTGCAAAGTTTCAAAAGTAAATAATATATCATCAGTAGTGATTGGCTCTCCATCAGACCATTTGAGATTTTTCTTTAGTTCAATGTCGTAGGTTTTTTGGTCATTAGCAATCGTGAATTTTTCGGCTAAATCTGGTGCAAGTTTTTTGTCGCTATCATATTTAAATAAACCAGAGTATATCAATGAAGAGACATCGGCATCCACGTCGTTTGTCGAAGCGAATAATGGATTGATATATTTTGGTTGTCCAATCAATGCTTCTGAATATTCACCACCATTTTTGGGAGTTAATAACGAATGAGTAGCAATGGCGTAAATTGACCAACTGATTAGAGTTAAAAACAAAATTCCAGTGGCCGACCAAATGGCTTTTTTTTCAGTCGCGTCTAAAAAACTCCCCAAATATTTAAATTGAGACCAACTAGGAAAAACGTTTGATTTGATCTGCCTGAGAAGTTTTAGATCTAAGTGACTACTCGGGCCGGACTTTTTTGAGCGTTTAAAACGCGCAAATAAAGAGGAAAATTTCCAGCTCATGAAGAAAAAATTAAAAATTGGCTGTGAAGTTGTACGGCTTTTAGATAACTAAACGTATAATAGAAACCACAAAGAAAGCGACTACTGTCCCAATAGTAATATAATGTAATATTTTGTCCAAACCACGTTTGGTGCTGTAAACATTGCCAGTACCACCAAATACGCCACTTAATCCAGTACCTTTTTGCTGTAATAGTACAGTAACAATCAGAATAATGGCTAAGATTAGTTGAATTGAATTTAAAATAATTTCTTTCATAACAATTTAATTGGAAATAATTGACGGAAATATGTTTTATTGTACCATTGAAACATCAAAAATGTCAATGGCGGTATTGATTTATATTAACTTGTGGTATAATATGGCTACTTAATAATTCTTTATGGCAAATGGTGATTTTGGGCAACCTCTGCGTTGGTACCAGCGTTTTAGTGGTATTATGCTAGTTGGTATTTTCGCATCGGTAGTAGTCTTTGTCTTATTGGTAGTTGGTGCGATGGGATATTACTATTGGCAAATTCGCCACGGCAATGGGCAGGTTCTTTTTGAGAAATTTTATGGTGGTTTTAGTGCTGACGTAAAAAATAGCAATGTTGTCAACAATATTAATCGCGCTGAGTTAGAAATATCAAATGCCCCTTTTTTAGGTAGTAATAATCCAAAAGTCACTATTGTTGAATTTGTAGATTTTAAATGTCCAAATTGTAAAGCAGAAGCACCAATTTTACGACAGATGATGCAAAAATATGGCAATAAAGTAAAATTAATTATTCGTAATTTTCCGGTTGAAAGTACCCATCCTGGTACCAATCAATTGGCCAATATCGCGATGTGCGCTTATGAACAGGGCTATTATTGGCCACTACATGATTGGTTGTATGCTGAACAAGATAATTTGGATAACAATTTAACCGATGAAGTGATAGATTCTTTAGCCTATAAATTTGGTTGGGAGGCAAACAAAATGAAATCTTGTTTGGCTAATCCAAATGTTAAAGTAGTAGTTAATAAAGACTATGCGGATGGTTATCGCTTTGGAATTGGCGGTACACCAACCTTTTTTATTAATGGTGAAAAAGTAGAAGGGGTTGTGCCATTTAGTGCTTGGGAATTATTTTTAGATAATGTAAAATAATTGTATAGTCTAATCTCTAGTCTAGTAATTATAATTTTATGAGGGCAAAAATTTTAATTGGTTTAATGTTTTTTTCTTTGTTGGTGCCAATGATGTCTTTGGCGGCGTCTACAGAGTTAGCGCCGGAGTTTAATCCACTTTGTTGGCACAAAGATGATTGTGATAGTACAAGAGCACAAATTTTGCAAAAAGAAGTAAAAGATATAAAGTCAGATACATCTGGTTGGTTAAAAGAAGAACCTTGTAATCAAGAAGGTTGGGGCAAATGTTTACCCTCTGGAATTACGGTGACGGAAATTTCTTTTGGTGGGAAGAAGCAATTTGCCAATTTAGGTGATTTTTTAAAGACTAATTATAATTTAGCCATAACTATCGCTGGGATTTTAGCGGTAATGATGATTATCATCGCTGGTGTGCAGTGGGTAACTTCTGGAGGAAATAGTGAAATGATTACTAGCGCCAAAAAAAGAATTGGTGGAGCATTGACGGGTTTATTGATTGCTTATTTATCTTATACTATTTTGAATACAATTAATCCAGCCTTAGTGGATTTACGCTTACCACAAAATTTTCTAATTAGACCATTTAAAATTTCCCCACAATATTGTAGAGATGCTTCTGAAGGAACTAAATTTGCATTAGCGGCCAAAAAAGGTGAAAAAGTAGACCCAAAGAAAATGCAAGATCCAAATTTAAAAATGGTTTCAACAACTCCAAATAAAATGGCATGTGGTGATAATTTTTTTCTAGAAGGTGGCGGTGGCGCAACTTGTATGGGATCAGCGTGTAATATAAAAGGTGAAAATTGTTTACCTTTTACTATCAATGGTGATCAAATAACAAGCAATATCCCTGATTGTGTAGCTGCTCAGCTGGCTGTGCATTTTACTATTGACCCGGTTGTAAAACTTAAAGAATTTTTTACATTTGTTGGTGATGTTGAAGGTAAAGAATGGATGAACAAAAGTTATAGCAATCCATTCTGGGCAGTATGTGAAACAGCAGTTTCTAAAAAACTTTATATCGGTGATAAGTGGGAGAAGTGGGACAATGAAGATGGTCGAAAAACTTTTGAAATACCAAAATCACCTTATAATGAATATTACTTGCTGATAGATCATTTAAGTCCTTACATTGCAAACCCAACTTTTTCAGAAGATCATTGGAATTGTTATTTTAAAGGTGATAGAGTGGTTGGTTTTGTTTTTAAGTCAGAATTGTTTGTTAATTATAATCCTGTGAATGCTAATTTTTATGTTTCTTCCAAGTATGTTGGTCCATGGGATTCTATTTCCCAAAATGGATATATTCCTTTTGGAGATTTAGGAAAAGGTGTTTTAATAAATGCTGTAGTAGGTTCAAGTAATTTGTCGTCGATGATATCTAGTAAAGGGACAGAACCAGATAAACTTTATTTTGATGGTAATTCCAAAAATGGTGAGCTTGATCCTTCCAAAACACCAAGTCGAATTATAGATGGCAAATATGAAAAAGCAATGCCTTAATTTTTTTGCTGTATTAAAATTATTATGAATGAAAAGTTAAAAATTCGTGGCGCACGTGTCCACAATCTGAAAAATGTCAGTCTAGAAATTCCTAAAAATAAATTGGTGGTTATTACCGGATTATCTGGCTCTGGAAAATCATCTTTGGCTTTTGATACTATTTATGCCGAG
>CALRIA010000011.1 GCA_943359595.1 Candidatus Magasanikiibacteriota bacterium | reverse complement strand
AGCGGTAGAAGTACTAACACCAGAAGATATATTAAAAAGCTTACCAGCACCTAATGGATTATAACCATTTCGCACTTCTTCGCCATCTTTATAACTATCGCCGTCAGTGTCCGCATTCAAAGGATTTGTCTTCCAAATAATCACTTCATCCCCATCACTTAAGCCATCGCCGTCAGTATCCGCATTGTATGGATCCGTACCAAGTTCTTTTTCACGGACATCATCCAAGCCATCTTTATCACTATCCACCGCTTCACCAAATAAAATTTTATCATTATTCATCTTAGTGGTAACATCAATAGATGTCGGAATTAAAACTGAAGTGGTAACAACCACCGCTTCAACCTTTTTTTCTTCTATCGGCAAAGTTGGAGTTTCCACGACCGGTTGCGGTTCAACAATAACTTGAATATTGGTAGTAGTTACCGCCTGTTTATTTTTAATAAATTTACTATAGCCATACCAAGCCCCAAATCCAACCGCCCCCAATATAACCGCTATAAATAAAAGTAATAAAACTTTGCCCAAGATTGGTTGTTTTACTTCATATAATGAAGGTGCAGTCATTGGAGCTGTAGACATATTAAGCACCACATCTTTTTTCTTCAGTAAACCAGCTCCGATAGCGTCTGGAGTTTTTTCGACGGAATTTAACGAAACATCATCTTTTTCTACCCCAGCAAACATATCAGCCGGTTCAGTTGGCAAATTTGCTGGTGGATTGGTTTTATTTATTTGATCATCAAACATATATTTATAATTACTAGAGATGAGTTAAAAAGAAATTTATTTTTTTAATTTTCCTGGACCCAACGGGCTATAACCGCGCTCGACTTCATAACCATCTTTAAAACCATCGGCATCAGTATCAGCCTTGAGCGGATCTGTATGATAAAAATTTACTTCATCACCGTCTAATAGCCCATCGCCATCAGTATCAGCCATATTGGGGTTAGTACCAAGCTTTTTTTCTTCTTCATCTGATAAACCATCTAAATCTTTGTCTGTTTGTCTGGTTTTATCGAGCACATTGTCCAACGCCTTCATAACCTCTGCATTCTTTTTTTCTTCTTCTAATTTTATAGCCGTTTGTTGAACCTGGCTTATAATAACTTTCTGTGGTTGCTTAACTTTATTTATAAACATCCAAAAAATAGCTCCCGCCAAGACTAACACCATTACTATAATTATAATATATTTTTTATTATTCATAAAGCCTATGGTGCATAATTCATTTTTATAAAACTACGAATCAGATTGATATTTTCAATACTATTTTCTAATGACGCAACACCGACAGGCACTTTTTTAATATTAAATATATGCCAATACTGCGCAGCGGCATTATCTGAAGATCCTGCCTGATTTAAATAATAAGTTTTAACTGGACGAGCAAAGTGTCTGCCATTAGAATCATCCTCTGGTGTATATATTTCTATCTTTAATTTAGCTGAATTCTTCAAATCATTAATCGGGCTAACAGGAGAACGTACATAAAAAGCATAAGCCGGAGTAGCCATACCAAGAGTATTAATCGTGAAAGATTTCACATTAGAAGTATTGGCATTTTTAAATCCGTGGTACCAAATACCGTCTAATGGATTAGGGCTAGTTGTATAATAATTAATGCCTGTGGCGGTGATAATTTTAGGTGAGTTGTCTTCCAAGGTAACTGGATTACCTCCAGGAATAGTAAAACCAGCATTAAGCTCTATATCACCCACCCAACTTACTACCACGCGTATATCTTGCGGTCTAATGTTTTGATTTATTACTGGTGATAAAAGAAGATTATATTTTATTGAAGTAGTAGCACCAAAAATAGGAAAATCTATTAGATGATTTTTGTTCCAATCACCATTTATTGCAACCCTATATGACCTATCTTGAGAAGCATCCGAACAGATAGCATCACTATTTATAGCGTCTGAAAAAGAAAATGGGTTAGGAATATCATTGAGATTATAGCTAAAATTAGTTACACCATCTTTATCAATCGCCCCAACATCTTGTCCATTTTTGGAATATACTAAATCGATAACACCCTGGAGTAATGGATCGGCCGAAGCCAATAACGGATTATCTGAAGCTGGATCTAACACATTAAGCACAAATCCAGAAACTTTTGATCCATCAGATTTCATCCCACATTCAACACATTTATTGCTTATACTACTACAATTATTAATACAGGTTCTAGACCCAATTTGAGTAGTAAGAAGTGAAATTTTGTTATCCTTATAATTTTGCGTACTTTGTGAATTCAGATGCAAGTTATATTCTTGGCTACAAGCCGCGACAGGGTATCCATTATTATCAACAAAAAACTTATTTAAACCAGAAACGTTCCAATAATAAAAATTAAGCGTATTAGAGAACAAGACACTTTTATCAACATCACAGGTTTCAGGACCATTGATTACCCCATCACCGCAATACCCAGTTGGATTAAGCGTTATCACATTTTTACAACCCCATGAACAATAAGCACAGGACTTATTATATCCTGGGACACAGGCTACACCATTTTTATTGCCATTATCGCAAGCTTCATTGGCATCCACTTTACCATTATTACACCCAACAGGTACATTTAGTTGATTTTGAACTACTGGAGGGGCTATCTTTGCCTCGCAAAAATTTTTACCATTTTGATAAAGATCTTGAATTTCAGCGGTAGATAAAGCGCGACCAAAGAGATGAAATTCATCCATTTTACCTTTAAAATATCCATCGTCACCACGACCAATCCAAAGAGGATAACTATGATCAGCTTTTAAAGCAATATCACCATTAGCGAATACCGTCCCAGCTAAATTGCCTGGGTTCATCAAATTTCCGTCGACATAATATCTAGTTTCACGCAAAGCATTAACAGTGATGGCGATATGATGCCATTCATCAACCGATATCTTTGGGTCAACGCCACTAACACCTAAAATAGTAATATCATTTGATTTAGGTGGGTTACCTATGACCAACTTATCTTTGTCTGGAAAATAAGAAGAATACATATGTAGTGTATCAATCGTACCACTGGCAGTTTTAAAAAAATAAAAATTATAATCACGATTATGGCTAGCATTTCTCCCATCATCCTCAAAATGAGCGGATTTAGTAAAAATAGGATTGTAACCATTTGGTGAACTTGAATCAATATTTATCCAAGTGGCAAAAGTTATTTCATTTAGATTAAAAATTGGGTTTTTATCAATGATAAAATAATTAGAAGTGCCGTTAAAATACATGGCTTGATTTTTATTAATGTTCTCTGACGGTGTAGGCGATGGACAAAAATTGAATTGATTAACACTACTATACGTACATTTAGCTGTATTTAATATAGATTTTTCTAATTTGTTTACACCTTTATTTGGTATAAAACTCGTAAAATCTTTCACTAGACCTGTGACCGGATTCCACCCAATATGACGAATAAACACATTGTCAAAATTATAATACAATATTGGTGAAGTTGTTACAGAATTATAATCCCAATGACAATTCAAACCACATGCTCTGTTTCCTGACACACCATTAATAGAACAAATTTGGTTTCCATCACACTCCTCACCAAACTCTGTCTGTATGATACCATCCCCGCAATATGGACCATTTTTTTGACAATCAAAATTACAAGATTTTGTTTTTTCTAAACCATATCGACTATTATTAAAAGTAGTCGGTATACATTTACCTAGAGTACCAACTTCAGCAATATCTTTTAAAAAATCTGATGGTGTAACTGTTTCTGGTAGCACTTTACAATCAATATCGGTTTTACACGGATGAGCTTCCATTAAACCACTGCTACACCAACCAAAATTTTGATTATTACCTGGATATAAATAATTTGTATAATAATCAAATTTAGAATCACATACCTCATAAGTAGAAGTAACTACCCCATCTCCACAGCTAGACGCTAAGCTACTACAGGTTAAATTACAATGATTGTATTTTCCATTCAACGCTCCTTCATCACAAAATTCACCGACTTCAACTTTGCCATTACCACATTTGGATAGAATTCCACATTTGGTAGTAGTTGGTACAACTGACCATTTACAATCATTGGCACAGATCTGACCATTCATTAAAGTATTGGCCGTGGCATTAGGATCACTACAGACTGATTGATTCCAAATAACACCACCTGGCGGATCACATTGTTCTGCTTTATTTAAATTCACTTTACCATCACCACACGTTCCTTGGTTTATAGTGGTAATTTCTTTACTTTGATTACAAATACCATTTCCACTATTATCTAAAATATTAAAATGTGAAGGATTCTTGATTAAATCGGTTACTAAAGCTTTTAGATTATCAACTACTAAACCTGAATCCTCCATGCGTAATTTAACTAAATAATTGGAAGAGGTTGGGCTTGTAGACGTAGAAAAATAACGGTAAGCCAATGAGTCATTAGCGCAGGCAAAACTAAAACGTTTATCAGCCGTACTCCAACCAGTGACAGAATCATGCAACACACAAGTTTCAGTAGCTGAAATATTTTTACAAACAGCATCGTCAATACAAAATTGACCAGTGGAAGATGAACAAGTACCAGCAATTCCTAATTTATTGATTGGGTCAGACGGCGCTGTGGAACCAAAGGCGTTGCTTAACAAAGACCATGATGGCCAAGTGCTAATAGTCTGCCCAGATAGATAAGTACCCGCTGTAAGATCTGGATAAGTGTTGTTGTGACTAAAGCTATAATCAATCAAACTCTTATCAATACTACTCATATCTTGAATGCGTAAAAAATTTCTCTTTAATTTATCTTTTTGGGCTGAACATATTTCACCATTTGAACAATCAAAATCAGAAATACATTGAGTAGTATCCCCTGGATTTTTTATATCTTTTCCACAATAACCATAATTGGTCAGATTGATATTAAATTTCAAGTTCTTGACTAAACTTTCAAATACTTTTCTAGTTTCTGGAGCGGCGTTATCGTTGATACTAAACAAATAAATATTAGTAAACAAATTACCTTTTCCATCAACATTTGATGAATCAAAATTTAACGCACTTACATAAATATTATTTCCATCAGACACTGCTTTATAACCATCGAGGGGTGGAATATCTTGAATGGCTTCTTTTCCAAAACTATTATTAAACCAATCACTTGGCGATAGATGTTTTGGATTGGCGAGTACCTGTATGCCAATTGCATCGTTATTTTTATCGTTGGTAAATAAGAAACGTTTAAATCCAGCAATAACATTATCAGAACATTTTGAGGTGGGCAAACCAAATGAAGCCAAAGATTTACAAGTTGCTTTTGAATCAGAATAAAAGGCAGGGTTGTACCATTTTGAAAAATCAGGATCCGAAGTACAATCGCTATCAAAATTACACTGTAAAATAGAAGGAGCATTATCAAGCCATGTTAAATATGGTGACCAAGCAGCACCACTAGGACTATAATTAACACAGTAACCTTTTTTTACTTTATTAAAAGTTGCACCAAATGGACCTTTAACTATTTGACCAAACGCGCAATCATCATCACTTTCACACGGCACATCAGGTTTTTTTTCACAAACCTTTCCACCAACTTGCACCGCCGGTCGTAAATATGGTAAATCATCAACATTACCATTACTACCATTATCAGCACAGTAATAAGTGCTAAAATTGAAATAACCTTTGCCAATACTAGATGGCACAATAATATTATTATTAAAAATATTATTAATTAGATCAAAACCATCATTATTATTTACTTTATCTTCATATGGAAAAATAATAGCTGGAGCCGATTGACCTGGAACAATGGCCTGCTTAGGTGGCCATGGATTCTCACACAAAAATACAATGATATGTGATTTTCCAGTACCAACCAATCCGATCTGATCAGTGTACTTATTATCTGTCATATTAGCGGCGGCATGAACGTCCAATTCACCATTATTATTCTGTGAAATTATAATATTGTCAGATGAGGTAGTGTTTCCTATTAATACATAAGGATTATTTTTTGGACCCCATTGATATTCCCAGCTATACCCAGCTACTGGCTGAATAAGCTGTTTATTTTCAGTAACGCCTTTAGCTACCAGATTGGCATTAGCATTTGGTATAGAAAAATAATATTGATCCGGGTCGATAGTTATATCAGAAATTTTACAAATTGAACTACCAGTCTTGAACCTCCAACCGATTGCTTTGCCATCTGGTTTACTTTCAATGCTGACGCCCTGAATATTCTTAATTCCTTTTTTCAAAATTATTACATAATCAGTCGATGAGGCCAATGGTTTATTTAAATTAAATAAAACTTTTGATCCACCATTACTATTTTTTATTACTTCTACCCCACCAACATCTGCACCAGCACACCAAGTGTTAGCATTCACCTCATGACCAAAAATATTTTTAATAGTCACAATTATTTTTTTCCAAATATTTTTATACCACGGTAAAGAAGAATCAACTGAAGCTAAAAATGACGTGGAGTTGCTAACATCTTCTAGACCGCCAGAACAAGCGGCGGCGGCACTTCTGGCGATAACAAAATTGCCTGCCAAAGTTGCTGGATCAATAACACTATCAAAATCAGCTTCAATAAAAGTATTAATACAGATATTTTGAGCAATATTTACAGTACTGGTATTGCCTGGATATACACCAGTTAATTTTGTTTTAATATAACAACAAGAGTTATTACCAACTCCAATATTTAAATTACCAGAATAGGCATCCTGACATTGTTCATCAGTTTTATAGCCACACAACACTTGATATTTACCTACGCCACTGACATTTTTAGCTACTATTGAACCTTTAATATCACTTTCTTGTGCTAACACAATAGGACCAACTACATTCCCAACAGATCCAGCTTGGCCAACAGCCAAAACCCAAGGATCATACAAAAATGTACCGTCTGAATCTTTGTGCCAAAGATTGGTTATATAAGAAGCCGATTCACAAATTGGATCTTCGCCAACACCAGAAACTCCATCGCCACAAACTGACGGTTGAGTGTATGTTAAAGCTGAACCAATATGTTGGGCATTTTCGTCACAACCTTCTTTATTAACTGCGCAATTGGTATCAAAGTGATCCTTGTCTATATTTAAACAACGATCATTACACCAACTATTATGCTTGCCACTGGCTTCGCCAATTTTAAACTCACAATCAACATCTTCATCTGGGCTAGCGACACCATCACCACATTGACTATAAGATTGACCACAGAAAAAATTATAATCTTTTTCTAAAAATCCTCCAAAGGCTGGATTGGCGGCTGGACCATGATCAAAACACCATTTTGAGGAAAGTTTTGTCCCCAAATGCAAACATTGAGCAGAACAATACATTGAAGAAGTGAAGATACTTTGATCTGGTGGTATTCCCAAATCACAATCTTCACCACTACCAATCATACCATTACCACAAATTGAGGCGTTGACTTCTTTGGCGGCAGTTTGCATTTTTGAGCCGGTATGTAAACAGATATCACTACAACCAACTTTACTCTTTGGGTCATTGGTATCACAAGCTTCGCCTTTATTTGCTGAAATAAAACCATCACCACACAAACCTAAATTGTCTTTACTAATAGCACCAGCATTTGAATTACCCAAGAATTTACAATTCAAACCACAGCCAGTGGCTTTATTTGGAGCATCACAATCTTCACCAGCTTCTATTTTATCATTACCACAAATAGGATATGCTGAAATCACCTGTCCAGATGGGACAGTACTACCCTTTAGAACACAATTGGCAGTACAATATGCGCCTGACCCCTTAGTTTTAAATGATTTAACAGTAGCTACTTTTAAATCAGTTGACGTCCAATCCCAATTTTGGCTCCAAGGGTTCAATTTTTGTCCAGTAGCACTACAAGCGTCTGGAGACGCATACGGTACAGCCTCAAACATTGCTAGATCTTTTAATTTAGATGCTGTAAATACCTTTGGTGAAACTGCGATATGATCAACTTTACAAGCTTCTTTTTTAGTTCTAAACCTCCATGTAAATACTTTATTATATGGTTTAGCAAAACTGGCTAAATTTAATGAATCAGATACTGACCATAATTGATCAATACTATCCTTTGCCCCCGGAGCACTAGTAGCTGATAATGTCACCTGATAAAGTGTGTTTGGTTGTAAAACTTCGTCTCCTGCATTATTGGCAATTTTTAAGATTGTATTTCCAGAAATAGCATCAAAAGAAGCGGCTAAAACCATAGGCAAGCCAGTGCTAAAACAATTTTCATCATTACATTGTACCAACTTAATAGCAGGTGAATTTGCCGCCACATTATGATTGGACATAGTGACATTAAATTTTGCTCCGACCGATGCATTGGTACAGGCTTCCAAACAATTTGGCCAATAATCTACTACGTCTGGATTGGACAGATCAATTGTTAGTGGACTGCTACCAATTTTACTAATCAGGCCACTAGAAGCGGTAGCTTTTATATCCACGCTATCATTAGCTACACCCACGCCCACGGTATTAGCTTTGGTATTGATCTGAGTGGCAATTTTATTGCCGGCTCCATTAATTTCAGCGTAAGTTTTCCCAGGATTTTTATTATCCACACTCCATTGCCAATTGAAACTAGACACATCCATCATAGTGCAATATTGCGTACTCAAACCATTGCCTTTATAAAAAACATCGTAAACATCTCCACCAGCCGTATGATAATGCATTGGAGATTCTAAATATTTTGCCCAGAAATCATTCGGAGTAATCACCACTTGTTTTAAAACACAATCACCAATTCCAGTTTTGAATGAAAAACAATAAGCTGTTCCACTCCCACATGGATTAGTAGCTACTAATTTTAGAGATTTTCCTTTAATATCATCCACCGAAGTAATGCTATCTTTGAAAATAACCTGATACAATTTGTTCGCATCCCATTTTCCAGCTTGAGATTTGAGTGAAATATAAGGATGAACATTTTGAGCCGCATCAACAATCGCTTTATTTAAAATGTAGCTATCAATGGATAACGGGATATTTATTGCTCCCTGACATACTCCATTAACGTCTATACTATTACAAGAATTTACAATTACCGTAGCATCGGTAACGGTAGATTGTTTTAGATCTGAACTAAATTCAACTGTTGCTAGAGCAGTTTGACAGACCTTGCCAGCATCACTATTACCACCAACATTCCATTTGGTGGAAGGAGATGGTGAAGGTAAGTTTTTGCCAGATTCAGTTTCAGCACCACAACGCTCCACTACTTGTGGCGGCGCAACGATTTCTTTGGTAGAAAACATCCAAACAAAACCACTGGTTTTAAATTCTCCCAAACACAATTCACCTTTTGGCTTACACATACCAGCTTGATCTCCAGATAGACAACATTTATCATTATTGGAGGCACAACCATTTTTTGTACAATCATTAGTTGAAAACAACAAACCATTACTTTGTTTTTTATCTGTTCCACGATATGCATATACCAAACCAGAGGTAATATCTTTACTATTTGGAACAGTTGTTAATGTTTGGTCATCAACAATTTTGACATCAGCACCAATCAAAGTATTCACGATATCGTTAGAGGCACCACCAATTTTCCAAAAATAAAACTTGGTAATATTATTTAAATATTCACCAGATGCCGTAATTAATTTATTGAGTGGAAATGGCACCACGCCAGAAACTGGAGAAATTTCACATATTCCTGGACTAGGGTCACCGACATACAATGTAACCGATTTACTGTTATCTAAAGAACTGTTTAAACCAGTAAGCGAATTTTTTATTTGAATAGTATATTTTTTTCCATCAGTATCTAGACCAAGCGGAACTTTTACTACTATTTGATTATCTTTCCAAACTGAATTTTTACATGCGTTTGGAAAAATAAAGCTACCGTCAGTAGCATTTCCACTACCATTGAGTTTAAACCATACGCTACCAATTTGATCACCAAAATTTTTACCGGTAATAGTAAGATAATCACCGATAGTTGTGGTAACCGGAGAAGAAATATTAGAGATTAGCGGAACATCTTGATTGGATCCAGAAACTGTAAATAATACAGAATTACTAGATTGACTACTGCCGTTGGTAACTTTTACCCCATATTCACCATTACCCAAAGAAACTGGCACCGCAGATAAAATAGTGTCATCAGCCCAACCATCAATTTTGGCTTTAGTGTTATCGCTAAAAGTTACAAAACTCTTAACTATATCATAAGCACCAAAATTTTTACCTTTAGCTGTAAAACTAGCACCAACCGAACCATTGTTTGGAGTCAAGCCACAAATACCAGGATGAGAAATATTGGTTAAAGTAAAATTGGAAATTTTTTTAAATCCATCTCCAGTAGTATCAAAATATTTAATGTTAAAATTATCTAACCCAATTGCCTTTGCACTAAATATCGCTATTTTACCACTAATTGCATCATCTGGTACCAAAACAATAATCTGATTATCACTCCAATTGTTAAAACCGCCACCACAATTTACCACTTGGGCTTCAGTCCAGTCGGTGGCCAATTTTTTTATATCAGGATTTGGAATTTTAGCAAAATAAACATGACCTTTATCGGCACCAAAGTTTTTACCAATAATAGAAACATAATCTCCAATCGCGGCACTGGATGGAGAAAAATCAGTAATATAAGTTTTGTCTACACAGATACCTTCTAGGTCGTTGGCATTTTGTTTCTGACAAAATCCACTGGTACAATCAATATCTTTAGCACATTTATCGCCAGAACAAATTCCACACACACCGCCACAATCAACAAATTTTTCACCTTTATCTAAATCAAGTACTTTGTTAAAACAGAAGGCTGGTTTAAGATTGGCTTTAGAATTATCTTCAGCATTATTGGCCGCCCAATCCAACCCAACAGCCTTTAAAGAATGATCACCAATATCCAATTTATTAGTCGGCCAGACGATCGTAGCGGTACCGGATTTTTGACAACCATTAAAATTTTTACTATCAACCAAAATATCATCAACATTTAAAATCATATTTTGCAAACCACCATCGTCTGTAAAATCAATTTTAACGTTAATATCATTTCCTTGTTTCAGATCAACATCGGAAATTTTTGGATATGAAATACTAATGATTGGATCTTTTCTGTCTACTCCATCGCCGGTAGTAAATGGTACTTTGACACACCCACCTTTACTCAACAGACAGTTTAAATCTTTTCCGTCAGTGCTTTGAATTCCTTTACCGCTATTTTTTATTTTAATTTCATAAGTAGTGGTGGCAAGAAAACAATCCTTACCGACATCTGGTGCCGGACAAACCCCGTTGGTTGGTTTGAAATAAGCGATATTATGATGATTTGGCTGCCATGACCAATCGCCAACTACTGATACCGAAGTTGAAACATCTTCTACTACAACTTTATCTTTTAAAGTACTAATATCAACATCTAAATTGAAAACCACTATTGGTGCTACATTTTGTATACATACATTTCCAGTGGCTGGCATCTGGACAATAGTGAATTGACCGGAAGCACAATTGCCATATGGACATGGTGGTGGTAAACAAGCCGAACAATCCCCGCCACAGCTAGGCCCGCCGTTGGCTTTTTGTTTGTCACACAATGCGCTGTTATCGCCAGTAGTTGCTTCCACTAATTTGTTCATTACAAAACTAACGATAGAATAGGCTGACAAAATAATAATCAGACCAATCGAAGCATTAATTAATATTTTTTTCGAGCTATTTATTTTTTCATCATCACCACCAGCTGTCATCCATAGATAACCAGCATACAAAACTAGACATACCGCCACTATCCCCAACAATCCTAGAGCTGCTTTGATAATTTTGGCAATAATTGTACGAATGTCAGTATCCACCAAGCCAGTCGAAGCCGCCTGTTTTAGACCCAAATCTAAGCTAGAAGTTTGAGCGTGAACTAAATTATTAAATAATAAAAATCCAGTTACAAAAAATAACGAAAAAATTAAAGACAAAAATAATTTTTTATTTATAAATTTCATGGTAACGGATTTTTAGCTTTGATATTTTTTATACATTCAGTCACACCATTTTGAGCGGTAACCACTGCTCCGTTACAACAAAATTCACTACCAACTTCATCTTTGGTACCACAACAATTTCCCTTTAAATTTGGATCTGTTAAGTCGCAAACTTTGGAATCCAAAGCTCCATTTTGGACAATATCTTTTGGTCCAACCCCAGGATAGAAACAATTAAAATGAACATCTTCCACACTAGAGCTAACAATCGGTATATATAACTGCTTAATATTATCCAAAAAAGGACCGTGATGTATATCGAAAGTCTGATAATCCAAATGCACAAACGGGACTTTCCACAACGGTATATTGTTTAACGGAGCCGGATATTCTTCAATATTTATATTATAAGCTGATTCAACTCGCATACGCTTACTAAAAACCAAGCTCAATTCAGCATCTTTTGGTACATTTTGCGCTTGTACCCCTGGAGTAATTTTATTTATATATGGAGAAATATTATCTATCGCATCTTTGATTTTAAAAGTCCAAAAATAATTATCTGGTTGTTTCCAATTTTCAAATACTGGTAAAGTGGTAGTGGCGGTTTGAGCTTTACCATCGTTATTACCATCTAACGCGTTACCAGACATATCCGCTATTCCAGAAAATGGTATACTTTCAAAACTGCCCACCAAAGTTTTGGCGGCTTCTAACAACATTTGATAATTATCATCTTTACAAATGGCACCAGGTTGATCACAAACTGGCAAACAATAAATCGGATTACCGCAAGTATTTTTTCCACATTCATAACTTGGAGTAAATTCAAGTGTCTGATAATTATTTGTTAAATTAAAATTTCCAAGCGGCACAGTACTATTCTGCGCTTCAGCAAATATTTTATTTCCAGCTAAAAAATAATAAGTTTTTGCTCCAACTTTAGTTATACCAAAACTTCCTTGTACACCAGTTGGATCCATCGGTTCACTGAAAGAAATTTGAATTACCGAATTTTTAGGTTCACCTTTGGAATTAATATTGATTGGATCTGGAAATACACCAGTTACATGAGGTGGTGAACTGTCTAACAAATTACTACAAGTAAACTGCCAATAATAAAAATCATTACCAACTTTTTGATTTTGAAATACTGATGGATTATTATTAGTACTATCATCAGTCAAGATTCCATTGCCGAGATGAACAACGTAGGACACAGAATCATTGACATTTCCAAGATAACCGTCATCACTTATAGTTATAGGTTTTAAAACAATTGTATAAATTCCAGTAATTTTATTTACTGTACTGGTAGTAGCGGTAATCACCAAGGCCTTTATTGATTGACCGTTATCTGCTTGAGAAACATTAATAAATTTATCGGATAATTGATTATTTTCTAATTTAATATGATCACAATCTTTTAGCCAATTAAAACTGGCCTTATCAGTATTGATACAATCACCTAATACTTTATTACCATTGTTATCATCTACAAAACTAGACAATAAAATTGGTTTGGTAAAAGTAACGACAATTTTGGTATTACGCGGAACATCTTTTTGGTTACGAGCAGGATAGTGATCTTTAATCACTTTTCCCAACGCGCCACTACCAGAAAAATTCTGCGTGCCAGGAGCGTATACTGCCGTGTTTGCTCCACCACCACCTTGGACACCCAGCATATTCATAATAAATGAAACAATACTATAAGCACTCAAAATAATCGCTAAACCAATAACCGCATTACGAATAATATTTTTAGCTTGTCCAATCTGTTCATCGTTACCACTAGCCGTCATCCATAAATAACCGGCGTACATTAACAACACCACTAAAATAATTCCAACCAAACCAAGTGCGACACGAATAATGCGAGCAATAATTAAACGAATATCAAAAGCTGGCAAACCCAAAGGTTGCTCAATAACTTTTACTCCCTGCAACAACTGACCATTTGGGTCAGCTATACTTTGAGCAGAAGCGGTATGATATACCAAAAAAACCGCTACTAAGATTGCTCCTAATATAGTAGCGGTTTTAAAAAATCTATTTTTTGATAACCATTGAAGCATGGGACAATGGACACAAAATGATTAAAACTTTCTTTTAGTTTCTTCCGGCAAGCGGCCAATCTTTTTGAGATATTCCATTTTGCCAGCTACTTTTAGACTATGCAACGCGCTCTTTTTAGTCATGTTGCGACTCTTGTCTTTTTCGTGATATCTAATTTTTTTAACCTGTAAAATCTTACCAGACTGCTGCCAACGTTTTTTGACGCGGCGCATATAAGATTCGAAAGATTCGTTTTTACGACGTTTTATCTCAGACACAATAATTCACCTCCGTCTTAAATTAATAATTAAAATGCAATAAAATTGCTAAACTTATTATATACTAATTAACGCTTATCGTCAAATTTACCTAGCTTCCTTTTTAATACTGGAATTAACTTTTTTTGATCCACAATTTCTTGAATTCCAGACTCCATATCACGAATAATTGCAGTCCCATCTTGAACTTCTTTTTGACCAATAATTACCGCAAATGGAACTTTTAAGTTGTCAGCTAACTCCAACTGAGCCTTCAAGGAAGTTTTGCACAAATTAAAAGCAATTTTTATACCTCCAAATCTTAATTCATCAATAACTTTTAAAGTAATCCGTCTTGCTTCTTCACCCAATTGAGCCACAAAAGCTTCGGTAGGAACTTTTGGCATTTCACGATTGTGTTTTTCGTTATATTGTTTTAAAGCTAAGACACTGCGCTCTAATCCAAGCGCCATACCAACTGCTGGAGTTGGTCGTCCGCCCATTTCTTCTACCAATAAATCATAACGTCCACCGGCACCTAATGCATTTTGAGCACTAATTTCGGCATCAGCCACATATATTTCAAACACAGTGTGGGTGTAATAATTTAAACCACGCACCAAAGTAGAATCAAGTTGATATGGAATTCCCAACTCATCTAAATATTCCAAAACTTTCATGAAATGATTTTTTGATTCTGCACCCAACCAATTGATAATTTGTGGGGCTTCTTCTTTTATACCTTGACAACGCTCTTCTTTGCAATCCAACAAACGCATCGGATTTTTTACTAAACGATTGCGACATTCTTCACAGAGATAAGAACGTTTACTGCGATAATAATTTACCAACTCTACTTTATAATTCGTACGTTCAGCTGGAGTGCCCAAACTATTGATATGAATTTCAATTGGTAAACCTAAATCTTTATAAAAATTAAAAGCAACCAAAATTAATTCGGCATCAGCGGAAGGATCAGCGTGGCCAAAAGTCTCATACCCTACCTGATGAAATTGACGATAGCGACCAGCTTGGGGACGATCATGCCTAAACATTGGGCCCCAATACCACAACTTTACCGGCTGAGGCATATTCCACATACCGTGCATAATAAAAGCACGCACAGCGGCGGCGGTTAATTCCGGACGCATACAAACTTTGGTGCCGTCCTTATCTTCAAAGGTATACATTTCTTTATCTACTACATCTGTACCTTTACCGATCGAACGAACAAATAAACCAATTTCTTCCAAAATAGGTGTCTCCAAACGACCAAATTGAAAATGAGCAGCCAAATCACTAGCTACTTGGTACATTGGCTTCCAGTATTTTTCGTCTTTTGGCAAAACATCATGCATGCCACGCAAAAGGTTAAAAGTTTTTTTACCACGCTCTGATGCTTGCGGATCTTTTTCTTTGGAAATTTTTCCTTTAACCGGTTTTACTATTTTTTTTACTTCCACCTTTTTAATCTGAATTTTTTTTTCTTTTTTAGGCATATCATTTTTTAATAAATAGGTGTTTCAAAAATTTGGATACGATTTAATGGCCAACCACGCAACCATGTACGTCCAACGATAAGATTTTGATCAACTGGACCAAATCGACGTGAATCAAAACTATTTGGCCGATTATCCCCCATCACAAAATATTGATTTTTACTAAGTGACATAATTTTTTCTCCTTCAGTAGTAACATCACTTGGCAAATAAACTTCTTTCATTGCGAACCCCTCTGGATGGGCGTCGTTGTATATAGTAGCTTCTCCTTCAGAAATTTTTACTCTTTCGCCAGGCAAACCAATGATACGTTTTAAGAAGTATTCTTTTGGATTGTTTGGATAGTGAAATACAATCACATCGCCGCGTTTTGGATCGTGCAGACGGTAACTCAATTCATCAATAATCAAATATTCGTGATCATAAAAATTTGGTTCCATCGAAGCACCTTTGACATAGAATGGTTTAAACAGATAATAACGCACTAAGGCGATAGTAATACCAGCTAAAACGGCGACTTTTATAAACTCAAGCAACGCCAATCCAGCACCTGCTAGATAGCGTTTCAAATAGCTCAATAATACCGACCAAAATTGATTGTTTTGTTCAGACATATTTTATTTTTAATAATTGCTATAATACCCCATTTTTTGGATTTTGGCAAATGCAAAATCCCGACTAAATCGGGATTTGTGTGGGCGTGACAGGAATCGAACCTGTGACCTCGTCATTATCAGTGACGCGCTCTAAACCATCTGAGCTACACGCCCGTATTGCCTCTGTGGGCGACACAGGAATCGAACCTGTGACCTTTTGAATGTCGATCAAACGCTCTAACCATCTGAGCTAGCCGCCCTCTTTTGAGATTTTTAACACTCTATTTATAATACTTTTTTGGAAAATTGTCAATCTTTTCTCTATTTTAGCGTCATAATAATACACGGAACAAACCCCGTGATATGTTTCCCATGTTTTTGAACCTTGTGTTCTCTTGTCAAATTGTGTCTTTCCAAACTTATTTAGGGGTATAAATAGTATCTTAGACCAATAATCTTTCTCTGAATTGTCATCCTGATCACACCTTAAATGAAGAAAAATTCTAAATTTTGTCTCATCCAAATCATATATTGAACGCAACAACCCAACAAACAACTTCATTATATCTGGATTAGAATTTCCTAAACCAATAGCTGACTTCGCTTTAAATCCCTCTCCCAAATATAACATTGTCAACAAAGCCTCATTAGTATTTTTATCGAAATTAATTTCTGACAAAGTTTTGTCCACTTCTAATTCAGTTATTATTTTCTCTTCATTTCTTCTATTTTTTAAAACTAACAGCGCCTTGTTTCTTGCCTCAAAAAGATGTTTCTTTTTTTTATCTGACAAATTCCTTTCAACTTTTTTTGAAAGAGGCATACCAGAAAGCCACCCACTTAAATTTGATCTGCTTGTCCCAGTTTTTAAAATTATTTCATCATAACTCAAACCACTTTTTCTTAATTCAATCACCTTGTCGATTAAAGATTGATTTTTAACTCCTCGCATATTACGAACCTTAATACTTAGTAAGTATGATTACTAAGTGTAGTATATCATAGTTTTATTAAAATAAAAAATCGCCTTGATAGGCGATTTTCCTTAACTATACAAATGTGACAAAGACCGCTGTAAATTCATCTATTTCTGATACTAGATCATGATAGATTCGACTTGGATCACAGATTTTCATCTGAGTATCTCCAGAAAGGAGGTGATCCATCCCCAGCTTCCGCTAGGGATGCCTTGTTACGACTTCACCCTAGTCATTGACCCTGCCTTCGTCCTCTTGCGAGGCCTACGAGCATTGCCAACTCCCGTGGTGTGACGGGCGGTGAGTACAAGACCCGAGAACGTATTCAACGCAGCGTGGCTGATCTGCGTTTACTAGCGATTCCGACTTCATGCAGGCGAGTTGCAGCCTGCAATCTGAACTGGGGCCGGTTTTGAAGGATTAGCTCCATCTCGCGATTTCGCAACCCGTTGTACCGGCCATTGTATTATGTGTGTAGCCCTGGACGTAAGAGCCATGCTGATTTGACGTCGTCCACTCCTTCCTCCCCGCACTTTAAACACAAAATATTTATGTTTACAGTGCGGGGCGGTCCCGTGTGTACATTTAACACACGGCGTGGGTTGCGCTCGTTTCCCAACTTAATGGTACACCTCACGGCACGAGCTGACGGCAACCATGCAGCACCTATCTAGCACCCTCGAAGGCTATGTCCGTTTCCGGTCATATGCAGCTAGTAGTTGAGCCCAGGTAAGGTTCCCCGTTTGTTATCGAATTAAACCACATAATCCACCGCTTGTGCGGGTCCCCGTCTATTCCTTTGAGTTTTAGCCTTGCGGCCGTACTCCCCAGGCGGTGCACTTAACGCGTTAGCTTTTTTAAACGGCACTGACAGGGTCGATACTGCCAATACCTAGTGCACATCGTTTAGGGCGTGGACTACCAGGGTATCTAATCCTGTTTGCTCCCCACGCTTTCGTCCATGAGTGTCAGTAATGTTCCAGTAAGCTGCCTTCGCATTTGGTATTCTTCTCGATATCAACGCTTATTACGACTACACCGAGAATTCTGCTTACCTCTCCCATACTCTAGAATGGCAGTTTCAAAAGCAACCTTCGCGTTAAGCGCGAAGTTTTGACTCCTGACTTACCAAACCACCTGCGGACGCTTTACGCCCAATAATTCCGGATAACGCTTGAGGTCTCTGTATTACCGCTGCTGCTGGCACAGAGTTAGCAACCTCTTATTCATATGGTACCGTCACAAATTCTTCCCATATAAAAGTAGTTTACGATCCTAAAACCTTCATCCTACACGCGGCGTCGCTCCTTCAGACTTTCGTCCATTGAGGAATATTCTTGACTGCAGCCATCCGTAGATGTCTGGGCAGTGTCTCAGTCCCAGTGAGGCAGGTCACGCTCTCACGCCTGCTACTGATCATAGCCTTGGTGGGCTTTTACTCCGCCAACTAGCTAATCAGACATAGGCCCCTCTTCAAGCGATAAATCTTTAAATGCAGAAACTTTCGTTCCCGCATTACCATCGAGTATTAATTCGCCTTTCGGCGAGCTATCCCCGTCTTGAAGGTAGGTTACCAATGTGTTACTCACCCGTTTGCCACTAGTAATTCTCTTGCGAGAGTACTTCGTTCGACTTGCATGCCTTAAACACGCCGCCAGCGTTCATCCTGAGCTAGGATCAAACTCTTAATAAAAGAGTAATGATACAGCTCGGAAATAAATCCGAACTATTTAATATATTTGTTGTTGAATAGACAGTTTAATTTTATACACAATAAATTGCATATAAGATATGGTCTTTGTCACGTTTGTATTGTCAAGGTTCATTTTCTTTTTCAGCCACTAGATAAGTGGTTACTGTTGAAAGAAAAAAGAGGAAGCCAATCTGACTTACTCTTTTCTCTTTCCAGTTTCATCACAAGCAAGCTCGCACGACTTAGAAAAATGATTTAATTTTATAAGTACTTTTGACTGCAGGATTTCTTTAAAGCTTTTACATAATAGCACAGAGATAAGCGACTGTCAAGGGATAAAATAAGGCTAGGTTGTGGATATAATTTAAACTACTTTTCAATTTGGTTTTTGGTATTTTTTTGACGCCATTGTGCTATATTTTTATGATCTCCGGATAATAAAATTTTTGGTACTTTTAATCCCATAAAATTTTCTGGTCTAGTATATTGAGGGTACTCCAATAATCCTTGTACAAAAGTTTCTTCAATCAATGATTCTTGATTGCCCAATACTCCGGGAATTAAACGAGCAGTAGCTTCAGTAATAGTGAGCGCTGGTAATTCACCTCCAGCTAATACATAATCCCCTACCGAAATTTTTTCATCAATAAATTTATAAACCCGTTCATCAAAACCTTCATATCGTCCACAAATAACTATTAGATTATCTAGTTTAGAAAACTGTTTGGCCATTTTTTGATCAAACTTTTTTCCATCTGGATCCATGATAATTATTTTAGTCTTGGATTTTTTAATTTTTTTACCATCTTTTACCAAACCTACACTTTCTAAACAGCGATAAATTGGCTCCACCTGAAGCACCATGCCTGCCCCACCACCGTATGGTTTGTCGTCCACATGATGTTGTTTATCCAGAGTAAAGTCGCGAAAATTGTGAGCGCAAATTTCTATCTGGCCATTTTTTTGGGCACGACCAAGAATGCTCGTCTGAGCATAATCATGAATTAAGTCGGGGAAAAGTGTTAATATATTGAATTTCATAAAGTGGATTATACTAGAAAAATGTGGATAAAACAAGAGCCCCGATTTTTATCGAGGCTCTTTATTTAACTAATTACTAGTTATTTTTTGATTATTTTTTCATCACAAAGTCAAAACTATTTTCATCCAATACCACATTCTTAGTGTCAAGAATCTTTACTTTTACAGTGTAAGTGCCAACTGGCAATTTACTGCCTAAAGAACTGGTGGCGTTAAATTTAAAGGATGCGCCTTTGGATAATGTTCTTGTACCGGTTTCTTGAGAGACTACCTTGCCATTTTCAGCTACTACCTGACGAACAATTTTTACTGAGACAGGTTTGGTGGTGTTGTTCTTGTAAGAGTAAGTGAATTTAACGGCACTACCTGGTTTGTAATCTACTTTTAGACCGGTGATGACTACTTTTGAATCTGGGTTGTTGGAAGTGATGGTTGGTGGAGGTAGTGGTTTCTTGACAGTGAGATCAAAACTGTTCTCATCAATTAATTTACCTGTTTTAAAGTCTAATACCTGTATTTTTACAGTGTAGTTGCCTTCAGCCACTTTGTTGCTGAGTGGACTGCTGGCGTTGAATTTAAAGGTCTTGCCTTTGGCAATCGAAGCACTGTCAGTTACTTTAGTTATTACTTTACCGTTGGCGTCTACTACGGAGCGAACAACTTTTACTTTTACAGTTTTGGCTGTTTCGTTCTTGTAAGAGTAAGTGTATTTTACAACACTGCTTGGTTTGTATACTAGAGTTTTTACTGGAGCGATCACTACTTTTGAATCTGGTTTAGATGCTTCAAGTTGAGCAACGGCGGTGACGACTGGGGCGACAGCTTCGCCTGGAGTAACAACAGCTGGTGTAACTACAGTAGCTGGAATATAGTCTGGTTTGAGAGTTACGTTTACTTTGTAGGTAGCGGTAACACCACCAGAAGCAGAACGGAACTTAACGTAGATTGTTTTTTCACCTGCTCCCTTAGATAGAGTAAATTGTTTGGTTGGAGCATATGTTTCCCAACTTGCACCAGCAAAACCAGGATCTTCGGAGATAGCAACTTGAACGGCATTATCAGCTGAAAGATTCAGAGTTATAGTTTGTGAAGTAGTTTGAGAACCGGCAGAGATAATTGCTGGTGGAGGGGCAGAAGAAACAGAAGGGGCGGAACCACCACCGCTAACACCACTACCAGTAGAATAGTTTGAACCAGCATACGAAGCGGAAATAGCATCAGCCAAACTTCCATAACCATTAGAAAAAGCTAAAGTTAATGTTCCGTTACCAGAGACGTCCAATTTATTATTTGAAGTGGCGCCATTAGTGATGAAAAAAGGAATAGATCCTGTAAAAACACCTGTACTGGCACCAGTTTCAGTCAAAGTTACTGATTCTACATCACTGTAAGTTGAAGCACTAATACTAACAGTTAGTGTTTCAGCTGAACTAGCCAAAAGATTAACTGTTGGATCGGTGAGACTGATAGAAACAGTATTTCCAGTACCATTGGTTATCCCACTGGTATATGAACTAGCAGTCATACCGCCAGCAGCAGCTTTTTTGACTACACCAGTTCCAGCTACAGTAGTAGTAGCATTATTAGTATAGTCGCCAGAAGCAATTAATAAGTTGTAATTACCAACATTAAATATACCGTTATTCACGAAAGCGGCAGTAGTGGTTGCATTACCACTTAGACCATATGTTCCAGCAGAGGATAGAGTTAAATTATAGAAAGTAGTCGTAGCAATATTACCAGTAACGGCAGAGTAGACAACAGTTGAAGTATTCGCAGTAAATGTTCCGTTTACTAACAAAGGAGTACCAGTGGCATTCAAAGTCAATTGAGCAGTGCCGGCATTCAAAGTCTTACTACTATTAATAGTCAGAAGATTACTAATTGTAGTAGAGCCACTCAAAGTACCGCCAGTTGCATCGTTTACAGTTAGATTGTAATAAGTAGTAGAAGCAATAGTAGAGGTAATACCGGAAT
>CALRIA010000010.1 GCA_943359595.1 Candidatus Magasanikiibacteriota bacterium | reverse complement strand
CCAATAATCTTTTCTACTGCAGAATCCCGATCACTTTTTTTCATAATTTCTATCACTGGCATCGGCGGTAAAATTGGCGCATGTGATACTTGATCTTTTTTTGTTGCAAATGAGGTTGTCGGTTGAGTTTTTTCCAATAATTCATCCGCCTGTGTCTGAGTCAAACCTAACCCTCCATCTTTGATGGAACGCAAACATAAATCTAGAGTATCAGTTTCACTACGGATATCCTTTAAACGTAATTGAACACCACTACGTAAACGATTTTCAAATTGTGACGACACTTTAAATGTCAAACTGGCAATTATTTTTGAGACCTGATCAACACGAGCCGTAGCAATATTCATATCAGCATGAGGACTACTAGGAGCCTCCTCATGTAATAGTGATTTTACATCCTCAATTTTAAGCGGACTCTGAACTATCTTATCTTGAACCAAAAAACTTGATTTAGAATTTTTTTCAACTGGACCAATTACTAGCCCGTGAGGTTTATCAATTTTTGGTTCTTGAATTTTTATTTTTTCTGGCTCTATAGTTTTAACAATTATAGGTTCCACAACAGCAACAACAGTCGCTGCTACACCAGACTGACGCGCTCTTAATTCAGCCAAAGTAATCCGCTCGGTAGTACCGTCGGATTTTTTAACTAGAATTGTCGGTTGAGCATTGCTGTCAGCCATAATTATTTTGGTAAATATTCTCCGGTTCTTAAACTATAATATAATTGAAACAAAATACGTAACCATTCACTAAATTTTTTCTCTTCCAATTGCCCCTTATATACCCCTTGAATAAATTTCTCTTGAATCAAAGTTTTGATATCACCACTATAAACTTTTCCAATATATTCAGATAAAATTTCTGTTAATTTTCGAGAATCAAACGTCACGGTATCAATTGGCACATGTTCAAAATTACCTTCAATCGCTTTGGTAAATGTTCGACCCATCTGATCGTTATCAAAACCAACTACTTCTGAAGATAAAATTTGTTTAATCCAATGTTCTACCGGTACCCCTGATACAATCGCAGAAAATAGATAATTTCTTAATAAAAACTCCTGCTGAGATAAGGAAAATAAAAAGAAATTTTTCCAAACTAACTGCATTATCAAGGAAAAAACTAAAGCTTCATTCCAATAATAAAGAGGAAATTCCTGAACTTCTGGGTCAACTGGAACCAAGGTTGTAAATATTGCTCCAATTCGATTGTCTGGTTCGTTTAATTCTACTAGCGCTCTTAGCGTATAAACAAAAATTAAATCACTATAAATCTTTTTATTTCCATCAATTAAAATACTAGCAACTTCATCATAATTATACGGCTCAAAATTGAATTCCAACAAATTTAAGGTAGCCGCACTCACCAAAGAAGATTGAACCGACAAGCGATCACGCAAAATTTGCACCGTTGGATCTTTGATAAATTCTTTTATCAAAGCCGGAGATAAAAATGAAGCGGTAGAAATATCTATCGTTTCAAAAATATTTTTATCATTATAAATATGAGCACCCAAAAATAGTTGATCAAGGTACCCCAACATCTTAACAACAACCTTATCACCACCTTGTAACAAACTTTCTTTTTTATCTGCTAAAAGAGACAGGCTATTTTTTATGTCTTCCCATTTTTCTAAGCGAAAGAAAAATAAATTGTGTGAAATTGGAGATTCTTCGGCCATATTATTTAGCTAACCACGAAGCCCAATGGAACTGTCCATCAGATTCATGAAATTCAATTATTTCTTTATCACTAGAAATAATATTATTTAACTTTAACAGATTAGTAAATTCGGAAATTTTTTCAACTGCTTCTGGTTTTTTTAAATCAATAAATAATGGAAAATTATTTATCAAAACCTCAAATGGCACACGTGGCGTTTTATTTTTATAATAATCCAACAATTTATTCCAATCAGATTTTGCAATAAACCAAGACAACAAATCGCTCACTTCTTGGTTGTAGTTATCCGCCTCATTGTCCTCACCGACATAATTTTTATCAATTAAATTAGCATTTTTGAGACCATAGTAGACAATCAACACTTCCACCAAAGAATCAGACAAAACTTTTTGATCAGCTTGATAAGAATTTCTGACAAAACCGGACGGTTCTTGGTTCAATGCTAAGAAAATTTTAAATACTTCACCCAGATCAGCCACTTGTTGTATATTTTTATCGACTGGGATTATTTCTATATTTTTATCCAAAGCATCAGCCAAAAATTTATTTTTTACTACAAAATCCACTGGATTACTAGTCTGATAAATACTATTTTTTAAAATACTGGCTACCGGTATACCGATTAACACAGAAATATAAAAAAATAAATTTAATAGATAAGATTGCTCGACAGGCAAAAGAAAATCAAAATTTTTCCAAATAATATTAAGCAACAGAACAAAAACAACGAGTTCTTTTATCTCCCAATCTCTATATAATTCTACTTTTTGTAGATAATTAAATATTGCCTTTATTAAATCACGATTATGTTGATCAAATAATTCCTGACGCAAAGAATTTATAATAGAAAAAAAATCAAAATCTTTTTTGGATAAATTAATACAGGAAATTATTTCATCAACATTATATCTATCTAGATTGTCCTCTTCACCAATAGCGGAGCTAATAATTTTAATATTATCGGATAATAAATTAATCTTATCTTTATCTGGAGAAGACAAAAATTGATTAATTAAGTCCAAATCTAAAAAATTAAATAATTGTTTATCCAACCACAAATATTCATTTAAATCTTTTTTTAAGAAATTATCAGACAGCAGTTGCAACCTATTTACAAACAATAAATTATCATCTGAATTTAAAAAGGTAGCAAAATTAAAGGCTGATAAATCGGCCAATTTTTTATCAATTTCAGCTATATTCTGATAAAAATATTTGTAAATTTTTTCAGGTTTAGTAAACATAGATAATTTTATTTGTCGCTAACTAGATTATTCTGTACTACCTTCTTTTTTTTCTGCTTTTTGAGCACTCTTTATATTTTTTTCCAAAGCTATAGCCTGTTTTCTGGAAGCTTCCAGCGCTTCGGACATATCCCCAATTTGATTACCAAGCAATGTCTGTACCTGTCCAATTAGACCGCTCAGAGAGTTGGCGGAAATTTTATTACCTATTTTTAACTTCAGAGCACCATTTTCAGCACCTATTTTATCAACGTTACCAAATTTTCTCTGAGCCATTAAGGCAAAAGATTGCGGACCGCCAGCCAATTGTGGAACAATAACTTGTTTAATAAAATTCTCAATACTACCAAATTTGGCTTTTATGTCTGCTTCTGAACCACCCAACATACCACTTTCACCATCCATTTGTTTATTTTCACTAGGTTTATAGCCCATCATTACATCGACGGTTCTGTCCTGAATATTTTTGGCCTCCAGATGAGAAGTAACTTTACCGATAGTATTACCAAAAGCGCGCGAATCCACTCTTTCCATTATATTTTTGCCAGTATCTAAATCACCTAAACTATGCATTTGGTAGCCAGCTTTACTTCCACGTTTACGTACTTCAGATTCCATGATATCGGCCGCTTCAGCATTCGTGGACATGCGATGGAAACCAAGTTGTTCATCAAATTTCTGATGACCACCAAGCTGTAAATGTCCGCCAGCTAAAGCATTATTTTTAAAAGAAGTGGTAGCCTCTCTAAAAAAAGTATCGTATTTACGCATTTCATCAGAAAAAGCTTTGGCACCATCTTTTCCCAAAGTAGATTCCATTGCATCGGAGTAGCTCAAATTTTTATTCGCCTTCATCGCTTCTTCAACCCTACCATGTTTATTCATCAGGTCTACGTTACCACCAGTGATAGCATAATTTTGCATAATCGCACTGGACCTAGCATTAGAAGTTCCTTTAATATATTTATTTCCATTACTATCTGTTTCTTCACTTAACATGCCAGTATCATCAACAAAAGTTTTTTTCATCTTTGCTAATCTAGCCTTTTCTGCTGGAGACGTTTTTGTATCATACAAACGACTTAAATCTGCTGCCATAATTCCCATAGTATCATCAATATAACATTCGGTATTTACCTTACTAATTGTACCGAACAAAGCGGCGCGCTTACTAATATCAGTATTACCTTGAGTTGAAGTTCCGGCATCACTAGCCATAAAAAACATGTTGTCAGTCAAAGCTTTACCCAGGGCAGCATTATTTAAAGAATTCAAATCATCACCAGATTTTTTGGCAACAGAAACCAACGCCGATGATGGTGTACCAAAACCTCTCAAACCTTTATCCACATATTCAGCCTCGGCCAAAGATTCAGATTCTTTTTGTACGATACCTAACACTTCACCTTCGTGCCCACTTTTCTTGGACTGCTGCATAGCCCGAACATACAAATTGTCTTGTGCCAATTTATCTAAAGCTTCTGGGCCTACTTTAGCGGCTTCAGCCAACGCTTCACCGGCTTTTTCAAATTCAGTTTTGAGATCTTCATCTTTTAGACGCTTAATAAAACTTTCAGCCGCACTTTTGGCCTGGTCGCTAATATTTAAATTGTGAACCAAACCTTTGCCTGAAGGAGAGCTTCTTACTCTCATATCCGCATCAGATTCGGCCTCCGCGATATCACCAGCAAAAACTTTGGATTTTAATTCTGCCTCTTTTTGTTTATCAAGCATATGCTGAGCAGGATGTGTCATAGCAAAAGCAGCCGCCGCTCCTTTTTCAACTGCTTCAACCAGTGCATGCTCTTCTTTTTCTTCAGCGGCAAGAGCAGTTTTTCTGGCAAGCAAACCACCAGCACCAGTTTCCAAATATTTCAATTTCATACCACCAGATGACAAATCCGCCTGCTTGACATCCACTTCCGCTTTTAGTTCCGCTTTTATTTTGGCATTTACCGCACTTTTAACTTTGCCACTAGAAGTCGCCGCTACCGCAAACAAGCTCTTGATTTGTGCATCCACAGCAGAGGCTTTTTCTTTGTGGGTAGCAACTTGTTCAGCGATAGTTCCTTTATATTTATCACCCATTTCTCCTTGTGTTTCCCATTTACCGGCTTTGAAACGATCACTACTCAAAACCATAGCGCGACCTTCTGCTTTGAATTCCGCAGTCTTAGCGGCAGATCTTTCTTTTTCTGCTTCCAACTGGCCTTGTTCCATTCTATCTAAATCGCGAATTCCAGTTCCTTCCATTTTTTGCATCAAATAAGTTGGCACGGCACCAGCGCGAGATTTTAACAAATCTTCTCGAACAGTACGCTGGTTTTTTACTTTTTCCAATAATTTTTCACTCTTTAACAAAGACTCTTGACGGCCAGCCAAATAACCACCAATTAAACCTCTTTTTTCTTCTTTATCATAAACTATATTTCCTTTTTCATCTTTCATTACCTTACCCTGCGCATCCAATTTTGGTTTTGGACCACCAGCACGCCAGCTGCGGTAACCTTCTAATTGACGTTCGCCCCACATTTTGGTTTGAGCAACAGTATTACTCAAAGTAGCTGTATACAAACCTTTACCAGCCAATTTAGCGGCACCAACAGCCCCTTGTTTGGCTTTTCCGCCGGCCCACATCGCTGCGCTAGCACCAGATGCCACCATCGCCACTTTCTTTCCAAAGTCGGTAGCTTTACTCATTGCACTACCACCAACTGTACCAAGTGACTGAGAAGTTTTTGCACCTACCAACAAAATACCAATAGCAATAGCAAAATTGGACATACTGTCCCAACCCATAGTACCACCAACTCCAGCCGCATCTTCGCCATTGACTGTGGCAGTTTTTTGAGCATCAGGAATAGCACTATTGGCAGCAATTTCAGTATTAATCTGACCGCCACCAACAACAGCAAAAGATAACCACAGGAAAAATACAACTGCCGGACCAACCACTACATGATTGCCGAATTCACTCCACCATTGCGAAGCATATTTCTGAGTTTGTGGAATTACACTTAGCACAAAAGCAAACGGAGATAGAACGATCAAAATCCAAAGTACAATCAGACGCGATACCAACATAAATACAAACACGAGCATCATCGCCAAAATAATAGCGGAGAAAGTTATTGCTCCAAGAGCAGCGGCAAAAATTTTACTAGTATCATAACCAGTCCCATCGGTTTGAGATAATCCCATAATCTTATCCATACTAAACGCATTTATAAGATTTCCACCCGCCGTCGCTGCAATCCCATTTACAAAGGTAATCATTACTACTTGACCAACATCGATAATCACCCCACAAATCACTCGACTAAAATTTACCAGTACGGCAGCGAAGAAAAACTTCACTAACATTTTTTTCCATTCGTATTGTTCTAATCCCAAAATTGTACCAAATGCAACCAACAATAAAATCACTACGAAAAACATATTGGTCACATCACGTACCATTACCCAACCAACATTCACCGCTGTAGAAGTAAGATAACCATTATAACCGGCAATCTGAATCACAAAAGCTAAACAAAAAATTGCCAATTTTAACATGAGCGAAGCACCGGCTAATAATATTTTTATCACCCAAGTCATCAAAATTCCGACGCCATCAGTCGCCGAACTAGCTTGGGCACCACTATTATCGGTACTAGTGGCCGTTACTATCTGCGGGCTTAAAATACTCAAATGTCCAGTGCTAGAAGCATATATTCCCGACAACAAATAACCCACTAAAAATAAAATTGAAATAAAAACAAAAGCACCCAAATGCGGTCGACGCGTTTTGAGAAAATGATAGGCAACAATCGTTCTCTGTTTTAAAATTGAGAACATGTTTTTAAATAATATTATGGAGATATTATAACACATTTAAAAAGAGTGGACAAACCACAGTATCTAACAAAAACAAGTTATCCCCACCAACCTTGTCCACAGTCATAAAATATGGCACCATAAATATATATTTATCTAAACTAAGCTGAAAAAAACATTAATTCTATTGACGAAACCACTTAAATGTGGTAATGTCAAACGTTCGTTCTTTTCCAAGTGTTGTTTTGGTTTTTTGCCTTATGGTGATGAACTAAAATAACCATTACCCAAGAGAGAAGGAAAAAGATTGTGGTGGTATGTTTGTTTGAATAAAATATTTAATCAGACATACTACCACAATCTAAAGACGCAGGTTGCGTCAAAAAGAAACTGGTAATTGCATATCCCAACCATGGGATAAGCGAGGCAAGTCATGCAGATGACTATCAAGTGTCTGGCAATCCTTGTGGTTGCTATGTGTCTAAACGGATGCTACGCGTTGACCGGATGTCCCGGTAGTTCACAGTGTGACCCAAACGTGGCTGCTGGAACTGCTGGAACCGACGGTGGTTCCACGGGTGATGCTTCGAGCGGGGTTGAGGTCGATGGTGACACCACCAAAGACCCGTGTCTGCCGTACAAGTGGATCGACAGTCCTGGCTGGGACTGCAGTGGCGGTGGTGCAAAATTTGCTGGTGGACAATCCTGCGACTTCAAAGCCGTGATCAACGCCGTCATTACAGATAGCAACTACATTTGCGCCATTAGCTGCCCGCAAATGGGTAGGTACTGGAAAATTGGAAAAAATTTGAATGAATTTTGGTTTTCAAAAAACCAAAACGGGGGCAAAAATAGGGCTTTTATGATTGAGAGTGGATCTCAACCGAGCATCCCCCCAGTCGTTTGCGAGCAATATGAAAAATGACTAAACGAGTTTCTCCACCTTCCTCTTGGGATCGTCCGCGAACACAACCGACCAGATCCTCTCTGGTTGTCGCGGACTCCCTCCTAAGGATATTATCTTTAGTATATTTAGGAGAATAAAAAACCAGCTTGGTGAGAGCTGGTTTTTTGTTTATTATAAATTTTTATAGGTATTCTCATCACGACGACGAATTTCGTATACAATATTTTCATTATTTTCTTTTTTAAACAAAATCCGATATCGCCCACTCTTGGTTCTCCAATAATCTGTATTAATGACTTTCTTTATATCCAAGTCAACTAAATTGTTTGTAGCCAACAAAGTCAAAACATAAGTTATTTCTTCCTTTTCAATTTTGGATAATTTTTTAAATAATTTTTTGATTTTATCCACAAAATTATTCAATAGTCTTTAATAATTTTTTAGCAGAAATTCCTTTACCATTATTATCTCTGTCTGCACTAAAAATCACATCATAATTATCCAAATTATCC
Organism: Candidatus Magasanikiibacteriota bacterium; assembly: GCA_943359595.1. Classification (GTDB taxonomy): domain Bacteria; phylum Patescibacteriota; class Patescibacteriia; order Magasanikbacterales; family GWA2-37-8; genus CAIOJG01. Next base: position 20,051 of record CALRIA010000010.1, on the reverse strand, counting down.
AAAAAAATTGGGCGAATAACCATAATATCATTACTTAATTCCAACACAAAATGATTGGTTTTAAATTGTCCACGCCAAGTTTTTGGTAAAGTAATCTGACCCTTAGATGTAGTTTTTTGAACGACTTTTTCCATAGAAGTATAATAAATAGTAAACTCTTACATTCTTATTATAATGTATTCTTACTTAGCTGTCAATAATTTAATGAACCAGTTATCCCCACCAACCTTGTCCACAGCCATAAAATATGGCACCATACAGGTATATTTACCTAATTAAAGCTAAAAAATATAGTTAAGCGATTGACAAAACCACCAGAGTGTGGTAATGTCTAACGTTCGTTCTTTAAAAAGTGTTATTTTGGTTTTTACCTTTTGGTTAAAACTAAAATAACCATTACCCAAGAGAGAAGGAAAAAATAAGAAGGATTGCGGTGGTATTTGTGCGGTCATTTCCGTGAAAGTTTGTCCCCATGAAAATAGGGACGAAAATCTATGACAACACACATCCCACCGTAATCCAAAGGCGTGCATATTGCACACCACAAAGATAAGGTGATTCGGCTCCCCAGACCTGGGGAAGCACAAGGAGATGGTCATGAAGACTGTCAATTTCTTGGCGACCTTGGTCGCTGTGTGTCTGTTTCTGACCCTTGGTGGATGCTACGCGTTGACCGGATGTCCCGGTTCTGCGCAGTGCGATCCAAGCTACGTGGCGTCCGACGCTGACGGTTCGGTCTACGGAGGCGATAGTTCTTCTTCGCCCGAGACAAAAGTCGACGTGGGTGGAGGCTCGTTCAGTGACGGTAACACCGACCAGAGTGTGGGCAATGAAGGCTGTTTGCCTTATAAGTGGATGGAAAGTTCGGGTGAGTGGACTTGTGAGAAGGTTTCGCATCTTCCCAAGGATCCTGTTCCAAAATGCACGATGAAGCTTGGAAACTGGGGAAATCCACCCAGCTACATTGGCAAATGGTGCGGATATCAATTGATCTGCCAAAACGGCACGTTTGATGAAAACCTTCATGGTATAGTTAAAGCCAGCTACACGCCGGACGATTTCTTGAAAAGTTTTTTTTCGGCAGACCACAAGACACTGTACAAAATGGGTTGCGGCGACAGTTGCAGTAAACCCATACCCATTGTCTACTGCACCCAGTAAACCACCTTCCTCTTGGGATCGTCCGCGAACACAACCGACCAGATCCTCTCTGGTTGTCGCGGACTCCCTCCTAAGGATATTATCTTTAGTATATTTAGGAGAATAAAAAACCAGCTTGGTGAGAGCTGGTTTTTTGTTTGTGAAGATTATTTACTCGGGGCTACTAAAATATTAGCTTTGAATTTTGTATTGGCAGTCGTATTCTTATACTTAATGCACTCATCTGTTCCATTTGCGCCATTTACATTATCATCATAACAGCCATTCGTTTTATCATTTCCACCTAGACATATACCATTACACCAACCCCAGTTGTCTTTAACTTGAACATACGGTTTAAAGACGCAACAGCCACCTGGGAAATTTTCTTTATCCGGACAATCGTCCGTATATCCTCCTTGGCTCTTTGCCTTATCAAAATTTCTGGTTATTCCTTTTTTACATTTAAAAGTCTTATCAAAATTAGAGTAGGACACATCACAAGTTATACCATCTAAACGACCAAAATCTGAACCATCACAATTTCCAGGTGATTTTTGATTTTTGATATACACATCTGAAAAATCAATTGGATTACTACCATCATCCCAATCTATCGACATCTGTCTAAGTGGCATATGATTTTTATCGGCTGAAACATAAAATTTCATCACCACTGGCTCTGATTTGCTCTTAATCAAAACATCTTTGTTCCATTGATTATTAATAGTAAGACCATCCGCATCAATTTCAGCACAGCTATAATCAGAGCTACAGGAGCTACTCACTGGATGAACAATCGGAGCATAAGACGTAGGTGGACCTCCACCATTGTTATTTGGGTTCAAATTATTAGTATTATTCCAATCCCAACTATCTAATTTATAAATACTTTTTAAATCTTTATAATTCCACGTATAAGTGAGACTTTTTGGGGCGGATACTATTAAATCTTTAAGTTCATCACCTAGAGCTACAGTTCCACCTTGAGATTGAATTAAATTTGGTCCAGGTTGGTTTGAACACATAATTACATTAAAATTGTCCATCTGAAAGTTTTCACCGTTACTAGGTAGTGGTATTTTTCTATTCTGACATTTTCCAACTGACAAACCTGTTTTGTCACTTCCACAAACTTCTGTTACTATACTACCTTTATAAAATCCACCTTCTGCAGCTTTGTCATAAGCTCTTACAGTAGTCGTAGAAAAAGCCACAAATACACCTGGTTTATTGGCTGTCTCGCATGAAACTGGATTCGGATACGCATAGATACCTCCAAAAAAATCAGCAGCGCCTAAATCTTTTACCAGATAACCTTTGGCTTGATTCACACAAAATAAACCACCGGAATCGACACATGATTTGTTTACTTTATCATCGATATATCCTTTTTGTTGAACACTTTGTCCATCTACTACTTTATAAAAATTAAGCTTTGGAGTATCTGCAACACCAACGTTGGTAATATAAGATCCGTCTGTAAAATTAACAGAAAAACCTGGGGAGCACAGATCAGACAATTCAGAATCTTTTTCTAACGGATAATCTGCATATATACTCGCATAATTATATTTTCCGTATGGTAGTGTGACAGCTTCTCCAGAACAAAAACTGATATTCTTACCGTTTTTATCAGAAGCATTTATGCATTTATTTGTCCCACAAATTTGTTTTTCAGTATCGGCAGTGCACGGAATAGCACAATAAGATTTAGGGTTTTGAAAATCATGTAAAAGAGCGTCGCCACCAGCAATCTTACATTGTTCATCACTACCACATAATGCCTTAGGGTCAAGGCTACCTGGGTTAAATACAAAAGTCCCATTATTAAACGCCCAATTATTATATGAATTTCCTTGCAACACACCACCTACTTGAGGACCATTTGGAAGGGATTTTTCTGGACAATATAATGCACCATCTTTATCCACACTTGGTCTAAAATAATTCCAAGGGGCTTCCTTACAAAATGGCAGTTGAGAAAAAGATTTTGGATTAAAACCAGTAATAACGGCAAATGGAGATACTGGAGTGCTTTTTCTGTTTTGCGCAACAGAATTATCTTTGTTCCATATTTCATTAGTAGCCACCACCAAATCATCCCCTATCTTAACAATTTTTTCACAGCCAGCGCCATAATTATTTATACCATTAGAAAATGTTCCAAAATTATTTAAAAAACCGTTAGCGTATGGCACTTTAAAATTAGATATACACCATGCATCATCTTTACTTAAACTATAATTGGTCGGGTCGGTACATATTTTTTTAGGCGGAACAGAATTGTCATCTACTGATGCAACGATAGGCTCTGCAAATAAATTTCCTTTATAACAATAACCACCGTTTGCTGGTCCAATAAATCCAGCCTCTTTATGTTGATAATCTATATCTTTAACACCTGATAATTTGTCGACAGGATACCATGTGAGACAAGGATGCTTATTTGCATCACCAGACAAAGTTCTAGATAGATCTTCTTCTAGACAATATCCCCTCCATCCCAAAACTAGAGTATCTTTTTTAAGTATTTGACAATCACCTGGATCTGGACAATCTTTTTTTAACCCAACATCATCATATGAACAATCCTTCCCATCTTTTGAGCCACCAACACAGATGCCACTATTATAATCTTGAATATGTTGAAGACTAAAATAACGATTGATGTTGTTTGTGCCATAAGACACTTTGACATAGTCACAATCACACGGCCCGTATTTGGTCTTATCCGCAGCTTCGTTACAATAGTTAACTGATTTATAATCAATTGATGTCTTTTGTTTCGATGAAATTGGGAATGGCGAATCTTTTTCTGGATAGGCACGACATATGGTGCTAAGTGACTCTACGGCAATATTATTAATCGGTGTACCATCTAAGTTTTGTAAACATATTCCATTTATACAACTTCCGCTATTATTTTTACCGCAAGGCTGTATTTTGGTATCTATTTTACAAGCCGAATCATCGACATTATTATTTGATAAGCAATTACCTACACAGCTTATTTTTTTTGCCAAAGTCCAAGTCGTTGAGGTAACACCACCAACTCTCACTTGAGAAAATTCGTCAACAGGATATTTTCCTAATATAGAATATCCAGCCCAATCTTTACCTTCCCAAGTAATATTTCTTTGAACATAATCCTGTTCGGTCAAAATTTTACTCGATGAACTGCTTGTTTTATCTACAAAATTTACACAATTATTAATATTAGTACCATTTATATCACCTGTACTGCCAGCTTGATTACACAAACCAACCGCATCACAGACATTTTTTGGTTTGTTGGTAATAGCATTAAATACCGAGTGCGAAGAAGCGCACTGCAACCACTCAGCGCATTCACGATCACGTTTTACTTTTATCAAAATATTAGCGTCGTTTTTTTCTTTTTGCTCTACCGGCTGTACTTTGGTCACTTTGGATAGATCACTATTTTTACCGGGAATATAATAATCGCTAAGTACATAGGTAGCGGCAGTATTCCAAAATTTATTTGGATTGTCAGTCTGATCAAAAATCGCACAACCAGCTTTTTGGCTAGCCATACCACCACAATCACCTTCAGAAATTTTATTATCCTTGAGGAAATAATAAGCTTTATTAAAATCAGCATGATCTACAAACTCAGTACAGGCGTTTTGTTCGGCCGGACATTCACCGACAAAATTTTCATATTTATCTTTGTTGCCATACGACCATAAGCCATAACTATTACCATTTTGCAAATAATTTGGATAACAAGGCTGAATGTTTGTATCTACACAAACATTTCCACCACTACAATCATCGGCACTAACACAGCTAGTTTTTGGCAAGGAGATTACTGAAGGGGTAGAAGTATTACCACAAACACCAACATCTTTCCAAAACCAACCGCTCACTTTGTTGTTATCTTTTGTAACACTAGGCTGAAAGACACACACTTTGGCACCAATTAAAGCTGGATCTTTGAAATAAGCTTCACCCTGACTGGAACCGTAGACTCCACAACCCAAAGCTTGTTGATGACATAAAATTCCTGGCGTAGGATTACCACTAATATCAGTACCAGCCTCCAATAAAGATGGATCAAGCTTAACAACAGTATCTTCAAATTGATTGCCGCTAGGAGTGCTTTTTTGGATACCAGCAACCGTACAGCCCAAATCAGCCGCATTACATGAAACACTTTGATCGGCTACCAAATAAACTGGAAAAGCGTCAACGGTATCAGCTGGGATAAAATAAGTAGAAGGCACAAATGCTGCTTGAGCACCGACAGATTTTTCTATTTCATCTTTGGTGTATCCTTTAACATTGACATAGCAACTAGTTTTACCCTGTTCTATCTGACAAGAATAAGAATCATTGCCTACTTTAGTGGTGACCTTGGTGCCGGTAATTCCCGTTAAACTAACATTATAAGCTCGCGGTCCGCCACCACTAATTTTATTAAAGGTATCTTTGAAAGAGGTACAACCTATCGCCCCTTCACGACATAAGAAACTAAAATTGGTGAGATAATAAAGATTATCTCCTAAGCTATTTTTTGGACCGTTGTAAGCACTACAGCCCAAAGCCTCACCTGGTAAATTATCATTTTGATTATCATCACAAATCGGATCAACTTTTAGAGAATCTTTTACTAGATATAAGAACTCTGATACTTTGGTTAAACGAATATTATCTAAGAATAAACTACCACCACTCTTTAAGGTAAAATTTACAGTACTAGTGCCAGAAGAAGATAACTCCAACAAATTAAATCTAAAATTTTGCCATGAAGTATTGGCGGTAATAGTGCCAGCTTTGACACTTTGGCCTTTACTATCCGTCATAAACACATCGACGTTGGCTCCATTACCTTTGGCCCAAAAACTCAAACCGTAGCTCATATTATTTTGCAAATCCAAACTATCAGCTTTTAGATTGATGGTTTTTTGCACAGTATTATTGATCAATCCAGTATACCCTAAAGAATGTTCGCCGACATGAGTTGATTCGGCCGACCAGCTAATAGTACCACCTACAGAACTCCAACCATTGACAGCGGTGACGTTGGATTGATTTTCAAAATTTTCAACCAATACCGTCTTAATATTATTACCATTGTTACCTTTATATTCACGACAAGATACTGCTGCTGCCGAACAAGTTTGGCTACTGCCAACATTTGTAGTGACGCCAGTTGGTAAACCATTATAATAACAAACACCATCTTTATATTCACCATTGCTAAAACACTGTCCTGAACTAGCTAGTTCAGCACTATTGAGACGATATTGTGCACAATCAGCCGACACTACGATAGTATGTGAAAGCAAAGCATAATAGATAGTTCCTTTATCATCATTAAATTGACGGCAGTCCACATCGGCTTGACCAGCTTTGTATAGATCAGCATTACATTTATAGGTCATGGCATCTATTTTGTCTTGTGCATTTACAAAAACAGTTGCCGGCATACCACCTACCTGCAATCCAGGTACATTTTTGTCCTCATCATCGGTAGTATTTTTTTCCAATACGTAAGCTTTCAGCTGATAACCACCAACAACCGAACCTTCATAAGTATAATAATTTTTTTGTTTATTAATATCTGGTTTGATACAAGCACGCAAATCAGTAAAGTATTCTACCTTTTCACCGCCACCTTCAGTAGAAGCCATATTGGTAAAGCTACTACAACTCACTTCATCCGCTGTACAAGTTGTACCTGATTCACCCTTGTTGTACTTGGATGGAGGAATAATATAAGTCAATGGTGTACCAGAAGCAAAATTCGAAGGCATCTCCCGATAAGCCGCATAACCGGCACAACGAGCGTCACATTGATCATTCCAACTTTGAATAGTATTACTAGCTACTACGGCCGGAGTAAATTTACCCGGAATAGCCAAAGCTTGTGGGTCATCAGCCGATTGATAATTTGCACAACCGACTTCGTCCGCAATACAAACCTGCGCATAATTTTTACACTCCGGACGAGGTTGCATTTTGAATATATCCGAAAATGTCTGTGGCCATTGTATACCATTGGTTTGATCAGCATCAGAATCATAACAGTGCAAATAATCGGGCGCTTTTTTTAGAGGAATAAAATTATTTGCACTGGTATCACCTGACAATTTAAACGCACTACAACCAACTGAACTTGCCGAACAAGCGGTCGAAACATTTTTATTTAAATATACACCGGTAGAGTAATTACCATAGTTCGTTTTGGCTATTTCTTTCCATTTACCAGCATTATCTTGCTCCAAACTATAAGCCTTACAACCAGCAGTATCTTGGCTACAATCACCAGTATCTAAAGTACGATATAGATAAGATACGGATTTACCAGAATTATTGGTAAAAGAACGACAAGTAGCATATTGCGCGCTACATTCTTTTGCATCAAATTTCCAAACATTTTTTTCACGTACACAATTGCCATAACCCGCACAATTTCCATCTTTATCTTGACCAACACAAGTCTTTACATCTACACATTCTTCCACGCGATCGGGAACATCGGAGCCAAGAGGAATCGATCCTGGTGCCTTGGCATCACAGCGAGTTTTGGCCAATTTGATCACCCAGTTCGGATCTACCAAATGACAAAATGGTTTGTTTTCTGGATCATAATTGACACTACCGTCTTTGTTGTAGCTACAATTATAAAATCCATCCACCACTTCCTTCAACGACCAAGGATTATCTGGGTCACTATTTTTGGCTGCGATTTCTAAACCAAGCGGTAAAATTCGCAACTGTCGCAAAACTGCTAAATTGGAATAGCAATATTTTTGTGGATCATTATAACATTTTTGAATAGCGTTATCAGCTGTGCGACTAGGCGGAATAAGTTTGGCTTCAGGGTGCAACCAACCTTTGGCAGGAGACATTGCTTCTCTTATAGTAACCGGCTGTCCATTATTAGCTTCAGTTAAAGCTTGCACTAATCCCTGATCAATACGACAATTATACAAACCTTGAGAGTTACAACTGCTAAGTTCAGGCAAAAGATCATAGTTGGATAAAACATCTAATTTGGTAACCAAAAATTCACTAAAAGTTGCCTCCGCTGCTGCTCGTCCAGACATTGAAAGAGACCCAGCATCAAAATTTTGTGCCTGACTACCACCATTATCCTTACAATCTGGCCCACCGTAACCTCCAACACAGATACCACCTGGCAACATGCCATTTTCTTTAAAATTCTTTAACATTTGACCTGACAATGTATTTAAAAACAAAGATAAAGTCGACGGAATAATTTCATATGCTCCCGCTCCCATGGCCGCCGCAATTTGCGCTTCGCTTTTTTTATTTTGTTCACTTGGAGAATTCGCTTCGGCCTCTTTTTTGATAACCTGACTAGGCGTTTTTACATCACCAGAAATCAATTTGGTTGCTGCTTTAAAACCTTGACCCTCAACACGATCGGCCTGAGCGGCATTAGTTTGTTTGGCTACTAGACGATCTATTTTTTCAGTAGTTTTTAAAGCTATACCAAGCGGTGCATCATCGACACCAAGAGATTTATTGAATACTTTGTTAGTGTCAAAACCACCTTTACCATCACCATATTTACTAGCCCAAGCATCGCCACCCCAATTTTCTTGAAAAGTTTTTAAATTACAAGCTGGTGCTCTAGGCTCACTGCCTAAAGCATAGTTATAATGCAAACCGATACGTAGTGCTAAATCTATTTTTACATCGGGAATTTTACACAAATCCAAACCAAAGCCTGTCCCTAATTGTTCAATCGCCGTACCGGCAGCATTGGAGCCAACTGAAGACATATAATCTCCAAACCCTTTGGTGTCGGCATAGGGATTTTGTCCTTTACCGCCAGATGCCAACCAAACCGCGCTGTCATAGGCCACTTTACGCAAAAAATAAGACACTGCCTGTTGGGCGGCATTAAGCACGGCAATCTTCCAACCATTTTTGATCATATCCAAAATACCGGTAGCTTGAGCTGGAATATCACCCGCTACTATTGTAGACAATTGAGCATTAGCGGGCTGAGCAGAAATAACAAACCCAGCCAAAGATGAAACAACAAATACGGAAAGGATAAAACCAATTGTCAATTTTCTTATTTTTTGAAAAAACATATTTTAATAGAAATTATTTTTTCGTCCCAGTAACGGAAATATTGGTATTTAAATTTTTAATATTGCTAATAGTCGAAGATGAACTCATAATTTCAGTGATCATTTTCATTAATTCAGCATCTGAAAATTTAGCAACGACATCTTTGTTTACTCCACCACTAATTAACATTTTTCGCACTTGAACAGGGTCTTGAACTGCCTTGCCCAAATCTATCGCCGGTTGATCAGCTGGGATAGCCATGGAAGCGATCAAAGTACTGCTAACACCCACACTAACTGCCGCTGTATCTGGAGTTAAAGAACAATCTTTACCTTCGGCGCAATTTGGATTAAGACCGCGTTTTACTTCATCTCCATCGGGGATACCATCACTATCGGTATCAGTCAAATATGGGCTAGTACCATATACATAAAGTTCATCAAAATCATTTAATCCGTCTCTATCTGTATCACGAAAACGTAAGGCGTCTACGGTGTTCACCTGATCTTTCAAAGTATTTGGAACTTTATTATTTAAGGCAAAATGACCATACATAGTATTTCGAATTTGCAATACTCCCAAGCTAATTGCAAGAATAGCAAAAGCCAACAGCAAGACGAAACCTATCTTCTGTTCTTTGGATAAGGTATTTTTAGTGGGTTGTTCATTTTCTACCATAAGCCCAATTCTTTTTTAATATTATAACACAAAAATCCACATTATAGTAATGTGGATATCTTCACTAATTGTTGCCAATTGGCGACGCTTAGCTCTTGAGCGCGAACTGTTTCAGTGAAACCCATTTTTTTTAATTCAGACAAAAATATTTCTTTATGTTGTTTGCCAATCGTTGGTAATAAATTCTTGATCAGTAATTTTCTTTTTTGGGCAAAACCAATTTTAACAAATTTAAAAAATGCTTGATCTTCGGCTTTGGTCGTAGCGCGTTTAAATGGAAAAATTTTTAATATTGCCGAATCTACTTGAGGCACCGGCCAAAAATTATTACTTTTTACTTCACCGATAATTTCCGGTTTACCAAAATATTGTACCGCGAGCGCAAGTACTGACATCTCCCCAGGTTTAGCACAAATTCTTTGAGCTACTTCTTTTTGTACCATTACCGTCAATTCTTTGGGCTGACATTCTAGATCTTCAAGAAATAGTTTTAGAACTGGTGAAGTTATTTGATATGGTAAATTGGCCACTACTTTATAATTTTTTGGGAAAATTTTTGGATCAGCACGCAAAATATTTCCCCAGATAATTTCAAAATTATTTTCTTTGCTTTGAGACAAACGTGTGCTGATTTCCTCCCAGTATGACTTTAATTTTATTTCAATTTCAAAAGCGAGTAACTTTTTTACTTTGGCTGCTAAATCTAAAGTGAGAATACCAAAACCAGGACCAACCTCTACCACCGTGTCTTTTTTGGTTACACCGCTGGCAGTAATCATGGTTTCTATCACTTCTGGATTGATGAGATAGTTTTGACCATATTCTTTGGATGGTCGCAACTGGAACTTCGCACACAGGTGCTTTAAATAATCAACATTAAAAAGTTTTTCATTCATATACAATTATTTTCCCCTGTCTTAAAATTTTTATTTTATTATCGACAATACTTACCAAAGTAGTTGGTACCGATCCTGGCAATACGCCATAATTTAATACAATATCCGGTTGATTATTTTTATTTTCAAAAACTTTGACAATTTCGGCTGAATTAAATAAAGATGGTTCGCCAGCTATATTGGCTGAAGTAGCCACCAGCGGTCGCTGAATTTTTTGCGTAATAGATTGAATAAGAGGATATGCTGATACACGCACAGCAATAGTGTTGTTTGCTCCCACTACGCCTTTAGCCAAATTACCACCTATATATTCTCCCACTACCGTCAGCGGTCCTGGCCAAAATTTTTGAGACAATTTTTCTAAACTTTCATTCCAATGTAAATATTTTTTGGCACTTTCTATACTGTCTACTACTACAAGTAATGGCTTGTCATCTGTCCTGCCTTTTATTTTAAAAATTCTATCCACCGATTCTTGATTGGTGGCATCACAACCTAACCCATAAGAAGTTTCCGTCGGAAAAACCAAAACTTTGCCGTTTAAAATTTCGGATACAATCAAAGCTATATTACATTCACTCATTATATTCATCATAGGAAGCACTTTACAGGCTCGATAAGTTGTTTTGAACGGGTTATGAGCCAAGGCTCATCCTTTTGCCCTCGCGGGCAAAAAAAGTGAAAAACAACTTATCGAGCCTGTAACAAAATTATTCTTTAATCCATTTTAAATACGCCTCACACAACGGCAACAGTTCACCTTCAAGCACACTTTCAGGATCCGTCGATTCATAATCAGTACGATGATCTTTTACTAGATGATACGGATGCAATACATAACTACGAATCTGATTCCCCCATTCGGCAGACTTGTACTCACCGCGTAATTCCTTATGTGCCTTGGCATGTTTTTCTTCTTCCAAAAGATGTAGCTTGGCTTTGAGAATTTTCATCGCCGTTTCTTTGTTCTGCAATTGCGAACGTTCATTCTGACACGATACACTAATGCCAGTTGGAATATGCACAATCCGTACCGCACTATAAGTAGTATTGACACTTTGTCCGCCCTTACCACCACTCATAAAAGTATCAATGCGTAAATCTTTGGGATCAATAATTACTTCTATTCTATCATCCAACTCTGGCAACACTTCCATCAGTGCAAAGGTAGTATGACGCATTTTTTCCGCATCAAATGGAGAAATACGCACCATACGATGCACCCCATGTTCTGATTTGAGATAGCCAAAAGCATAACGGCCACTCACACGTATAGTGATCGATTTATAACCCACTTCCGCTCCGCGTGATTCATCCAAAATTTCCACTCGCCAATTTTGTTTTTCACAAAATCTGGTGACCATACGCAATAACATCGCTGTCCAATCTTGCGCTTCTGTGCCACCACTGCCAGCATGAATCGCTATAATAGCGTTATTTTGATCATAAGGACCATTGAGTAATAAAAATAATTCGTATTCTTGAAATTTATTTTCCAGTTGAGTTGTTTGATCTTCAATTTCTTTTTCCAAACTTTCATCACCACTCTGAGCAAGTTCCAACAAATCACAAGCTTGTTTTTTTATTTCTTCCCATTTTTCTACTTCGGATTTTATATTTTGATAATCCTGAGAAATATTTTGCGCTCGTTTTTGATCAGACCAAAAATCAGCCACACTCATTTGTTCTTCAAGTTGTAGCGCTTTGTTTTTTAAATCCGGTAATTTTAAAAGGTTCATCGCCTCCTCAATTTTTTTATTCAGCGCTTGAAGTTTATCCAAATTCATATTAAAAAATTTTCACCAAACCAACCGTAACCGCTAGTGTAATTAGGTTGGAAACAATAACCCCAGCCAAAAGATACGACCAGGCTTTTTTGGCTGGCATACCTAAAATAAAAGCGATTAGGGCGCCACTAATACCACCGTTAATCGGAATAGGCAAACTCATAAAAATAAAAAGACCCCATAGCTCAAATTTCTGATATTTAGCAAATTTTTCCTGGACATGAGCGATAGTCTTCACCCAAGCTTTTCCAAAGAAACCAGCATGCTGAGATATCCAATTATGAAATTTTTCGGCCAACCCTAAAATCAAAAAAATCGGCACCATATTGCCAACCGTCACTATAATCAAAGCCTCCCAACCACTTAGATGAAAAGCAGCCACCCCAATAGCCAAAGAAACCTTTTCAGTAAAAGGCAACATTGCTAAGATAAAGGTGGCTATTTCTGGGGGAAAACCGGAAAAAAAATCAATTAGAGTACGAATCATAAAATATTTATTATTATCTTCAAGAAAGTATATTTTATCTTAAAATAAACATAAAAGCAATTAAACTAACTAACAAAAAAAACAGCCTGATTTCTCAGACTGTTTTTTAAATTTATTTTTAGTACATTCCACCGCCCATACCACCGCCCATTGGTGGCATAGCTGGTTCATCTTTTTTTGGTAGATCAGTAATGATAGCTTCGGTAGTCAGGAACATTCCAGCAATTGAAGCGGCGTTTTGCAAAGCACTGCGAGTGACTTTGGTCGGATCAATGATACCCGCTTTGACCATATCTTCATATTGTTCAGTCTGAGCGTTGTAACCCATATTACCAGATAATTTACGCACTTCTTCTACCACGACCGCACCATCAACGCCAGCATTTTCAGCAATTTGACGAAGTGGTTCTTCGAGCGCTCGACGTAAAATTTTCACGGCCACCTCTTCTTCATGAGTCATTGCCATTCCTTCCAAAGCTTTTATCGCGCGAATCAAAGCTACTCCACCGCCAGGCACTACACCTTCTTCGACAGCGGCCTTGGTAGCTCCGACTGCATCTTCAATACGATGTTTTACTTCTTTCATTTCAGTTTCAGTAGCGGCACCTACACGAATAATAGCTACACCACCAGCCAATTTAGCCAAACGTTCTTGCAATTTTTCTTTATCAAAATCACTATCCGATTGTTCGATCAATTTTTTAATCTGAGCTACACGATCTTGCACGATCTTTTCGTCACCTTTACCATTTACAATGGTAGTATTTTCTTTGTTAGAAGTTACTTTATGCGCTTGACCCAAATCTTCCAAAGTAGTGGCATCCAATTTTAGACCAAGCTCTTCAGTAATCACTTTACCGCCAGTCAAAACAGCTATATCTTGCAACATCTCCTTGCGACGATCACCAAAACCTGGAGCTTTTACCGCCAAAACATTGAATGTACCCCTCATTTTGTTGACTATCAAAGTTGCCAAAGCCTCGCCATCGACATCGTCCGCAATAATCACTAAATCCTTTTTACCACTTTGTACTACTTTTTCTAACACTGGCAAAACATCATGAATGGAACTAATTTTTTTATCAGTAATCAAAATATATGGATCCACATATTCCGCTTCCATGCGATCAGAATTAGTGACCATATAGTGGGAAAGGTAACCTTTGTCAAAACGCATACCCTGTACGGTTTCAATTTCCATACCAAAAGATTGAGACTCTTCCACGGTAATCACACCGTCTTTACCAACTGATTTCATCGCATCAGCAATTTTTTTGCCAATTTCTTTATCATTAGCAGAAATTGCCGCCACATTGGCAATCTCATCTTCATTCACTGGTTTAGAAATATTTTCTTTTAATTCTTTGATAATCAAATCAACAGCTTTATCAATACCACGTTTAAGAGCCACTGGGTTAGCACCAGCAGTCACATTTTTTAAACCTTCGCGAACAATCGCTTGTGCCAAAACAGTAGCGGTAGTAGTACCATCACCGACATCATCGTTAGTTTTACTAGCCACCTCTTTTACTAATTCCACCCCAGCATTTTCAAATTTGTCTTCTACTTCGATTTCTTTAGCTACTGATACACCATCTTTAGTAATAATCGGTGCACCATAACCTTTGTCCAAAACTACATTGCGACCACGAGGTCCCAAAGTTACCTTGACCGCATTAGCCAAAATATTTACACCATTTAAAAGCTTATGACGAGCGTCGTCACCGTATAAAATTTGCTTAGGCATATTTATTAATATTAGAAAATTTTATCAAATTATTCAAAAGTCGCCACAATACTATTGTTATCTTCGCCAGTTCCAACGTAAAGTATTTTGTAAGTCTCTTCATTACTACCCTGCCCAATCTTAATTTCTTCTCCACCCCATTTTTTATACAAAACCTTATCACCAACTTTCAGATTTAAACGAGCAATCGCTTCACCATTTCCGACAGCAATAATCTCACCTTCAGCTTTCTTTTCTTTATCGCTAGAAGATGGTAACACGATACCAGAAGCAGTAACTTCCAGTTCTTTGTCTGGTTTTACCAAAACTCGATCGCCCAATGGTTTGATATTCATATATATAAAATTAATATTAAATATAGTTTATCACTCACTTTGCTAAAGTGATAAACTATGTCCAATTTTAATGATTTTTTTGAAATTGTCAAGATGGGAACAAAAAAGTCAGGGTTGGGAACGAACTTTGCTCGCCGTCCACTTATTGTCCGGACTATGCCTGTCTATGGTCTAGCCCGGAACTATGGCGTGCGAGAGAGTCTGTTCCCAACTCTGACTTCTTGAAAAGAATAGTCTTAGTCTAATGAATATCAATTTTACTCTGGAGACACTTTTGTGTCAATGGCTATATATTTTGTTGACAAACCAATAACTAGACAAAAAAATATCAATCCAGTGAATGTACTAACACTCCAATGATCGAACAAACCTGCAACCAACAAGACACTCAATGGAGCAAACGACAAATTTAATATTTTTCCATTATAAAACAAAAATAATAATAAAAATACCCCTAATATACCCCATTCAGCTATAAACAATAAAAAAATATTATGAACTGGCTTTAGATTACCAACCGAATGCTTTGGGTAGATACCATGCAATACAATAGTATAGTTGCCTGGGCCGACTCCAACTAAATAATTTTTCGCAAACACTTGTTGAAACTCCGACCACTGACTAATACGCTGAGACAATGACATTTTTTCTAAACGATTATTCCAATCTAAGCGTGAAAAAACTAACGGTTTAAAAATAATCAATAATATTAAAAAAGTAAAAATATAAACACCAATTTGTTGCCAAAAAATCTTTTCTTTATATTTTTTAAAACCTAAAACAAACAAGCCAACAACCGCCGCCAACCATGACCCGCGCGCCAAAGAAAAAAATAAACCAAACAAAACTATCGTTTGACCAATTAATAGCCATATTTTATATTTATCATCTTTTTCCTGACGAATTAAGATTACCCCCAAAACAAAAATCACCGCTAGATATATACCCAAGGAATTTGGCCAACCAAAAGCACCGTATGCGCGTAACCAGCGTTCGCTTCCAAATTCAACTACCGCCACTCCCAACTGATGAGGATCTTGTACGGCCATGCCCAACCACTTGTTAGCTGGGATATATTGATTAAAAAATTGCCAAATACTCAAAATTGCTTGCACCAATCCACCACCCCAAACATACAGTGATAATTTTTTAAAACTTAATTGACTTTCTAGTATGATAAAAATAAGACAAATCCCATATACAACCCAGTTTAAATACTGCCAAGCAATTGCATGGTTGGTACTAGCCAATAAATATAAAGACAAAATACCTAAAAAAATTATCAATATTTTAGCTAAACGTTTTTTATTAAAATATTTAATAAATTGCTCGCGAAAACCACCGTGAAGTTTGTCAATCAAAAATAACAAAATTGTCATGCCTAACAAAATTTCTGTACCATACAAAGACAGGCTATCGTATTCCCAAAAATTATTACCAATATAAGCCGTTTGATAAATCAATCTGGTCTGCCACGGAAAAATAAACAACAATAATAAAAGCAAAAAAAATTTAACATGACTAATCTTTATTTTCATAATAATTTTAGCGCTTGCTGCGATCGCTCTTCCCATCGTTTAAAATAGCCTATACGCGCGTCATTTTCATGCAGTTTAATTACTCCTTCTTTTAATACGACCCCATTATCTTTTAAATTAGACTTTTCTTTTGTGCTCAATTTTATTTTTAACATTTGCCAATTTTGTGCCTGTTTTTCAATTAAATTACCATAAGTACCAAACCACATTATTTCCCAGGCTTTTTTCCAAACCACAGCCACAGTGCCAACATTCACTAAATTTAAAAAATCTAAATTATTCAACAGGTTAGGAAAATAATCTTTCAACCAATAATTCGCAGAAATAAATTTTTTCCAATAATTGTTTGGATCATAAATTGGCAACATTTGAGTGCTCCAATAAGCAAAATGGATATCATTACCACAGGCCTTTAATTTATCCATATTCAAATTATCATCATCAATAAAAAATGATAGACAGATTTTATCGCTTATTTTATTACCATAGGTTCGCAGATTAAACAAGCGTAAGATTATATTGGAAAAAAATCTAACCAACCAAACACGTCCATGTTGAGCAATGATAAAAAAGTCGATATCGCTATTCATCGCTGCTGTACCAGAAGCTACTGTATTACAAACAAAAATCGCTCGCAAGAATGGCACACAACGAATAAACTTCGCGGCACGATGCGCTTTTTTTAATTTTAATTCGGAGATGGTTAAATTACGCTGTCTATCTTCTACTATTTTTTCTCTGCCTGGTAAATAAAAAAAACTGTATTTTTCTTCGACTTGATGTTGATTTTTCATTTCTTCCAGAATTAATAATAAATCAAAAAAATCAACTACTTCATATTTATAAAGCCAATTTTTTATTTCCGTCGCAGTCAATGGATAATCGCTTAAATCAAAATAGGCCAAAGTACGCAAAACTGCCTTTTTCATACGTTGAATTTGTCGATATCACTAATCGTCGCTGCGCCAAAAATTTTATTATCGATATATTTATCAGACTGTTCATTCGAAACAGTCTGTTCAGCCACCACCGCATCATCAACAATTATTTTATCACTAATTTCTAACACTTGATTGACTTGAATTAAAAAAATACGATCGCTAAAGAAAGACGATCGTACTACATATTGATAAATACTTTGAGTTTCTAATAAAAAATTTATTTCACTGATTTTGCCCAATTTTATTCCCGATTTTGTAACCACCGGTAATTTTTTTAATTGACGCAAATTAATGATCATATAAATTTTATTTTTTTATTACTTCACCTTCAATTGCTTTATTATTTATAATTTTATTGTCTATTAAATTATCGACCGCCACAATGGGATTTTTCTTGGACATATAATATTGCTGTCCAGCCATTAAAATGGTGCTCCAGAACCAATACAGCGTCAACCCTGCTGGCAGACTAAAACCGATAAGCACGGTCATTGCTGGCATCATATAGAGCATCTGTTTGTTCATCATAACCATCATATTTTCATCTTTGCCACCCTCACCAGCTATTTTTGGCGGCACTTGACGATTCATAGTTTTGGCTTGCAAAAACTGAGCACCACCAGCTAAAACCGCTAAAATTACATTAGGTTTTGACAAATTTAAAAACCCAAACGAAACTGGATTTATAGTGCCAGGATTAGAGACAAAAGAATACAAAGACTGAGATAAATTAGTCGAAGCCAAACCATCACGCATCACCCAATAAAGAGCGATTAAAATCGGTAATTGGATTAACAAAGGCAAACAAGAAGCCAACGGGTTAACCTTATTATTTTTATACAATTCCATTGTCGCCTGAGCGATTTTTTGCTGATCACCAGCGTATTGTTTTTTTAATGCCTCAAGTTTTGGTTGTAATTCTTGTAGAGATCGTTGAGCTTTAATGGATGATGCCGTCAGAGGATAAACCACCAAACGCAACAAAACAGTTACTACTATTATCACCGCACCGACATCGTGCCCTGGCAAAAAATTGTACAAACCAACAAATATATTAAATAATGGTTGATAAAGTACAACGTGAAAAATATTTGAAAACATATTTTTTTATTCTTCTTTAGACTCTGTTAATTCTTGAGAAGCTTCTGCTTCAGTTGATAATTCATCACTACTTGCCTCTTGTTCACCACCCAAATCTTTCAAATTTATCCTCCAACCAGTCAATTCACTAGCTAAACGCACATTTTGTCCACTACGACCAATCGCCAAGGAAAATTGATCAGAAGCTACTAGGACATTAGCAGTTTTTTCAGATTCATTTAATTCTACTGAGGAAACTTTAGCCGGAGAAAGAGCTTTAGTAATATAAGCAGCCGCATCATCTTTAAATTCAATAATATCAATTTTTTCTCCACCCAATTCTTCAATAATAGTATTAATACGGCTACCACGTTGACCGATACAAGCGCCGACTGGATCAATGGCTTCATCATCAGTTTGCACGGCAACTTTACTACGATAGCCCGCATCACGAGCTACACCTTTGATTTTGACCACACCGCTTTCAATTTCTGGAATTTCTTGCTTAAAAATCTCCTCCACCAAGTGGCTAGAAGAACGTGATAATAAAATTTCTGGACCACGAGGACCCATGTTAACGGACATCACATAAAATTTCATACGAGCACCAGGACGATAGTGTTCACGTTCGATCTGTTGTTCACCCAACAATAAACCGGTGACCTTTCCTAAATCTACCAAAACTTTACGACCTTCTGCTCGCTGAATCGTCCCCATAATAATCTGGCCTTCCTGTCCCTTAAAGTCGCCAAAGACCATATTGCGTTCGGCTTCACGAATCTTCTGAATAATGACCTGTTTAGCTGTCTGCGCTGCCATACGTCCAAAAGATCCAGATATCTCCAGAGGAATTTCTAGCACCTCACCTAGTTTGGCTTTTTTATTAATTTTTTTGGCCTCACTAATCATCAATTCAGTTTTTGGATTAAAGTGAGGTAATTCAGACACTTCTTCCTCGGTTAATTCACGCCCATCTTCGCGTGCCGCCTCACGACGAAGTGCCATTTCTTCTTGAGCATTTTTTAAAATTTCTTCATCGATGTCCTCAACCACAGTTTTGATATCCCAAGCTTGCATATCAGCAGTTTCCGGATCAAATTTTACCTTAATATTTTGTTGCTTATTTCCAAAATCTTTGCGATAAGCAGCTGCCAAAGCGGTTTCGATAGTTTCCATTACAGCTTCGTAAGACAAGTTTTTTTCCTCGCAAAGTAACTGAATAGCTTTTGTAATTTCTGACATAAATACACAAATTAAATTAACTTATTAAAAAAAGCACCCTCTACAGAAGTGCTTTATATTCTGTATGTCAATATACCAGTTTTTTAAAAATATGTCAAATA
>CALRIA010000009.1 GCA_943359595.1 Candidatus Magasanikiibacteriota bacterium | reverse complement strand
TTATGAATGAAAAGTTAAAAATTCGTGGCGCACGTGTCCACAATCTGAAAAATGTCAGTCTAGAAATTCCTAAAAATAAATTGGTGGTTATTACCGGATTATCTGGCTCTGGAAAATCATCTTTGGCTTTTGATACTATTTATGCCGAGGGTCAACGTCGCTATGCTGAATCGCTGTCGGCGTATGCTCGTCAATTTATGGATGTGCAGGATAAACCGGACGTGGATGCAATCGAAGGTTTGTCACCAACGATTGCGATTGATCAAAAAATTTCTACTCAAAATCCTCGTTCTACAGTTGGAACTGTGACAGAAATTTATGATTATCTGCGCCTGCTTTTTGCGCGTGTTGGCACTCAATACTGTCCAGAGTGTCATATACCGGCATTTTCTAGTTCGGCTGGAGAAATTATTGAGCAAGCTCGTAAATTGGCTCGCAAAAGTACACCGGTTTTTATTTTGTCTCCTCTGATTCATCAAAATGTAGTTAATCTAAAAGATATTTTGGAAATTATCGAGCGTAGTGGATATGATACTATTCGTCTCGATGGTAAACTGATGAAAATTCACGACTTGGTAAAATGTCATTTTGAACAAGAAGAAAAGCATGATCTGGAGATTTTGGTTGGGAAAATTAACGATGTTAAAAAAGATGATCCGTTTAAAATAGTAAATGTTGCTTTGGATTTGAGCAATGGTGCTTGTGTGATTGCATCTCAGGTTGAGGATGTTTATCTGACAACTTTTTCTTATTGCAAAAAATGCGGGCGCAAAATGCCAGAGTTGGATGTGCGTAGTTTTAGTTTTAATAGTCCATTTGGCGCCTGTCCGCGTTGTACTGGCCTTGGAGTCACGATGGAAGTTGACGCTGATCTGGTCATGCCAAACACTCGTTTATCATTATCTGAAGGTGCAATCCAGCCCTGGATGAGAATTACTGGTAACCAAACATGGTACCAAAAGTTATTGCAGGCTGTGGCCGAACATAATAATTTTTCTCTGGATATTCCAGTGGCAGATTTACCGTCTAGAGTTTTGGATATAGTTTTGTATGGTACTGGTAGTGATACTTATGATGTGGAAAATAAAAAAGTAACTTTTAGTGGTGTAGTATCTGATCTACTAAAACGTCATCTAGAGACCAATTCAGAATATGTGCGTAAAGAAATAGAACAGTACATGCGCGAAAAAACTTGTCCAGTGTGTAATGGTAAGCGTTTGCGTCAAGAATCTCTATGGGTGAAGTTGAATGATCAAAATGTGGCTGATATTGCTGGTATGAGTGTGGGCGAAAATTTAGTTTTTTTTAACAAATTTGATACGGTGGTTGAAAAAAATTCTAAAGATGTCAAAGCCAAAGTGGCGGATACAATTTTGAAAGAATTAAAACCGCGTTTACAAAATTTATCACAAGTTGGTTTGGATTATTTAAGTTTAGATCGCTCGATGAATACACTATCAGGCGGTGAGGTAACTCGCGTGCGTTTGGCGACCCAGTTGTCTTCTGGTTTGACCGGCGTAGTTTATATCTTGGATGAACCTTCTGTTGGTTTGCATGCTCGCGATAATGATCGGTTGATATCTACTTTAAAATATTTACGTGACTTAGGAAATAGTGTGTTGGTAGTAGAACATGACGCGGCGATGATGGAGGCGGCTGATTATATTATTGATGTTGGTCCAGGGGCGGGAATTTATGGTGGTAAAATTGTGGCCACTGGTACTTATAGTGAAATTAAGAAAAATAAAGATTCTATTACGGGGGCATATTTGAGTGGCCGCGAAAGTATTTATGAAAAACCAAAAAAAGAAATTAAGAAAGAAAAAAAACCAGGTAAAGTTTTATCTTTAATTGGGGCAAGTGCCTTTAATTTAAAAAATGTTTCAGTAGATATTCCGCTCAATAAAATGGTGTGTGTCACGGGTGTATCTGGTTCTGGCAAATCTACTTTAATTATCAATATATTGGCGGCGGCTTTGAGCAAACATTTTTTCCGTTCCAAAGAAGAACCAGGTGCTTTTAAAGAAATAAAAGGTTTAGAAAATATTGATAAAGTTATTTCTATAGATCAAGTGGCTATCGGTCGTACTCCTCGCAGTAATCCGGCGACTTATACAGGCATCTTTACTTTGATTCGTGATTTATTCTCCGGTTTGCCAGAGGCGAGAATGCGCGGATATGATGCTGGCAAATTTAGTTTTAATGTAAAAGGCGGCGGGCGTTGTGAAGCCTGTGCTGGCGAAGGTTATGTTCGTATTCCTATGCAATTTTTGGCCGATGTATTTGTAACTTGTAATGAATGTAATGGCACAAGATATAACCAAGAAGTAATGGAAGTGCATTATTTGGATAAAAATATTGCCGAGGTTCTGAGTATGACCGTAGAAGAGGCTTATAAATTTTTTAGTAATGTGCCTACTCTATCAGAAAAATTAAATGTTTTACGTAATGTTGGTTTGGGTTATCTTACTTTGGGACAGCCGGCTACTACGTTATCTGGCGGTGAAGCTCAGCGTATCAAGCTGGCGACTGAGTTATCACGTGTATCTACCGGTAATACTTTGTATATTTTGGATGAGCCAACGACAGGATTGCATTTTGAAGATATAAAGAGGTTATTGGGTGTATTAAAACAATTGGTAGAAAAAGGTAATACTGTGATTGTGATTGAACATAATCTGGATGTTGTAAAATCTTGTGATTGGGTGCTTGAGCTTGGTCCTGAAGGTGGTAAAGGTGGCGGTGAATTGGTTTTTGCTGGTCTACCTGAAGATTTGACCAATAACAAAGAGAGTTGGACTGGAAAATATATGTAATTAAATTTCCAATCAAATTGGAAATGACAAACAAAAAAACTGGCCAATAAGCCAGTTTTTTTGTTGCTATGATTTTTATTTTTTTACTTCTTTCTTTACATCTTTCATCTTGCGCTTAAAGTCTTTATTGCGTAAGAAGCCAAGTTTGGCGCGACGTACTACTAATTGTTTTACGATTTCTATTTTATCTACTACTGGGGAATGAATTGGAAATATTTTTTCTACACCTACACCTTCGGAAATTTTGCGCACAGTGATAGTAGCTCCAGCTTCTCTACCGTGTTTAGCGGCGATAACCGTGCCTTCGTAGATTTGGATACGTTCTTTTTCTTCACCTTTAGTGTTTGTTTCTTTGATTTTTTGGTGCACCTTTACCACCATACCTGGTTTGTAGATAAGAGCTTCTTTAGTATTTTCGGTCATAAAAATTTATTATCTTTTAAACAATGGGCTTATTTTAGCCGATTTCATCGATTTTGTCAATATCTCTAACTTTCTATTTAGGCGGGTAGATGTTCGGTAATAATTTTGGCTACACTGTCGATAGTTTCTGTCAGTTTTCCGTTTTTATTGATTACCTGAAAATCATATTCGTTGGCGCAAGTTATCTCTTGTTTGGCAGTTTGTAGGCGTTCTTCAATCTCTGTGTTGCTTAGTCCGCCTCGGTGACTGATGCGCATCTTTAAATCTTCTAAGTTTTCTGGCATTATAAAAATCGATATATTTTTGTAGTCAGTGGCGGTCAGATTACGTCGACCGTTTACGTCGATATTTGTAAAGACAAAGTCAAAATTTTTTAGTTTATTGGCTAATTCAGCCTTGGTAATTGCATAATAATTGCCTGCATAAAAATTGTGTTCAATGATTTCACCGTTTTTTATTTTTTCTTCAAAGTTTTCTTTCTTGATAAAATAATAGGTGATACCCTCTTTGTCTTCTGGGCGAGGAGCGCGAGTGGTCGTAGTAATTAGTTTGGCGCTATTATTAAATCTATTTAACAAAGCTGAAATGATTGCATCTTTTCCGCCTCCAGAAGGAGAAGAAATAATTATTAAAACACCCGTTGGAGACATATTATTTTAATAATGGTAAAAAATTTTTCAGTTCTGTAGGTAATTCAGATTTAAATTCTTGACGTTCGTTATCTAGATCATTAAAGGCTAAATGGATACAGTGTAAAAATAATCGGCCACAAACTTTGTCCCATTTATCTTTTTGTTTTTTTTGAAAATATAACGGATCACCAACCACCGGGTGATTGTATGATAATAGGTGAACACGAACTTGGTGCATTCTACCAGTATGAATTTTGACGCGCAAAAGAGAAAAATTAACAAAGCGTTTTTCTACCCAAAATTCAGTAAGAGCATTTTTACCTTCCAAAGTAGCTTCACCGCGTAGGGTGGCTGGTAAAGCGGCCATTCGGTCTTTGTTTCGAGAACGTTCAATGGGGAATTTTATTTCATCCCAATCTTTGGCTACTTTTCCATGAACTAATACAGAATATTCTTTTTCAACCGTGCGATTTTTAAATTGATTTTTTAAATGATCAAACATTTTTTGAGTACGAGCAACTACTAACAAGCCAGAGGCTTCTTTATCTAAGCGATGCACAATACCTGGACGTTTTGGATCATCGCCAACTTTTTTTAATTCAGGATATTTTATAATGAGTATTGCCGCCAAGGAATCTGGTTCATTTTTATCGGTGGAGTGAGTGAGTAAACCTTTTGGTTTTTCTACCACAATATAATCTTTGGTCTCAGAAATGATTTTGATTTTTGGCTTAATTTTTTGGACTGCTTGAATTTCGTATTTTTTTGGTTCAGGTGGTTTAACAATTGGTTTTTTTTCAATAGTTATTTGATCGCCTGTTTTCAAAGGATGTCCGGTTTTGTTGGAAAGTTTGTTGTTAATTAAAATATTACTTTCTTCAATCATTTTTTGTGCTTGAGATCTGGAAATTTTAAATTTTTCAGTAAAAAAAATATCTAATCTTTTGGTGGTAGATTCTTTAAAAGTAATTTTTTTAGAGTTAGAAGCATTCGTCATGTTAAATAGATAATTTTATAATAGGTGGGTGCATTGGTTTAGAAGATGATAGGCCGGTAGAGGAAGGCAGGCCTTTGTTTTTCATCAAGTTTGCAATACCACCGGCGGCATGAGGGGTTTGGCCGGAAGTGACTCTGGTTTGGTCGCCAACTTGGCTAACGGAAGCGGTATGTTGGGTGGCGCTTAAAGATGTAATACCATGGTGTTCTTGTTCTTGTAGTGGTGGGGCTCGTCGAATAATTTGTTTGGTTAGGTGATGACCAAGTTTGTGCAACGCTTCTTTCTCAGTAACACTTAGATGCTCACCTTTCATAGCCACCTCATGGTGAATTTTGGAAATCATTTTTTCTGCTTGATATTTGCTTAATCCGCCTCTACGAATGAGGTGCTGATTTTTTAATACTTGAGTTTTGATAGCTTCGACCGCCACGTTGTTGTCTCTTAATGTACCAAGGCCATGGAAGTTGTGCTGAACGGCAGTATGTAGCTTACCGGCAAAACCATAATGACTTTTAGCGTTAAAAGACGCACCTGGTTTGGCTTGAGCAGAATCAAAGTGACTAAGTATTGGCATATATTTGAAAATTAAGTGAAGATTGTTTTGTGCGCCCAGATGGACTTGAACCATCGACCCCAGCCTTATAAGGGCTGTGCTCTAACCACTGAGCTATGGGCGCGTTACTAATTACGTTTCAGTAGCTACGATATGGGCATTATACCTATGTTTATTGAAAATTTCAAGGGTTGCCAGTTAGCAAAAAAATTGGTAGAATTGTAGCGCTATGAATTTGAATTATAGATTATTTTTAAAAATCAACACTCAAATAGGTCAAAACCGCTGGTTGGATGCTTTTGGTAGGGCGGGAGCTGAATGGGTAATATTTGGAATGGGGGGTTGGTATGTGACGATTAGCCTTATTTTGAATTTTGGCAATAAACTTGCTATGTATTTGCCGATAGTAATTTTTTTGATCTGCGCCAGTTTTGGTTTGGTGCTTAGTAACGTCATTGGATTTTTTGTTCAGGAAGTGCGTCCACGTTTGCGTTTTCCAGAGATTAAAATTTTATTCTGGCCAACATCTAGTTGGAAATCATTTCCGTCCGATCATACTTTTGTAGCTTTTTTAATATTTTTTTTAGCCGTAGTGTTCAATTTTCCAACTGCTTGGTCATTACTGCCATTGGCCATTTGGGTAGCTTGGGGGAGAGTTTTTGCTGGAGTGCATTTTCCACTGGATGTGGTTGGTGGCTTCACTTTAGCTGGATTAGTGTCTGTGATTAGTTATTTTATTTTACATTTTATTTATCTAGTATAATTTTTATGAAAGCCATAATTTTAGCTGGAGGGCTTGGTACTAGGTTGCGTCCGTTAACTGACGAAACTCCAAAACCATTGTTGCCAATTAGCGGTAAACCAATTATTGAGCATGCAATTTTAAATTTTAAAATACATGGTATTAAAGATATTGTTTTATCTATTGGCTATCGTGCCGAAAAAATTAAAGAATATTTTGGCGATGGTAGTGAATGGGGAGTGAATATTGAGTATTGTATAGAAAATGCACCTTTGGGTACTGGTGGAGCAATAAAAAAAGCGGCTCAGAATATTGAGGGAACATTTTTGGCAATCAACGGCGATAACCTGGCAGATTTTGATTGGACTAAAGCTATCAAAAACCATCAAACTACTGGTGCTCAAGTAACTCTGCAATTATTTCCAGTAGAGGATGTCACCAAATACGGAATTGCCCGTCTGGAAGATGGTAAAATTGTAGAATTTATTGAAAAGCCAACAGTAGAACAAGCACCTTCAAATTTAAATAATGCTGGCGGATATATTTTGGAATCAACGGTTTTAAATATTTTGCCAGAGGGTTTTTGTATGATTGAGAGAGATTGTTTTGAAAAATTGGCGGCGAAAGGAGTGGTGTTTGCTCATCATCATAGCGGGCAGTGGTACCCAACTGATACAATTGAAAAATACACACAAGCTAATGAAAATTTTGAACCTTTATCATGAGTTATAAACTAAAAATTTTAGTGATTTTCATGGTGTTAACCTTAACTTTATCTATTATTTTTTTATATCGTCATTTTAGTTATTCCAAACGTGTATCGATTGCACCGCGAGCAGAAATAAATATTACTATTATTCCCGGTTGGAATTTGCGACAGATTGCTATTGATTGGAAAGATAAAAAAATAATAAAATCATCCGAGGAATTTTATGATTTGGTAGGCAAACCAGCATTTAATTATAAAGCCAATGGGTTATTGGCTCCAAAACTTTTTTTGGCGTCAACTTCTTCTTGGGATTATTTTTTTAAAGATAAATCAAATTATTTGTCTTATGAAGGATATTTATTGCCGGATACTTATCGAGTTTATGCCGATGCTAAACCAGAAGAAATAGTCAAGAAAATTTTTGTTAATTTAGATGAAAAAATTACGCCAGAAATGCGGGTGGAAATGATTAGACAAAATAAAAGTTTTAGTGAAATATTGGCTATGGCTTCGGTGATAGAAAAAGAAGCACCAACGCCAGATAGTATGGGTATAGTAGCAGATATTTTTTGGCGCCGTTTTCAGAATCATTGGCCGTTACAGTCTTGCGCTACTGTCAATTATATTACTGGTAAAAATGATCCGGCTATATTATCCAAAGATCGAGCTATTGATTCGCTGTTTAATACTTATAAATATCCAGGTTTACCACTTGGTCCCATTAGTAACCCAGGTTTAAATGCCATTAAAGCGGCAATTTATCCGATTAAAAATGATTATTGGTATTTTATGAGTGGTACTGACGGGGTGATACATTATGCCAAGACTTTGGAGGAACACAATCGTAATGTTTATAAGTTTTTAAGATAATATTTATAAGTTTCTGCGAAACTTGAAATTACGTCAAGTCTCGTAAAAAATAAAATTAATTCTATTTTTTAACTCAACTTTAGTAATTATGAAAACATCAGATTTTGATTATGAATTACCAGAGGAACTTATTGCCCAAACTCCATTAGAACCGCGTGATTCTTCATACTTGATGGTGATAGATAAGAATAATAAAACTTTTAAACATCAACATTTTTATGATATCTTAGATTATTTGCAAGCTGGTGATGTGCTAGTTTGGAATAATTCGAAGGTATTTAAAGCTAGGTTGCATGGTTGGGTTGAATTAGATGAGAAAACAGCTGGAGTTAAATTGCCTTTAAAATCCACCGATAAAATATTAAATTCTGCGAAAGTTGAAATATTTTTAGTGCGACCGATGGAAAATTTTGGGGTTTGGAAAGTGTTGGCAAAGCCTGGTAAAAAATTACGTTTAGGAATGAAGGTGGTTTTTGCCGGTGATTTTTCTGCCGAAGTGATTGCTAGAGAAATGGACGGAACATTTTTGATGCAATTTAATGATAATGATGTCGAAGTGCGTGCAAAAGCAAATAAATATGGAGAAGTACCACTTCCTCCCTATATCAAAACTGAAAAATTTCTAGGTTTAGAAAGTCGCTATCAGACAGTGTATGCTAAAACCGAAGGTTCGGTGGCGGCACCGACAGCTGGCTTTCATTTTACACCGGAGTTGATTGAAAAATTAAAAAATAAAGGAGTAGAATTTGCTGAGATTACTTTGCATGTTGGTTTGGGAACTTTTTTACCAGTTAAAACTGCTGATATCGAAGAACATAAAATGCATAGTGAATGGGTGGAGTTGTCTGATAAAAATGCTCATACTATCAATAATGCTAAAATCGAAGGACGGCGAGTGATAGCGGTTGGCACTACCACTGTACGTACGCTCGAAGGTATCGCTCAGGGGCTAGAAGGCAACGTGGTATGTCCGTGGCAAGGGGATATCAATATTTTTGTTAGTCCTGGTTTTAAATTTAAAATTATTGATGCTTTAATCACAAATTTTCATCTACCAAAGTCTACGTTACTAATGTTGGTTAGCGCTTTTGTAGGTAGTCGTGAATTTACTTTGGAGTGCTATGAGGAAGCAGTTAAAGAAAATTATCGGTTTTTTAGTTTTGGAGATGCTATGCTAATTAAATAAATATAAAGAGTATTTATGTGGGATATATTACTGATATCGTTTCGTGAATCATTTGAAGCTTGGTTGATTGTAGGAATAATTATTATTTATTTAAAAAATAGTGGGCGAAGTTCATTGATTAAGCCTGTATATTTTGGTGCATTTTTGGGTATCGTAATTAGTTTATTTTTGGGAGTTACTATTTTTTCGGAGGCATCATCGCTTGGTCAAAAAAATAAAGAAATTTTTGAGGCTATTATGATGTTGTTGGCCGCTGGTCTGGTTGGTTATTTTATTGTTTGGATGAGTCATCAAAATCGTTCAGTGACTACTCATATAAAAACACAGGTAGAAAAACGCACTACCTGGATCGAAATATTTTTATTAAGTTTGTTGTCGGTAGTGCGAGAAGGGGTGGAATTGACTGTCTTTATTTTAACCAAAGTAGGAAGTGCTCCAAGTAAAATTATTTTTATTGCCGCTTGTGGTTTGGGGGTTTCTTTACTTGCCGCATATTTTATTTTCTTAGCCGCTTCTCATTATTTATTAAAATATATTTTCAAATTGCTGGGGATTATCTTGATATTTTTGGGAGCGGAAATGTTTGGTGAAGGGTTATTAAAATTTTTACCAATTAGTGGAGAAGAATGGGAAGTAGTTTTTTCTTTGATATTTGTTCTACCAGCTTTTTATGTCTTCTTTAAAAACGATTTTTTACACTGGCGTCAGGAGAGAAATATAAAAAATATTTAGTTCAGCTATTTTGTAGTTATAAGATAAAAAAAGAGTCTCAATACAATCGAGACTCTTTTAAAATTTTATTTGATGATTATGCTTCGATAGTCACACCCATCTGTTTGGCGGTCCCTTCGACCAATCTCATCGCTGCTTCCAAACTGTTGGCGTTTAAGTCAGGCATCTTTTTTTCGGCGATAGATTTTACCTGTGCCTTATTCAGTTTACCAACTTTTTCCTGCAAAGGTTTGGCTGAACCTTTGGCAATGCCAGCTTCTTTTTTGATTAGTTCCGACATCGGAGCAATCTTCATGATAAAGCTGAAACTGCGATCGGCATAGACAGTAATAATTACTGGTACTACTTCGCCTTTTCTATCCTGAGTTTTTTCGTTGAATTCTTTACAGAAACCCTGGATGTTCACACCGTGCTGACCCAATGCAGGACCAACTGGAGGCGCAGGATTGGCTGCTCCACCCTGAATCTGTAATTTGATTTGGGTTAAAACTTTTTTTGCCATATAATAATAAATTATTTAATTTCATGGTTCCAATCTCCGAGAAGCGCCACTGTGGCCGAGGATTTTTCCCAATTATTTATATTTAAATTTTCTTAACTTGTAAAGCGTCTAATTCAACCGGTGTCTCGCGTCCAAACATGGTAACCATCACTTTAATCTTACCGCGTTCAGAATCTACATGAGAAACCTTACCTTCAAAGTTTTTGAATGGACCGTCATTGATACGTACTACATCGTTTACTTCTACATCAATTTTGTGTTGAGAAGCGACGGCGGAGGTGCGTTTCAAAAGTTGTTCAACTTCTTTTTGATCAATTGGGGTTGGAGTAGTACCAGATCCGATAAAGCCAGTTACGTTTGGGGTGTTGCGTACTACGTACCAGCTGTCGTCGGTTACAATCATTTCTACCAGAACGTAACCAGGAAATATTTTTTCTTCCAGAGTAGTACGTTTGCCATTTTTTATTTTAATCTTTTGTTCTTTTGGGACCAAGACACCAAAAATTTTGTCTTGCATCATAAAAGACTCAACGCGCTGTTCTAAATTGCGTTTGACATTTTCTTCGTAGCCGCTATAAGTATGTAATACATACCAGCGACGTCCTAGATTAAGGGTTTGTTTTGCCATATGTTCCTCCTAAAATTAACGAGTAATAATTTTTTCAATACCGAAACTAAATATGTAGTCCAAGACTACAAAAAAAAGGGCAGTGCCGACACTCAAACCAACTACTAATAAGCTGTAGTTGATGGTTTGTTGTTTGGTTGGCCAGGTAACTTTTCTCATTTCGGCATAAGATCCTAAGAGATAAGTTTTGATAGATTCTACAATTTTCATAAATTTTGCCTAATATTAGCCAAAATGAATAATTTTGGTTTTTTAAAACAGCCTCGTGGCTGCTTAACATGGATAATATACCAGTATTGTGGGCAAAAGTCAAGGGAATTGTCCACAAAGGCAATTTGGCTAATATTGGCCTAAAATGTGACTGTTAAGCGGTTTTTTCACCATAACCCTATTGACAAAACCATAAATTAGTGCTACAATAATCAGTTATTAAGTTAAATAACCTAAATTGGCAAATCGTCTTTGCTTCTAGTTTGAGAGAAACTAGAAAGTGAAGTTGGCCAAAGTAGTGTATAATATTGCAACAAAACTTCTCTCTGTATGGAGATTTTTTTAATACTGTTCTTTACAATATAAGCGCTAGCAAGTCTTGTGTGCGAGCGGGTTAAGAATAACAACTTAATCGGCTCGCGCACGAGATTTGGTCTGAGTGCAATTTGGTTTAAGTCAAAGCGGCAAGTGTTCGCTAAGATTTGGGCCTATGTTTGGGAGATTGATATGAAGCATTTTTTCAAAGAACCAATGTTTTGGTGTCTTGTTGCTGCCTGTGCCTTCGTTGGTTGCTTCGGTTTGTTGATGGGGACGTCTGAGTATCAGATCGTTCGATTATTCGCCGAGCACTGGCTGATGGGTTTTGGTGGCGTGGGCGTGTTCATGCTGATGGGTGTGGCGAACTATTTTGGTACGAAGTTCCCCGCCGTCAGCGAGAAAAACATCAAGATAGCGGAGGAAGTGCCTCTCAATTTTGTGTGTTTCGCGTTCGGCGAGCTCGTCATTGTGATGATAATAGTGTTCGCTTTGGGGGTGAATAGCCCCTACATCCTTCACATGATTGTCGCGGCCCTCATTGTGGCCTTTCTGGCTGCGTTCGCTGGTTCTTTCCTGCGTGGCATGGCGCCGGAAGACAGCGACATTCGATACCGAACACGTCGTTTGGGTTAAGATAGCCCATCCCATTAGTTTGGGAACAGGATGTTTAGGTGGTTGAGTTGATTTTGAACTCCCGCTGACTCCTGAAAAAGTCTATCCCTGTGAATAGAATGAGCGACAAAGTGTCGCACACTACTTGATAGAGTAGTGAAATACAAAACATTCAACACGGGGAACTCCGAGAGTACTATCAACTCTCGGAACCCTGTTCTGCGAATTTTATTCGCACTGATGAGTCCTGTGATTTTACGAAGGACGAAAACAGAAGTTCTTTACAAATTAAATATAATAGATATCCAATTGTGTTGAGAGTTTCTCGATAGAATTGGGTATCTATGTCAGTGTCAGTTTCTATCAGCCACAGTCGTGGCAATCACCGGCGCTACAGTGCGCCTTTTTTAAGGAGCTCCTCATGGCCACTTTCCTTTTCCTGTGCTTCGGGTTGTCTGCGATGTTTTCGATGTTTTCCATCCTGCGTGGTGTCACCGCGCACATCATGCGCCAGAGAAGGGTGATTGATTACTATGGTATGGAGAAGAAGAATAGTATTGCCACCAAGTTCCTGGTGATCGCATTCTTGATGGCGGCGACCGGTCTGGCCGTTTGCCTTTTGTTTGACCAGAACTTCTGGGCCATCAGCAACAAGGTCGTCATCGGCCTGTGGTTGCTGGCTTTGGTCTTTCGCACTCGATTTACCATCATCGAAAGCTGTAAGTCCTTGGTGAAGGCGATCGTCGGCTGACAGTAAATTCTGGACTTTGCCCGCAAGGGACTTGTGGGCGACAATCTACCAAGATCGTCCCTACTCGTTTTCATCATAATATCAATTGTGATTAAAACGAGGACGATCTTGAATAATAATAAAAATACTCCAATTATGTTGGAGTATTTTTTTTGTTTAATTATTTTTAAATATCCAAATTCTTTACATACTTTGCCTGAGTTTGGATAAACTTTTTGCGTGGTTCCACTTCATCACCCATCAAAATTTCAAAAGTTTCATTGGCCAATTCAGCATCTTCGACATTTATTAATTTCATAATACGATTTTTTGGATCCATAGTAGTAGTCCAAAGTTGTTCTGGGTTCATCTCACCCAAACCTTTGTAGCGTTGCACATTGATTTTCATACCACCGACAGTAAAGGTTTCTACTTCGCCATCACCCTCGGCACCCTCACCACCACCTTCAGCTTCGACGGGAGTTTCTTCTTTCTTCTTTTTACCTTTTGCTTCGGCTTTGTCGGCTTTTTGATTGGTAACTTCAGTGATAATTTTGTCTCTTTCTTCTTCATCAAAGGCGTAGCGGATTTCTTTGCCTACTTTTACGCCATAGAGCGGTGGTTGGGCGATATAGATATGGCCTCCGGCAATAAGTTGAGGGAAGTGGCGATAAAAAAAAGTCAAAAGTAAAGTACGAATATGAGCACCGTCCACGTCGGCATCGGTCATAATAATAACACGGTGATAGCGAAGTCTGGATATGTCAAATTGTTCACCAATATTGGTGCCTAGGGCAATAATCAAAGATTTTAATTCATTGTTACCTAAAATTTTATCAATGCGCGCACGTTCTACATTTAATACTTTACCACGTAGAGGTAAAATAGCTTGAAATTCACGATCGCGGCCTTGTTTGGCACTACCTCCAGCAGAATCACCCTCTACTATATACAACTCCGACGATGTAGCATCGCGTGAAGAACAATCGGCCAATTTACCCGGCAAGGTAAAGCCTTCCAAAGCACCTTTGCGCAAAATTGCATCGCGGGCAATCTTTGCCGCATTGCGTGCTCGGGAGGCCAAAAGACATTTATTGATAATACCTTCACCATCTTTAGGGTTTTCTTCTAGAAAGATTGCAAACTGTTCATTCATCACTGTTTCTACTGCGGTTTTGGCTTCGGTATTACCAAGTTTGGATTTGGTCTGGCCTTCAAATTGTGGTTCGCGAAGTTTTATAGAAATAACTGCATTTAGACCTTCACGCACATCTTCTCCAGTAAGATTGGGATCCTTTTCTTTTAAATAGCCTTTATTGCGTGCATAAGTGTTGAGACAACGGGTTAGAGCGGTACGAAAACCTTGGACATGGGTGCCACCATCAGGATTGTGGATGTTGTTTGTAAAAGCAAAGAGGGATTCAGTGTATTCGTCGCTATATTGCAGAGACAATTCTACTTTGACATCCTCGACTTCTTTTTCAACATAAAAAATATTTTCATTTCTGATTTCTTTATGTTGATTTAGATAGCGGATAAAAGAGGCGATACCACCTTCAAAGAAAAATTGATAAGTTGGTTCAGGAAAAGGAATAGAATTCTTATCTTTGGATTTCTCTTCTGGGCTACGACGATCTTTTAAAATTAATTTGATACCTTTGGATAGATAGGCATATTGACGTAAATGGTCGACAATAATTTTCCAATCAAAATCCAAAGTTTCAAAAATACTATCATCAGGACGGAAAGTTACAGTAGTACCAGTGTCTTTGCATTTGCCGATTGCCCTAACTTTGGCTACTGGTTTACCAATTTTATATTCTTGAAGCCAGATTTGACCTTCACGATGCACTTCAACACTGGCGTGAGTAGATAGGGCGTTGACTACCGAAGCACCAACACCATGTAAACCACCAGAAATTTTATAACCGCCATCACCAAATTTACCACCAGCGTGGAGGATGGTCATAACTATTTCTAAAGCGGAAATTTTTTGAGTTGGGTGAATATCTACTGGGACGCCACGACCATTATCTTTTACCTGTACTTGATGATCTGGCAATAGAGTGACGTGAACCTCGTCACAGTAGCCAGCCATAGCTTCGTCAATGGCATTATCTACGATCTCCCAAATCAAATGATGTAAACCAGTTGGTCCAGTTGATCCGATATACATCCCAGGACGACGACGCACGGCTTCAAGCCCTTCAAGTACGGTAATATTTTTGGCACTATAACCAGGATCTACTTTTTTTTGTTCCTTTTCAGTATTTGACATAATTTTTATTATGAGACGGTAAAAATATTTTTGATTAAAAACTACTAAATATTCTATCACAAGTGCTTATAATCGACAAGGTTTGAAAAAAGGCAAAAAATACGGTATACTATATGCATATCTTTTGAAATATGCTCAATATTTATAAACAAAAAAATAACGATCATAGCGATGATCTAATTGACCCAGTTTTGCCAGTCAAAAGAACCAAAGTTGATGCTGGTCGTTTTGAAGATGTAACTGGTGAATTTACGTCCTCTCAATTTAAGCGCAGTCTTTGGTTTGTAACTCACAAAGTATTATTATACAAAATCACGGTTGGGATATTGGTTATTTTGTCAGTCGTTTTGTGGGTGTTTAGTTTATGGAATTGGGGTGATTATGTTATTAATGGGATTAAAGCTGATATTGCTCTATCCAATAATTTGGCTGGTTTTCCAAATTATACTGGTATTCATGAACATTATTCTCCTGCGCCAGTTCAAATCGCTGGAATTTCTGCCTATGCTGGTGGTTCCAAAGCGTATGATTTGGTGGCGGAAATTAGTAATCCAAATAAAAATTTTATTGTCCATTTTGATTATTATTTTATTACCGGTAATCAAAAAACTCCAACCCAGAAAGGCTTTCTGTTGGCCAATGAAAATCGCCCACTGGTGTATTTTGGTTTTAAAGATGGCTATCCTAATGGGCTGAATATAATTATGGAAAATGTAATCTGGAAACGTGTTACAGCGCATACTATAGTTGATGCTGTCGCTTGGCAAAATGATCGTTTAAATTTTATTGTGAAAGATTTTTCTTTTGCTGTGCCGCAAACGTCTGATGGAATCACAGCTAATGTTATTAAATTTAATCTAACTAATAATTCCGCTTTTGGTTATCGTGATGGGTTATTTGTGGTTGGTTTAATGCAAAATAACGGTTTGATTGGGGTGATGCCTCTGATTTTAAAAGACTTTAAATCCTTAGAAACTCGTTCGATTGATTTGCGTAATTTTTCTGACAATTTATCGATTTCAGATGTGGAGCTATTTCCGCTAATTGACATTTATAAACAGGACGTGTATCTTGCCCCGGAACGATAAATATGATTAGTTTAGCCAAATTTTCTCCACGTAATTTTGATTGGTTGTTATTTTTTTCAGCCTTACTTTTATGTACTTTGGGGTTGGCGGCGATTTATAGTGTCGAGTTGTCACGTGGTCCAGCGACTGGTTATGTTCGGAAACAATTGATTGCTTTAGGTATCGGGATGTTTGGATTATTTTTTGCCAGTTTAATGCAAACGAGTTTTTTTCGTACTTTATCCAAACCGTTATATCTTTTATCATTGATTTTATTACTATTAGTTTTGGTTTTAGGTTCGACCATTCGTGGTACCCGTGGTTGGTTTGTTTTGGGTGGTTTTTCTTTTCAACCGGTAGAGCTGGCCAAAGCGGCTTTAATTTTAATTTTAGCTTATTCTATTTCAAATTTTGGTCGACGGTTTGAACGACCGTTGTATTTTTTTGGTACTTTGGCGATAACTTTAGCGGGTATCGCTTTGACTATGTTACAGCCTGATTTGGGTTCGGCAGTTTTGCTTGGTATGATTTGGTTTTCCATGATGTTGCTCACTGGAGCTCGGCGTATATTGATAATATCTTTTGTAAGTATAATGATATTGTTTTCTGTTTTTTCTTGGTTTTTTTTATTGCATGACTATCAAAAAGAACGTGTGTTAACGTTTGTAAACCCGGCACGTGATCCACTGGGAGCTGGCTATAATACTACACAGGCGATTATTGCCGTTGGTTCTGGACAGCTATTTGGAAAAGGTTTGGGTTTTGGTTCACAGAGTCAGTTGCGTTTTTTACCAGAAGCTCAGACCGATTTTGTATTTTCGGTAATAGGTGAAGAACTTGGTTTTGCTGGAGTACTAGTGATGTTAATCTTGTTTAGTGTATTAATATGGCGTTTGGTTTTGCTAGCCAGTAATAGTGACGATGATTTTGCTTCTGTAGTAGTGAGTGGCGTCACTGTGTTGATTGCCAGTCAACTGTTTATCAATGTCGGTGCCAACTTAGGTTTGTTGCCAGTGACTGGTGTGACGTTGCCATTTGTTAGTTATGGTGGATCATCTTTAATAATAAATTTGGTATTGGTTGGGGTGGCTGAAAGTATGGTAGTGAGAAGATATTGATATGGAGACAAAAATTGTTCAAGAACGTCAAAAAAAATTATCCGGAAATTTTCGCCGGATGTTTTTTATACAAGCGTTTCAAAACATTCGTACTATCAATGTAGTAGTCGTCATTTTTTATCTGGCGCGTGGTTTGAGTTTAACGGAGGTTTTTAATCTGGCTATAGTTTGGTCGGTAGTAAATATTTTATTTGAAGTTCCTTCAAGCTATCTGGCTGATAAATGGAGTAGAAACAAAACTATTCGGCTTGGGGTGGCACTGTATCTTGTGAGCTGTCTGTTGCTTATAGTGGCACATTCATTTTTTGCTTTTGGGTTAAGTATATTTTTTTATGCTTTATCCAACGCCTGTTTTACTGGTACTGATGAGGCACTAATTTATGATACCAATCGTGAGTTGGGCAAGCATGGTGATAGTTTGCGCCGTTTGGGTCAGTATTATTCAGCGGAGAGAGTTTTTAAAATTCTTTCACCTTTAGTTGGTGCTTATTTGGCCAAAGATTTAGTCGATTATCAATTTATTTTACTAATGAGTATTGATTCTGTCTGTGCCTTATTAGCACTAATTATTTCTTTTTTTATTTTTGAACCAAAACATCATTTTGAAGTGGAAAAAGTAGAAGCTGGAATTTTTCGTGATGCGGCTAAACTTATAAAAAATAATCCTAGTTTAATTCGTCTGATTTGCAATCGATCTTTGGCTTTTATCGGTATTTTTATTATTTGGCGCTATCATCAAGAATTGTTTATTAGCGCCGGTACTTCTATTTTGGCGCTTGGTTTTGGATGGTCATTATTTCATTTTATAGTTTTTGTTTTAAATTATTCTATTCATAAATTTTGGCCAAGTAAAAGTTTGTCTAATAAAATTAATTTTTTAAATTTTTTGACAGTAATATTTATTGGCTTATTTATTATTGGTTGGTATTTTAAAATCCATTATTATTGGTTATTAGCAATATATCTTGTTTTTAATATTACCGAAAATATTCGTTGGCCAATTTTTTCCGATTTGGTAAATCGTTATAGTAATTCATTTAATCGTGCCACCACTTTGTCGCTTTCTAATCTGATAAAAAGTATTTTAGAAATCCCTTTGTTGTTTAGTGCTGGTATTTTTATTACTTATGGTTTTGTATATCCACTATATATTTCTTTGGCTCTTGTGTCGTTTGCTAGTGTAGTTTTGTATTTACCAAAAGAAATTAAATTTGAAAATAAATGTTAGAAGTGATAGATTTAATACATGTCAAAATTTGAAATAAAATCTAAAATGGTACCAGCTGGTGATCAGCCAAAAGCGATAAAACAACTGGTGACCGGTTTAAATAAAGGGTTTGCTAAACAAACCTTGCTTGGGGTTACTGGTTCTGGCAAAACTTTTACCATAGCCAACGTTATAGAACAAACCAACAAGCCGACTTTGGTAATTGCTCATAATAAAACTTTAGCGGCACAACTTTGTAATGAATTTCGTGAATTATTTCCGGACAGTGCGGTCGAGTATTTTGTTTCTTTTTATGATTACTATCAGCCCGAGGCCTATATGCCGCATACTGATACTTATATCGAGAAGGAGGCAATGATCAATGAAGAGATTGATCGGTTGCGTCATGCTTGTACTCAGGCGCTATTGTCAAGAAAAGATGTGATTATTGTCGCTTCGGTTTCGGCAATTTATAATTTGGGTTCGCCTAAAGAATATGAACAGACAGTTTTGCATTTACGCGTGGGTGAAAGTTTGGATCGCCGTGGAATGATGGAAAAATTAATTGAGATGCAATTTGAGCGTACTAATAGCGATCTGAAGCGTGGTGCTTTTCGTATGACTGGTCAGGTATTTGAAATTATTCCTGTTAATGAAGAAAAAATTTATCGGTTTGAAATTACAAATAAAATTGAAAAGATTGAAAGATTAGATCCAATAACGCGTAAGGTGGAAAGAGAGCAAGAAGATGTTTGGTTTTTCCCAGCCAAACATTATGTGGCTAGTCCAGCTGTAAAGGAAAGAGCGTTTGAAGCCATTCGGTCTGAGTTGGAAGGACGTTTGAAAGAATTTGAATCTCAAGGAAAACTGTTGGAAGCGGAACGATTGAAGCGTCGAGTGAATTACGATTTGGAATTGATTAAAAATTTGGGATATTGTGGCGGAATCGAAAATTATTCTCGGCATTTTGATGGACGACAGCCTGGTCAGCCAGCGTTTACGTTATTAGATTATTTTTTACATTGTGACCCAGATTTTCTTACCGTGGTAGACGAATCGCATGTGACTATTCCACAAATTCGTGGAATGTATTTTGGTGATAAGGCGCGTAAAGATGTTTTAATTGAGCACGGGTTTAGATTACCAAGTGCCAGCGATAACCGTCCACTAAAATATGGTGAATTTGAAGAGCGTACTAAACAGATGATTTATGTTTCGGCGACGCCGAGTGAATTTGAAATTCAAAATAGTGAACAAATTGTGGAACAAGTAGTGCGTCCGACTGGTTTGGTAGATCCTGAAATTATCATCTGTCCGGTGACAGGTA
This sequence comes from Candidatus Magasanikiibacteriota bacterium, assembly GCA_943359595.1. Lineage (GTDB taxonomy): Bacteria > Patescibacteriota > Patescibacteriia > Magasanikbacterales > GWA2-37-8 > CAIOJG01. The sequence goes on along the minus strand of CALRIA010000009.1, from coordinate 9,503 downwards.
AAGGAAAAGTTTTGTCTCAAATTGAAGATTTGATGATTCGGATTGATGAACGAATTAAAATTAATGAACGAGTGTTGGTGACTACTTTGACCAAAAAGATGGCTGAGGATTTGAGTGAATATTTGGATAAGAAAAAAATGAAAGTAAAGTATCTACATAGCGGTATTGATACTCTAGAACGTATTGAGATAATCACGGCTTTGCGTCGTGGTGAAATCGATGTAATTGTCGGAGTAAATTTGTTGCGTGAAGGTTTGGATATGCCTGAGGTGTCATTGGTCGCAATTTTAGATGCGGATAAAGAAGGATTTTTACGTAGTAATACTAGTTTGATTCAAACTATGGGTCGGGCGGCTAGAAATATAAATGGCCTCGTAGTATTATATGCTGACCATACCACTGGCTCAATGAAGCAGGCGATGGCGGAAACGGAACGTCGTCGTAAAATTCAGTTGGCCTATAATAAAGAACATGGGATCACGCCAAAGACAATTGAAAAAACTATTCGTAATATTCTGGAGGAGTTTGGTATTACACGAGATCCAAATAAAAAAACTAGAAAAAAAGGAAGAGACAGATTGGCGGAAATTACCGCGCTAGATACCTTGGGTGATGCTAGGCCACTTGATATAATAATCAAAGAAAAAGAAAGACAGATGCGGGAGGCGGCGAAAGGTTTGGAATTTGAGCTAGCGGCAATTTTGCGTGATGAGATTCATGAGTTGGCCCTGAGAAAAAAAGCTGAGGAGAAAGAAAAAATAAATAAAAAATAATATGAATGAGACTGTAAGAAAATGGTCACCCGATTTCAATGTGAGTCCTCAAACTGAACAATTTTTTAGCGATGATCCTTTTAAGGTATTAGGTATTCTGCCAGACTCAACACCTGATATAGTTGAAAAGACAAAAAAAAGATTATTTGGTAAATATCATCCAGATAGATTTGCTGATGATCCAAAATTTAGACCTACTGCTGAAGAAATTTTTAAATTAATTCAGCAGGCCGTAGATAAAATAGAACGGTTGCGTGGATCTGGCTCATCTTACCAAAGTCCGGCTGGAGAATCTCGTAGACCGTCGGTGGAACCCAAAACAGAATCTGAAAGACAAGAAGGTTTTGAGAAGCAAATTATTTTTTGGATATATTATTTAGACACGACAGATTCTATTAGGAATTTGAAAAATATTATTGCTAGCAAACGCGTTTCTAAAGATCAATTAGTTGCTATTCTAAATAGTCCAGAAGTTTTGCATAAGCTGATGAATAGATTCCTTATGATATTGTCATTATCGCGCAAGGATAATAATGATTTTGAAATTATTAAAGAGTTTGTGAAAAATTTTGGCGAGTTAGGCGCACCAGTAGATAAAATTTTAAATAATGTGGTTGTCGGGTACGCTATCAATAATCCACTGTTTTTGATTTTGAAGAAAAGCTCTGATTCTCAGGAGTATATCAGATATATTAAAGAATGGGAGAAGTTAGACATCGATACAAATATCATTAGGCCGGGTTTTTTCGAAGACAGGAGAGATAAAGATGTAAAGGATTTTTTTAAAAAAGCAGTCGAAGAAATAATGAGCGGCTCTAATTTATTTGGTGGAAAAAATAGAAAAAAGAAAAAATTACAAAGTTTTGTCGATGAGTGGAGTCAACTGGGTTGGGTTCCATCCAAGGAGGTGGTTGATCTTTTGGAAAGTTAGATTTATCCATGCAATAATTTTAAATCAAAAAAAACCACCCGTCGCGTGAAGAAATAATTTTTTATTTCCTCGCGTGAATGCGAGTGGTTTTTATTTTATATCCTCTCTGCTATGGGCCACCACGCGCGGCGGCCGGGAGAATGGATTTTGAACTACTTCTTTTCATAGAAGGAAATTTTGACCAAGCGTTGGTCGGCCTCTTTCACATCTTCGGGTAAAAAAGATTTAACACGAGTCACTCTAGGAAAAGGTTTCTCCTTTTTTTTACAGCGTTCTTGTAGTACACGGGTTGCCACGTTCAGATGATCTGCTGAAGGATCGACACAGAAGGTTATTTCCACCATTCCGTTGGGGGAACTAGTTTCGTCCCACCGATCTATAATTTTTGTCATGACTTCTCCTGTATTTTGGTTGACGCACACTATGGGCATAATACTGGCATATATTTTTGTATTTGTCAATGATTTAGATTGACTTTTATTAATAAAAGCGTTAAAGTAGCTATATAAATTTTAACTTACCCCTAGGTATAAGCACCCAAGGGGCTTTTGTATTTTATGCAAGAAAAAATTGTTATTAAAGGCGCACGCGAGCATAATTTGAAAAATATTTCGCTCGAATTACCACGCAATAAAATGATTGTCTTTACTGGTTTGTCTGGATCTGGCAAATCTTCTTTGGCGTTTGATACAATATTTGCCGAGGGGCAACGTCGATATATCGAATCATTGTCGGCCTATGCTCGTCAATTTTTGGGTGGTATGCAAAAACCGGATGTTGATGAGATTGAGGGTTTGTCGCCAGCAATTTCCATTGATCAAAAAGCCCATAGTGCCAATCCACGCTCGACTGTCGCGACTATTACTGAAATTTATGATTATTTGCGCGTGTTGTTTGCTCGTGTTGGTCGTCCACATTGTCCGGAGTGCGGCACTAAAATTGAAAAAATGACGGTGGATGAAATGAAAGATCAAATTTTAAAAAAATTGAAAATTGATAAAATAAAAAAAGGTGAGTTGATTCTTTTGTCTCCAGTAGTACGCGGCCGCAAAGGGGAATATTATCAGATGCTTTATGATACTTACAATTCTGGATTTATGGAAGTACGCGTGGATGGCAAAATGTATAGTTTGAAAGAAAGAATTATTTTGTCTAAAAATAATAAACATACTATCGAAATAGTAATAGATAAAATTCCTTTGGAGGCTTTGGGAGATCAACGTTTGAGTGAAGCGATTGCCAAAGCTGTCGATCTTAGCAATGGTTTGTGTACGGCAATATTTGGTGATAAACATGAACAAATTTTTTCTACCGAATATTCTTGTCCTAAAGATGGTTTTAGTTTTCCAGAAATTGAACCACGTTTGTTTAGTTTTAATAGTCCATATGGGTATTGTGAAGCCTGTACTGGTCTTGGCACTAAAGAAGTTTTTAGCGAAGAAATTTGTCCAAAGTGTCAGGGTAAAAGATTGAATGATACCGCTCTAAGTATTCGAGTAAATGAAAAGAATATTTGGGAAGTAGTACAGATGAATATTCGTGATGCGCGTGAATGGTTTGCTGAACTCGATATGAATCTAGCGGAAAAAGAGCGAGAGATTGCTGGGATGGTCAGCAGAGAAATAAATAATCGTTTGCAATTTATGTTTGACGTTGGTCTGCATTATCTCACGATGAATCGTACGGCTGGTACATTGTCTGGTGGTGAGGCTCAACGTATTCGCCTAGCCTCACAAGTGGGTACACGTTTGGTGGGGGCATTGTATGTGTTGGATGAACCAACGATTGGTTTACACCAGCGCGATAACGATCAATTGGTAAAAACTTTACGCAATCTTTGCGAAGCAGGAAATACTATTATTACAGTTGAACATGATGAAGATACAATTTTGGAAAGTGATTGGATTGTCGATATCGGCCCAGCAGCTGGTAAACATGGGGGCGAAGTAGTGTTTTCAGGACCAACAAAAGTATTACTTGGTAAATAAAAAAATGCCAAAGAATTTTTTCATTGTAAAGTGATGGGCGATCCCGTAAAATCTTTGACTGGAAAATATTTACGTGGTGAATTAAAAATAAAAGGGCCAGAAGATAGGCGAGCGGTGGGCAATGACACACCAAAACTTAAAATCAAGGGTGCTTATGAGCATAATTTAAAAAATCTTAATGTTGAAATTCCTCTACGTAGGTTTGTATGTTTGACGGGTGTGTCTGGTTCTGGCAAATCTACGCTGATGCATCGCGTATTACGTCAGGCGATAGTGAATAAAATGTTTCGCTTGGATAAACCAGTGAGCTGTAAAAGTATTACAGGTACAGAATATTTGGATAATTTAATTACAATCAACCAAGGTTCTATAGGGCGCACTTCACGCAGTAATCCAGCTACCTACACCAAAGCTTTTGATCATATTCGTGATCTTTTTGCCGCCACGCCTGAGGCGCGCATTCGTGGCTTTAAACTAGGTAGATTTAGTTTCAATGTGCCTGGTGGTCGCTGTGAAAATTGTGAAGGCAAAGGGGTATTGGAAATTGAAATGCATTTTTTGCCGAGTGTGGAAGTGATTTGTGAAGTATGTAAAGGTAAAAGATTCAATCATGAAACTCTACAGGTTTATTTTAAAGAAAAAAATATCGCCGATGTGTTGGCGATGACGGTGGAAGAAGCTGAGGTATTTTTCAGAGATATTCCGATGATTTATGATAAATTAAAAATGCTCAATGAAGTGGGTTTAGATTATCTAACCTTGGGACAGAGCGCAACTACTCTATCTGGTGGTGAAGCACAGCGCATAAAGTTATCGCGTGAATTAGCCAAACACGGTACCACAAAAACTTTATATCTGCTCGATGAGCCGACAACTGGTCTGCACTATGACGATGTACGAAAATTAGTAGCGGTATTGCAAAGATTGGTATCTCAGGGTAATACAGTACTCGTGATTGAGCATAATCTCGATGTTATCAAATGTGCTGATTGGGTGATAGATCTTGGTCCTGAGGGTGGAGATAAAGGTGGTGAGTTGGTGGCTGATGGCACACCAGAAGAAGTCGCGCGTAAAGGCGGAAGTTTTACCGGTCATTATTTGAAACGGGTGTTAAATTAGCTTTTTGATATTGTGCAAAATATTATAAAAAAAATTAAAAACCTTTCCGATACACCTGGCGTGTATATATTTTATAATTCTCAAAAAGAAATTATTTATGTTGGTAAAGCGTCGTCTCTCAAAAATCGAGTACGAAGTTATTTTGCCGGTAAAAAATCTCCGCGTCCGATAGAGGAGATGATTCATGAAGTGGTGGATCTGAAAACTGAAGAAACTGATTCGGCCTTGGAGGCGGCTATTTTAGAAGGTTATTATATTAAAAAACATCGACCGAAATATAATATCCAATGGCGGGATGATAAAAGTTGGAATTATATTGTGATTAGTAAAGATAGATTTCCGCGGGTTTTGACTATTCGCCAGCATGAATTAACGGATCAAAAAAAGAAAGAATTTAGATATTTATTTGGCCCATATCCTGGGTTAAATACTAAAGAAGCTCTGCGTTTGTTGCGTAAAATATTTATTTTTTCTCAATGTGAACCAAGCGCTAAACGGCCATGTTTTTATTATCAACTTGGTCAATGTTTGGGTGTTTGCACGGGAGAAATTTCATCCAAAGATTATATAGCTAAAGTAATTCGTCCACTTTGTTTGTTTTTGTCAGGACAGAAAAAATTATTAGTGAAAAAAATAGAAAAAGAAATGGGTATAGCGGCCAAAAATCAGGATTTTGAAGATGCGACTCGGCTTAGAAATCAACTTCATCATTTGAAAAAAATTCAAGATATAGCCCTGCTTAATGATAGTTTTTTGAAAGACAAAATTTTTACCGGTGCTAGTTTGGTAAAATGGATTGAGGGTTATGATATTTCCAATTTGGGCAGTAGTGATAAAGTTGGAAGTATGGTAGTATTTGATGAATCCGGTCCCGTTAAAAATCAATACCGTAAATTTAAAATCAAGACTGTAATAGGACAGAGTGATGTAGATTGTTTGGCGGAAGTGTTGGGGCGTCGCTTGAAACATACAGAGTGGGTGATACCAGATATTTTTTTGATTGATGGTGGTTTGCCACAGGTCAACAAAACAAAATTGATCTTGCGTGAGGCAGGTGTGAATACGCCGATTGTCGGTATCGCCAAAGGGGCAGAGCGTAAGCGTAATGATTTTTTTGTTGTGACTGAATCGGATAAAATTAAGAATTGGATCAAAGAAAATAAAAATTTACTAATCAAAGTACGCGATGAAGCACATAGATTTGCGATTACATTTAATCGTGCCCAGAGAAAAATAAAGATATAGAATTTATGAAAAGACATTATTTTATTGGACAATTTAATTGGGGTGATAAGTTTATAGAATGTTTGGATACGGAAGTTATTCATCAAATTAAAGATGTTTTAAAAATTAATATTGGTGAAGAGGTGGTGCTTTGCGATGGGATGGGGAAAGCGATGGTTGCGACGTTGAAACAAATAAATAAAAAAAATATAGAATTTTCAATAGTAAATTTATTGCCATCTAAAAAAGAGGGCAAGCAAATTATTTTGTGTGCCGCCATACTTAAACGTGATAATTTTGAATGGTTGTTGCAAAAAGCAGTGGAAGTGGGAATTAATGAAATTGTACCAATTATTTCTGAACGAACGGTAAAAATGGGATCAAATGAAAAGCGGTGGCAAAAAATTATTAAAGAGGCGGCTGAACAAAGTGAACGTCAGGTATTACCAAAATTATTTTCTCCACAATCTTTTAAAGATGCTTTAAAAATAAAAAATGGGCAAATTTTATTTTTTGACCCATCCGGCAATGACGTTGATCAACTAAAAAACAAAGATAATAATTTAACGGTTTTTATCGGTCCAGAAGGAGGTTGGAGTAAAAATGAAATTATTCAAGCGCAGACGGCTGGGGCTAAAATTGTGAATTTAGGTGAAACTATTTTGCGCGGAGAAACCGCTGGTGTGGTAGCAGTATATTTGGCTAAAAATATTATTTAAGGTAGAATGTTTGTATATGGTAGATATTAATAAAATAAAATCAGGTGGAGAACATCTTAAGCAAGAAGTTCACCAAAAGACTGCGGATTTGATCTTGGCTGCCTTTGGTTTTGTGGCTGGTTTGGCTTGGAACGAAGCCATAAAATCGGTAATTGAAGAAGTGTTTCCTCAGCATAATAATTCAGTTTGGGCTAAGATTACGTATGCTCTGTTAGTCACCTTGTTGGTAGTCTTATTTTCTATCTATTTTGTTCGTACAACCTCAAAAGACGGCCAAGTAAGCGGTAAACAAGTGTAGAGACTTGACATTTTATTGGTTTTTGTTTATTATATTGTTTATGTTAGCCAAAAATAATCGAGGCGAATCCTGGCTCGAAGCATTAAAATTTATTGGTCATTGTCCGATTTGCGATCAGCACTATGAAAAAAATCGGGCTAAATTATTTGCCAAACATGATGCGGCCAATTTGGTTCATATTACTTGTGGTAAATGTGCTAGCAATTTTATTGCGATGATTGTCATGGTGGGTCAAGGACTAAGTTCGGTTGGTATGGTGACAGATCTAAGTTTTGATGATGCAAAAGAACTTTACAAAACTGCACCATTAACGGTAGATGAAATCATAAATGGCTCTCAATTTTTTCAAAAAAATTATTAATCATAAATTAAATTTGTAAGATATGGCATATTTATTGCAAGCGGTGACCCGCACAATTAAGGGAGAAAAATCTCGTGAACAGGGGAAATTACCAGCCGTTACTTACGGAGCTGGCAATGAAACCATCTCTTTGGATTTGAATTACGGCGACTTTCTTAAACTTTATAAACAAGCTGGTGATTCTAGTTTGATTGATTTAGAAATCGACGGCAAAAATGTTGGAAAGGTATTGGTACATGAAGTGCAATATAATCCAGTAAAAGATACTCCAACTCATATAGATTTGCGTCGTATTGATATGAACAAACTAATGCAAGCTCCTGTGGTGTTGCATTTTATTGGTGAAGCGCTAGCAGTAAAAGCAATGGGCGGTACTTTGGTACAAAATCTTTCTCAGGTTACTGTAGAATGTTTGCCAAAAGATTTGGTTTCATCTATCGATGTTGATCTGTCTAGCTTGAAAACTTTTGAGGATTTGGTAAAAGTAAAAGATTTAGTTTTGTCTGAAGGTTTGACAATAGTCGCTCCACTTGGTGATGTTTTGGTAGTTAAAGTAACTGCTTCAATGACTGAGGATGAAATTAAAGCGATGGAAGATGCTGGTAAGAATTTGGATGTCAATAAAATCGAATCATCTGGTAAGAAGAAAGAAGAAGAAGGCGCGGCTGGTGAAGGCGCAGACAAGAAAGCTGACGAAAAGAAACCGGCTGATAAAAAACCATCAGAAAAGAAATAAATCAAATTTTCCAAAAACACTCTCTATCCCGAGGGTGTTTTTTTTGCTTTTTTTTAGTTAATTTGCTAATATCTAAAGATTGGGAACGATGCTGAAACTATAAAAAAGTATGGTATATAAAAGAACTGGTATTAAAAAGGCTTATGATATTTTTATAATAATATTTTTATTGGCTCTTTTGATATTTGCCACTTATTTGATATGGCAAAAAGATAGTCGTAAAATCACTTGGAAAAAAGAAGCAACACAACCATCGATTGCTGTTTATCGTAGTTCATTAGACGGCTTGCCAGTAAGCAGTACGGAAAAAATAAAACCAACTGTGGTTGGTATAATGATCGACAACTATCCTGACGCTCGTCCGCAGAGCGGTTTGTTGATGGCAAAGATAGTTTATGAAGCGCCAGCCGAAGGCGGAATTACTCGGTATTTTGCTATTTTTGATAGCGAACAAAATATAGAAAAGGTTGGGCCAGTGCGTAGCGCGCGACCGTATTTTATTGATTGGTTAAAGGAGTATGGTGGATTATATATGCATTGCGGTGGATCGCCTGAAGCTTTGATTATATTAAAAAAAGGAACTGTTTTTGATCTTAATGAAATGACCAATGGTATTTATTTTTGGCGTGATTCCAGTAGGGTGGCTCCACACAATTTATATACTAATAGTGAAAAATGGAATAAAGCATTGATGGCGCGTCCTGGAGATAAAAAAACTTTTAATAATGCTTGGCAGTTTGGTGAAATATCATCTAGTAGTTTGGAATTGGTTAAAAGTATTTCTATTGAGTATGCATCGGATTATATAGTTGGTTGGCGCTATGATGAAAATCAAAAAAATTATATTCGCTATATAAATGGTATTATTTTAAGTGAAGATAAAAATAATTTGGTGGCTGATAGTATCGTTATTCAGTATGTGAAATCGCAGGTGGTAGATGATTATGGTCGCAAAGAGATTACTACTGACGGACAAGGAGACCTACGTTTTTTGCGGGACGGCACTATGGTGCGTGGAATTTGGAAAAAGGAGAATGAGCGTACTAGATTTTACAATGTTACCGGTCAAGAATTAAATTTGAAACCAGGAAAAATTTGGATACAAATAGTACCCAAGGAAATAAATATAAAAATATCTACTTAATCAGGTGGATATTTTTAGTATTCGATCTAGACCAGCTAGATCTTTTTTAATTTTAATTTTACTTTGGGGTAGATATTTTTTGGCCAATTCTTTAATTCTGTCGTTTTGTGATGGATCAATCTCTAATAAAATTAAGAGATTTTTATTATTAAATATTTTGGTTATTTGCTCGAGCAATTGTCTGTAAAGAGCCAGCCCATTTTCTTTGGC
>CALRIA010000008.1 GCA_943359595.1 Candidatus Magasanikiibacteriota bacterium | reverse complement strand
GAACAACAAAGTTCCAATTATACCCCATACCTTGAGCTACTTTAGCTACTATAAAAGAAATTAAAATACCAAAAATAATTCCAATCAATCCGCCAATAAAAGTAATCATAATAGTTTCAATCAAAAATTGTTGAACGATATGACTATTTTTTGCACCAACCGCTTTTCTTAAACCAATTTCTCTAGTTCTTTCTTGAACAGCCGCTAACATAATATTCATAATTCCAACACCACCAACGATAAGAGCAATGCTCGCAACGGCCACCAAGAAAAATTTTAAAGCATCAGTAATTTTGGTTATTGCTTCTAAACCCTGTGCCATAGAGCGTACCGAAAAATCATCGTCTTGCGGTTGGTCTATTTTATGACGTTCACGCAAAATTATACGCGCTTGTCCTAATGCATCATTAACGTTATTGGCATTATCTACTTTTAATCGAGCAAAACTAACATAATTTATCCCCAATAGTAATTTTTGAGCGGTACTTAAAGGCACAAAAATTTGATTATCTTGATTCTGAAAACCAGAGGAACCCCGTATTTTCATAACTCCAATTATATTGAATGATGTTTTTTTTATTTTTATCTTCAATCCCAACGGATTTTGATCACCGAATAAATCTTTGGCAACTTGGCCACCTATCACGGCCACTTTATCGGATCCACGATCTTCGTCAATTGTAAAAAAACGTCCTTTTTCTATTCCTGCATCTTCAACATTTGGTAAGTCCGCATTTACTCCAACAAAAGTGGTGTCGGTTTTTTGATCACCAAAAACTACCGTATCTGTTCCTTTAACATATCCAGTGGCTGCAATAAAATGAGGGTATTCTTTTAGCAAAGCTTTTAAGTCGTCTTCCTTTAAAGAAGTCACTACCACTCCATACACTGAAGCCGGCGGGCCTTTTTCATCTGAATGACCAGGCAATACTCCTACTAAATTTGACCCTAAACTACTTACCTGATTGATAATGAGACTTTGAGCACCCGCCCCAACTGACATGACAATAATTACTGACATGATACCAATAATAATTCCGAGCATTGTTAAAAAAGAACGCATTTTATTGCGACCGATGAGATGCCACACCCCATGAACATTCTCTAATAAGTTCATACTATTTTACAAGATCCTCCACTTCACTAGCAACCAAACGAACCTTGACTAATTCATCAGAAATTACCGCTCCGTCACTAACTCGTAAAATTCTTTTAGCATGTTCGGCAGTATATTTTTCATGAGTAACCAAAATTACCGTGTGACCATCTAAATTTAATTTTTGCAATATACGCATAACTTGCAATCCTGATTTAGAATCCAAATTACCGGTTGGTTCATCGGCAAAAATTACGGATGGATTGTTTACCAAAGCACGAGCAATAGCCGCGCGTTGTTTTTCCCCACCAGAAAGCTGTCCTGGAGTATATTGCAAACGGTGAGATAAACCGACGGAGTCCAAAGCATCTTTAGCACGTTTTATCCTTTCTTTTTCAGAGACATTGGTATATATCAATGGCAGCATTACATTTTCTAATATAGTAGTACGAGGTAGCAAGTGAAAAGCTTGAAACACAAAACCAACCGAATTGCCACGCATTTGTGCCAATTCGTCATCTTCAAGAGTGCTGACATCACGACCATCAAAAATATATTTCCCAGCAGTAATCTTATCCAAAAAACCCAAAATATGCATAAGGGTGGATTTGCCAGAACCACTTGGTCCCATTATAGCTACGAATTCACCCTTGTCTATTTTGAAATTTATATTATGCAAAACAGGCGTTACCAAATCTTCATTGTGATATTCTTTGGAGACATCTTGCAACTCGATAATTGGAGGCATATTATTTTGTTCCTTGAACACCCAATATTATGAGTTGCCATTCATTTAATCCTTCTAGTACTTCTACTTTCCCATCATTTCCTTTGATGCCGAGTTTAATTTCCTTTTTTTGTTCCTGATCATTCTCTAAAATATTTACAAATTTTCCACGATCAGTCTTAACCGAACGAGAAGGAATGATCAAAACATTTTCACGTTGATCGGTTTTGATAACCACATTGGCAGTCATGCCAGGTTTAATCGGTCTATCGGAATTATCCAAACTTATTTTTACTTTATAATAAACTACATCCTGTATTACAGTAGAACCAGGGTCAATATTAATTACTTTGCCAGAAAATTTAATATCGTCACCAAAAGCATCCAAGGTAATGACGGCGGAATTATCCAATTTAATTTTAGCAATATCAGTTTCTGAAACATCTACTTTTATTTCATAGTGAGGTGAGAGCAGTTTGAAAGCGACATCATTACCACTTACCGACTCACCAACTTTATTATTTACCTGAGTAATAATACCGTCAATTGGTGCCTTGATGATAGCCTTATCACGACTGGCAACTGCTTGATCGAACGCAGCCCTATAAGATGCCACATCTACTTCACGTGGTGGGTTCTGAACATCTTTGAGTGCGGCTTGAGCTTTATCCACCAAAGTTTGATAAGAAAAATAAGTATTGCGTGCGGAAACAATCGAATGTATTTCATCGATAATAGTGGCATACTTAGTAGATAAAGTAGTGCGTGCAGTTTGAATATTAGTTTTCATTATATCCAAAGAAGCCTGAGATAAAGCGCCAACAGGCGGAGTTTTATCCAAGACGTCAGCCACATAAAACAAACAATCTTTCATTGCCACCACCGCTTCTTCCCCTTTTTCGCTTGCCTTATCAATATCGAGATGTGAAGAACTTTTTGTAATTAAATTGGCAACTAAATCAAAATTAGTTTTCACTTCTTTGGCCACTAAATATTGCGATTTAGCTATATTTAAATTTGTAGTATTCAAAATTGATAAATAACTTTCAAAACTATCATTAGCCAAACCATTATCAACCCCTAAGATGTTATCCGCTGAAGTTAACGATGTAGACAATACGATTTGTAATGATTGCAGACTAACCGCCAAATTATCATAAGCATTTTGAACTAATTTACTATTTTCTACACTATCACCGCTACCTTTGGCTTGCATCAGATCATTTTTGGCTTTATCTAAATTTGCTTTCAATTGATCTATATATTCTGGAGTTGAACCAGCCAATTGTTTGTTTAAATTAGCCTGAGCTTGGGCAACGGCAGAATTTAATTCTGTTAAGCGTAAATTGCCCAACAACTGTCCAGCTTTTACCTTATCACCATCTTTTACTTTTACTATACTAAGAACTCCAGGAACCTCAAATTTTAAAGATAGATCCTGGGCGGATTCAACCTGTCCAGTGGCATCAACACTCTGTATTAGAGTACCGCGCTCTACTTTAATAGTATCATATACTGGTGGTAATTTTGATTTACGATAAAGATTATAACCAAAAAAAGATGCAGTTGAGATCACGATTAAAATAAAATAAAAAGTTTTCTTCTTTAATATATTCATAATATGTTATATTATTTTTTCCCAATCCTGAGCTTTGTTTAAAAACTCATCTTTAATTTTAAAAAAATATTCTTTGGCATCCTCGTATTCATTTTTAATTTTACCATCCAAAATCGCTTCTTCAATCGCCTCTTTAATTTTACCAACGGTCGGCCCTGGTTTCAATCCACATTCTTTCATAATATCTTCGCCTCTAAACGGCGATTGAAAAGCACTCAATTTATCACGTTCTAACACTTGAGCAATCCTCTCTTCTAGATGATCATAATTTTTTAGACGTTTTTCTTTTTTTATTGGGTTGCCAGTAGTAATATCACTGCGACATAAAATCAATAAATCTTTCAATTCTTCACCCACACCAACTATCAAACGACGTATGGCCGAATCAGTGATATCCTCGTCCATTAAACTGATGGGCTGTTGATGCCAACGCACCAGTTTGGCTAAATAATCGGTATCATTTTTTGATAATCGTAAACGTTTGGATATTTGATAAACCATTTTTTTACCAACAAATTCATGTGCATAAAAAGTCCAACCAATTTTTGGTAAAAGTTTTTTGGTTTTAGACTTTCCAATATCATGCAACAGTCCGGCAAAACGTAACATAACTTTATTACTGCGCAAAGCAATATTATCGGTCACTTTAAATGAGTGCACTAAATTATTTTTGTGTTGATGACCAAAAATTTCTTCTACTCCATCTAGATCTACCACTTCCGGTAAAATCAAATTTAATAATTTGGTCTGAAACATCAAAGCCAAAGATACGGAAGGAACTTTAGTTGCTAACATTTTTAATAATTCTTCCTGAATACGTTCAGCGGAAATTATTTTTAAACGTTCATAATTTTTATGAATTGATTCTAATGTTTTTGAATCAATCGAAAATTCCAACTGACTAGCGAATCTAATCGCGCGCAACATTCGCAGTGGATCATCAATAAAAGTAAGATCAGGATCTAATGGAGTGCGTAAAACTTTGGCTTGCAAATCTTTTTGTCCATTGAATGGATCGACTGCCTGCTCAATTATTTTTTTAATAGATGGTTTTAAAATTCCAGCAAAAGCTGAAACTGAAACTGCCATCGCATTAACTGTAAAATCACGACGCGTCAAATCTTGTTGCAAATTGGCAATTTGAACTTTTGGTTTACGAGAATCTGATTTGTAATTTTCCGATCGAGCCCCAGCGAATTCTACTACTATTTGATTATCTATTTCTCCTAAAATATATCGAGCAGTGTCAAAGTCTGGAAACTCCACCAAACTTCCACTCTCTTTCATAAAAAGATCAAATTTTTTAGCAAATTCCAAGCCACTACCAACTACCACAAAATCTACGTCGTTTTTTTCTTGTCTACCCAAAATATAATCACGCACAAAACCACCCACCGCATAAACCGGTATTTTTTCTTTTTTAGAACAAGTGTTAATTTTTTTTATAATCTTAAAAACATCCATAAAAAACTAAACAGATTTATTGCGACCCGACCGTTTTTGGGCGGTCTCATCGGTAATCAAATCGTCCTTAACCAGCTGTTTGATAGAATTTTCCATACTTACCATACCATCCTTAGAACCAGTTTGGATTGCAGATTTAATCTGATTAATATTATTTTCTTTAATCAAATTAGCTACCCCGGTAGTATTAACCAAAATTTCTCTGGCCGGAACACGCCCACCATCTTTGGATGGTAATAGCTGTTGAGCTACCACTACTCGCAAAACAGAGGACAGCTGAATCAAAATTTGTTTTTGTTTGGCTCCATCAAATACATCCACGATACGTTCCACTGCTTCGGCGGCGCTACTAGTGTGTAAAGTAGAAAATACCAGATGCCCAGTTTCTGCCGCAGTCAAAACAGTAGCGATAGTTTCTGGATCACGCATCTCACCAACCAAAATAACATTTGGATCCTGACGTAAGACATGTTTTAAAGCGTTGGCAAAAGAATTAGTATCAGTACCAACTTCACGCTGTTCAATTAAACTATTTTTATCTTCAAATAAAAATTCAATTGGATCCTCCACGGTTATAATATGAGCCTTACGGTTTTTATTTATTTCTTCAATAATCGCCGCTAAAGTAGTTGATTTTCCACAACCAGTTGGCCCGGTAACCAAAACCAAACCATCCAACATACTTGGGACTTCTTTTAAAATTGGCTCAAAACGTAGATCTTCTGGGCTAGGAATAGTGGCTGGAATTAAACGCGCGCTCAACCCAACAACATCTTCTTGACGATGTAAATTAACGCGAAAACGAGCGCCCTCTTGTTCATAACTAAAATCTAATTCTTTTTCTTCTTCAAATCTGATTTTTTGATCTTTACTAACCAATTCTTCATAAATAACTACCTCCAATTCTTTAGCATTAAGCTGTTTTTTATCCAATTCTTTTAATTCTCCTTCTACCCTGATCATTGGTAATTCATTACCAACCAAATGCAAATCGGAAGCATCCGCTTCTATAGCTTCTTTGAAATATTGTTTAATGTTCATATTTTTTATTTTAAAGCAGTTTTAATCAAACCAACAAATAGCGGATGTGGATGCGTTGGTCTAGATTTTAATTCAGGATGAAACTGTGTGCCCACAAAAAAAGGATGATTTTTCAATTCGACAATTTCTACCAAATCTTTTTCTTTATTTATACCAACCACTTTTAAACCAGCTTTGTCTATCATTTCACGATAAGCGTTGTTAAATTCATAACGGTGACGATGACGTTCGCTAATTTTTTTCATATTATACAATTTGGCTGTTTTACTATTTTCATCCAAAGCACAATCATAAGCGCCCAAACGCATCGTACCACCATAACGATTTTTACTGACATTCTGGGCCTGTAATTGATTGATATGAATAATCGGATTTTTGGTTTTAGTATTCACCTCTATAGTATGAGCATCTTTTAGACCCAATACATTACGCGCAAATTCTACAGTCGCGAGTTGCATGCCATAACACAAACCAAGATATGGCAAATTATTTTCACGAGCAAACCGAATTGCTGAAATAATCCCTTCAATTCCACGAGTACCAAACCCACCAGGAACAATCAGAGCATCAAAGTTGGCCAATTCTTGTATTTTCTTTGAATCTTTTTCAAAATCGTCGCTGTCTATCCAAGTCATTTCAGCTTCGGCTCCCAAGCTCCAAGCGGCATGTTTTACTGCTTGAATTACTGAAATATATGAATCAGATAATGTGTAATTTCCCGTAGCAAAATATTTACCGGCTACCGCAATTTTAATTTTCTTTTTGGCCGATTTCATTTTGATAATAAATTTGTCCCACTCAGCACTATTATTTCGTTTGTTGAGTTTTATCTTTAGTCTTTTTGCCAACAAATGACCGAATTTTTGTTTTTCTAATACTGCTGGAATATCATATATACTTTCCACATCTGGAGCTGAGATAACATCTTCTTTGGATTGCATCCAACAAAAAAAAGCTAGTTTTTCACGTCGTGGTTGATCTAATTCAAATTGACCACGAGCGACGATAAAATCTGGTTGAATACCGCAATTATTTAAAGTACGAGCAGCATGCTGAGTAGGCTTGGTTTTCATTTCACCCAAATGAGAAGGTATCGGCAAATAACTAACCAAAACAAAAACCACATCATCAGGATTATCCAGCTTCATCATACGCGCCGCATCCAAAAACAAAATATTTTCATACTCCCCTACAGTTCCACCAATTTCCACTACCATTACATCAGCTTTAGTTTTTTCTGCCGCTGTTTTAATACGGGCAATAATTTCCATCGGGATATGTGGCACTACTTGTACACAACGTCCTTTATAGGCCATATTACGTTCTTTCTCAATTACACTCAGATAAACACGACCGGTGGTCATATAGTTGGTGGAGAACAAATTGGTATCCAAAAATCTCTCATAATTACCAAGATCTTGGTCTGTCTCATCACCATCTTCGGTAACAAATACTTCACCATGTTCTACAGGATTCATCGTGCCAGCATCGACATTAATATAAGGATCAATCTTGATTGCTGAAACATTAAAACCATAATTTTTAAAAATTCTCCCAATTGAAGCAGCGGTGACTCCTTTGCCGACTCCACTCAATACCCCACCAATTACAAATATAAATTTTGTTTTTTGCATAAAATATTAATTACCGATAGACAAAAGTTTATAATAAAAAACGGGCAGTGATGCGTCCGTTTTTTAAAGAGTTTCAACATTGATCCTGACCTGAGCTTCTAGGCCATGATTTAACTTTATATTTACTGTATATTCTCCAGCTTTTTTAATATTTAAATTTTTGATTTGATTTTTTTCAATTTTGAAACCGCGTTTATTCAGCTCTTGAACAAGACGTTGAGGCCCAATCGAAGCATATAAAATACCACCCTCACTTGCTTTTTCTTTAATTAAAATTTCAAAACCATCTAAACGTCCCGCCAAACCTTGTAATTCTTGCAATTCTCTTTCAGACTCTTTGGCTTCTTTGCGTTTGCGATCATCTAATTCTTTAATATTTTTATTTAAAGCTTGAACGGCAAAGTGTTTAGGAAACAAAAAATTGCGTGCATAACCTTCATTTACCTCTTTAATTTCATCTGTCTTACCAACCCCTTTTATATCTTGTAATAAAACAACTTTCATAGACATCTTGCTTTTTCCTCTAATTTACGCTAGTATTGTAACACTAATGAATTAAGAATGCAATTATGACAAAAATTAAACATGTTGAAGAAAAACCAATATTTAAATCCGGTTTTATTACTATGGTTGGCCGCTCAAATAGCGGAAAATCCACTTTACTCAACACTCTGGTTGGAACTAAAATTGCAGCTGTTACCCACAAACCACAAACAACTAGAGACATTATCCATGGTGTGCTAAACACCGCACAAGGACAAGCTATTTTCGTCGACACTCCAGGTATTTTAAAGGAAAGACACAATCCTTTGGCTGGTAAACTTACTGAACGCGCTCAAGAAGCTCTCAAAGAAATCGACGAAATCATATATGTCGTAGATCCAACCAAAGCGATTGGAGCCGAGGAAAGATTTATATTATCAATTTTACGCAAATTAGATGTTCCAAAATTTCTAGTACTCAATAAAAGTGATCTTCCAGAAGAAGAAAAACAATATTTAGAAGATTATAAACAATTATCCGATGAATTTAGCGCTACTTTTGAACTATCCGCTCTTCTAAACCGCCATGTTCAGCCACTTAGAGATAAAGTGTTCGAGCTTTTACCAGAAGGAATACCTATGTATGAAGGTGATCAAATCACCAATATTGGAAAAGGGAAATGGATTGCCGAGGTTATTCGTGAAAAAATATTATTAGCCTTACGCAAAGAAGTACCATATTCCATAAATGTAGAAGTAAGAAACATTGAAGAGAAACCAGAGATCATTGTGATCGAAGCCGTTATTTTAACATCTGATTCAAGATACAAAAAAATGATTATTGGTGCTGGCGGCCGAGCTATTAAAGAAATCGGCATTGCTTCACGCAAAGAATTAGAAACAGCTCTGAATAAAAAAATATTTTTAGAACTAGAAGTAGAAACTGATCGTCATTGGGAAGATCGCGCTTAATTTGGTTTTACCGCTATTGGTTTTAAATTTAATATCTCTAACGCCTTCTTAATCATAACATCTTCACCTATTTTTTCTTTGGTCCAGTCTTCTTTGACTTGAACATCTGGTTGGATACCTTGTTCATTTATATTTTTATCATTTGGAGTATACCAGAGGGCTACAGTAATTTTTAATGATGAACCGTCGGACAGATTTTCATAATCTTGGACCGATCCTTTACCAAAAGTTTTTTCACCAACAATAGTGGCCTTGTTGTGATCCTGCAAAGCACCCGCCAAAATTTCTGAAGCCGAGGCTGATCCACTATTCACCAGCACCACCGTCTTTAAATTTTGTAGAGGGTGATCGCCAGATGTAAAATGTTCATTTACATCACCATTACTAAATTTTTCACTTACGATTTTACCACTAGTTACCCATCTGCTAGCCAAATCAACGGCTGTATCCAAATAACCACCAGGATTATTTCTTAAATCAACTATTACTTTATTGATTTTTTTGTTCTGAATTTCTTTTACGTATTTATCAAATTGAGCTGCAGTATTCTGGTTAAATTGCATTACACGGAGATAAGCGACATTTTTATTTTTTATTGAAAATGTTACGGATGGAATATTAATTTTTTCACGCATAATCGAATAGTCTTTTGTCTTTAAAAAACTATTGCGCATAACGGTCAATACTACTGGCGTTCCAGCTAAACCGCGTATTTTTTGTACAGCCACATTGGCATCCATACCAATAGACACGACTTTATCAATAGCAAAAATTTTATCTCCGGGAAGTAAACCAGCTTTATCGGCTGGAGTACCTGGTAACGGTGCGATCACTACCAGCTCATTATTTTTAACACCAATTTCTGCGCCAATACCACTAAATTCACCATCTAAACTTTTATTGAACTCATCAGCGGCTTTTGGTGGAAAATAAACAGTGTATGGATCGCCAACTCCCGCCGCCAACCCTTGCAAAGCGCCATAAAAAAGATCCGAATCCTTTACTGGCTGTTTGGCATATTTCGTTTTTACTTTTTGCCAAACTTCCCAAAATTGGTTGAATTCGACATCTTTGGTTAATTTTTTGTCAGTACTAAAATTAATAATATTTGTACTCCAATCACTATTCTCAGCCGCATTGGTTATCGGTTTTTTAAAGGCTAAAAATTGGCCCGCCAATACCCCAAAACCAAACAGCACGATGGCCATAATCACACTAAAATATATTCCAGCGTATTTGCGAGCACGTATTTTGATAGGAGTAATATTTTCTTCTTGCATATTTTTATTCATTGATAATTTTAATATCCGCACCTACGGAATTTAAAGTTTCATATAAATTTTCGTAACCACGCTCAATCGCATAAGTATTACGTAATATAGATTTACCTGTAGCCGCCAACATACAAATCAGTATATTTACTGCTGGACGTAACGCTGGCGGACAGATGACTTCGTTGGCTACAAATTTGGTCGGACCTTCAACCCAAAGACGATGAGCATCCAATAAAGTTATTGAGGCACCAAGTTTTTGTAACTCCAAAGCATGTACAGCCCTATTTTCATAAGCCCAATCATGAACCAAAGTTCTCCCTTGCGACTGAGTTAAAATTGGGATAAACAGTGGTAAATTATCAATATTTAAACCGGGAAAAGGTCTACCGTAAATTTTGTCCTGTAAGGCCAATAATGTACTTGGAAAAATTTCAATATCCACTAAAACAAACTTACCATTCTTTGATTTTCTTTCATTTTTTATCTTATACTTTTGTCCCATTATTTCTAACTTACATAATTCCAATTCCAAAAATTCCAAGGGGCAACTTTTGATTGTAATATTGGAGCCAGTGGTAATACCAACCGCGAGGTAAGTCATCGCGACAATTGGATCTGGCATAATTGAATAGTTTTTTACAGGTTTTAATTTATTTACTCCAACTATTTCTAAAGTAGTTGTACCGATGCCTTTGATTTTGGCTCCAGCTTTATTTAAAAAATAACATAAATCTTGTACCATGTAATTGGCTGAAGCCATTTTGATGATTGTTTTTCCTTGAGACAAAACTGCGGCCATAACAGTGTTCTCAGTAGTAGTATCTCCAGATTCATACATCACAATTTTTGCTCCTTTTAAAGGAGAATTTTTTATAAAATAAAAACAATCTTTTGATTCTATTCGCACACCCAATTTTTCTAAAGCATACCAATGTGGCCTAACGGTACGTTCTCCCAAATGACAACCACCCGATCTTGGAATTTTATAAGACTTTACTCGAGCCGCCAACGCTCCCCATAAAAAAATAGAGGCACGTGTTTTTTCTGAGGCATTGGAATCAATTTTATCCATATTCAGATCACCAGACGCATTCACTTCCAATATTCCCTTGTCTAACCACTGTATTTTGACACCGATACTTTGCAATAATTCAATTATTCTCTTAACTTCTTCAATTTCTGGCATGTCCACTAGAATGGTTTTTCCTTTAATCGCAACACAAGCACACAAAATAGCCACAGCTGAATTTTTAGCTGACTGATTTTCAATCGTTCCATTTAATTTTTTACCACCATTTATTACGAGATAGGACATAATTTATGTCTTTATTTTTTTATCATTCTATACTATACTACAAGCAATAAAATTTTGCAAACCATAATTTTAGTTAATTATGGCTTAAACAATGATTAATATGGAATATCCTGGAACACATTTTACCCGCCCTTGGAGGTTGTTTTTTCTATCTTTATTTATCTTGGCTTTTTTCATCATCTCCCCAATTTTGATTTTATATTCCTCTGGTTATCGTTATGATTTTACCAATGGTATTATTCAAGAAACTGGTGCAATTAGTATAGATATATTGCCAAAAAATGCTACTGCCTATCTTAATGATGCCAAATTAAAAACTAAAATTCCTATTCGTTTAAAAAATTTAGCCAAAGGTAAATATAAAATCCGATTAACAGCCGATGGATTTTATGATTGGGAAAAAGAAGTACTCGTTGAAAATAAACAAACGGCCTATATCAAAGAAATAAAATTAATTCAAAAGTCTGAACCACAAAAAATTTCTGATAATAAAGCTGATAGATTATATTTATCCAACAACAATAACTATATAATTTATCAAACTCGCGACAATCCAGTAACCTTTTGGTTAAGAGATCTAAATAAAAATACTGAAAATCCGATTATCAAAGGAACACTAGGAAAAAACTATCGAGTAAATTGGTCAAATTCAAAAAATAATTTTGCCATTATTTATTCTGAAGATTTTTCGGAAATATATGTATTTAATGCTATTGAACCTGATAAATTATGGAATTTAGCTAAAGAAGAAAAAAATAAAATTACCAAAATCCAATGGGGCAATTCTTCACAACCAGAAATATTTTATTCAACTAAAAATCAATTACTAACAATAGACGCTAGCACTAAACAAAAGCTAACTATTGGGAAAAATATTTTTGTAGATTGGTATATAGACAACGGCCAAATTTGGACCATACAAAATACTTCATCTACTGATCAACTTGCTATTATTAAAGATACTTTTGGTTTTTCTAAAGTTTTAACCAAAATAAACAGTTTTTCCAACGCCGACAACAAAGAAATAACCTGGCAAATTCTAAACGCTCTAAATAATCAAATTTTATTAAAAAAATCCGGTGTTTCAGAAATGCTCTTGCTCGACCAAGATAAACGTTATTCATTTTTTGGTGATAAATTATTGTCTTCAAATTTTAATAGCTGGTGGATTATCTGGACACCATGGGAGATAACAACTTATAGCCAAGGTGAGGAACCGTTTTTATTAAATCGTTCTGGTGAACAATTACAAAAAGTAATTGTCCTAGATGAATATAATACATTAGGCTTAATCTGGGCTGATAAAATGACAGCGCTTTTCCCTTATTATTTTGTTAGTCATAATTTAATAAATAATAAAATTACCGATGCGGTAGCAAATACTGAAAAAAGAGAGTTGTACTTTTCAGCAATTATAAATAATCAAGACGGTTTGTGGAAAAAACAATATTAAAATAATATAAATTCAATCCTATAAATTATGAAAGTAATCACCTTTACAGATGGTGGAGCACGTGGGAATCCGGGCCCAGCAGCAATCGGCGTAATAATAAAAGATGAAGATGGTCACACTATAGATTCTTACGGTGAATATCTAGGAGAACAAACAAATAATTTTGCTGAATATTCTGCTTTGATATCCGCCCTAAAAAGAGCCAAGGAATTGGGTGCCACCGAAGTGGAAAGCGTTTTGGACAGTGAATTAGTTACCAAACAAATGCAAGGTTTTTATAAAGTACGAGAAGCAAGTTTACAAAAGTTATTTATTCAAGCATACAATGCAGCAGCACAATTTAAAAAAGTTAAATACCGCCACACTTTAAGAGAAAACAACAAGGAAGCAGACGCGGAAGTAAATAAAATTTTAGACAAAAAAAATCTTCCCGATTAAAGGAAGATTTTTTATTAACCAAAGTTATTAAATTGATGTTGTGGCAGAAGCGGTTGTTGTGACAGGAACTACAACTGGGGCAACAGTCTTTAGGGCATCTTTACCAGCTTTAAAAGCAGCTTCAGCAGCTTTAAGAGCGGCAGTATGTTTCTCACTAGCTACTTTCTTGGCAGCTACAAAAGTAGTTTTAGCAGCTTTTCTAGCAACTGTATCTTTGCCAGCAACCTTTAGTGCAGCAATATGGGTAACGTTTAGTTGCTTCAAAGTTGTGAAATATTCTTTTTGTGCCAAAGCTTTTGCATCTTTACGAATTTTTTCCAAAGCTTTCAAAGCGGTTGCTTTAGCCTTGTTAGATTCAGTTTTTAATTTTGATTCTTCTTTTACTTTTTCTTTTTCCATTTTAGCAGAAGTCTTTATATTTTTTACTTCTGTTTTAATCTTCTCCAAAGCTTCCTTTTTTTCTATTTTTACAGTTCCTAATTTTGCCTTAGTTTCGATATTAATTTTTTTGATTTCTTGTTTGAGAGTAGGTTTTGATGTAGTGACAGTTGTAGTTTGGGCAGAAGCAGGAGCTGCAACTAAGATGACACCAGCTACCAACAATGTGGAAAAAAGTTTTTTCATATAGATATTGATTATTTTTATATATTAATAATTATTTTTTTATAATTTGTTTAGAAAATTTATCGACCTTTAGAAATAAAACTTTTCTATATCGAAAAATTATTCCAACTAGAAAACTTATTACAATGAATAAAGCCAACGACCAACCTAGACTTCTTAGTGGCAAAAATTCTACCAGGTCTTCTTTAAAATCAACTATCAAAGAAACATCAATTTGTAATGTCTCAGCCAATACAGACAAAAAGTCAAAACTTCCGATCTCTATCATCCTCATATATACAACCCATAACATTGCCACGAGGCTGGCGAAAAAACCAGTTAACAATCCAAATAAATAATAGCGTCTTCTTACTATTTTTACCGATCGCATAATATCGCGGTGTAATTTTTGTGGAACTTCGTTCATATTTTTTTAATCAATTCTTCGCTTAAAGCTTCTTTAGCACGATATATATAAGTCTTTACAGTATTGATAGGCACTTTCAGAACCTCAGCGATTTCTTGATACGATAGTTCATCACGATAAAACAATACAATTACACTCTGATAAACGGGTTTAATATTTTTAAGGGCATTGTCAACGAGCTCTTTGTCCTCTGTAAGTTTATACGACCAACGATCATCAATTGTTTCAAAATTAATATCCGGATCATCCACTATAAAAATTTCTTTGTTTTTTTTCGCTTTTCTTAGCCAATCATAGACGGTGTTGGTAGCAACAGTAAACAGCCATGTTTTAAATTTATACTCTGGATCAAAAGTCTTTAAACTGCGAAAAATCTTGATAAAAGTTTCCTGAGTCAAATCCTCCGCGTTTTCTTTATGGTTAACAAAACGCACAATATAACCAAAAATAGGCTTCTCATAGAGAGAAACCAATTGCTCAAAAGCTTTCATATCGCCTTTTATCGCTAATAAAACTAATTCTTTATCAGAAATATTTTGCATAAAAAAAGTATACCATTGACGGTATACTTAATCAAGAAAATTATTTGTTTGCCTTTTTTCGATCCTCGACTTCCTGATATTCTTCGTAACCCGTTGGTTTTCCTGTATATGGCATATAAAAAAATTATAAATCACCTTTTAATTCTTCTAATTTTTTCTTTACTTCTTTGCTAATTTTTTTCGGTACACGAATTTTTATTTTCACAAAATGATCAGCACGAGTTGACCGACCTAAATGAGAGATACCGTGTCCTTTCATTTTCATCAATTGACCAGATTCTATACCTTCTGGAATAGTTAATGTTACCGGACCATCGATTGTTTCCACTTCTATCTTATCTCCTAAAACCGCTTGAGGAAAATTAATTTCAGCCTCAGTGTAAACATCAAAACCTTCACGATGAAAATATTTATTTGGTTTTATATGAGCACGCACATACAAATCACCACTTTGACCACCATGTGGCGCGGCCTCACCATATCCAGACAAACGTAGTGACTCTCCAGTATTAATACCAGCGGGAATCTTTACTTTTATTTCACTGGATTTTGCGACTACACCATCACCACCACAATGCTTACATTTTTTACTTGGCTTTTCCCCTCTACCCTGACAATTTGGACAAGTTATAATATTTTGCATTGTGCCCAAAAATGTTCTCTGATTTTGAGCAACCTGACCTTGTCCGCCACACGTAGAACATTTTTCCATTTTACTGCCAGGTTCACCACCGGTGCCGCTACAAACATCACATGCACTTTGTTTACGCAGATGAATTTGTTTTTCAACACCAAAAGCCGCTTCTTTAAAATCCAATTCAACATCTACCTGAATATCACTACCACGCGTTTGTTTTGAGCGTCCTGTTCGCCCACCACCAAACATATTTCCAAAAATATCCCCGAGATCTTCTCCACCAAAATCAAATTGAAACCCACCATTGCCTTGTCCGCCACGTGCCTGACGCATAAAATCATCCCAGCTAGCACCACCACCAAAACCACCCTGTTGTTCAAAATCAGAGCCGTATTGATCATATTTAGTGCGTTTATCAGCATCCGACAATACCTGATATGCTTCATTTGCTTCTTTAAATTTTTTTTCATCACCGCCCGGTCTATCCGGATGGTGTTGCATAGCAGATTTTTTGAAAGCTTTTTTAATTTCATCAGCAGTGGAACCTTTTTCCACCCCTAATATTTTATAATAATCTTTGGACATAAATCAGGAACAGTTAAAATATATTATCTGGATTTATCTGAAGCAGAGTTTCATTTATTAAAAAATTTATACCATCTTCTCGGTCACCGTTACCATCCCAATCTGTAGCCCGACCCCTTAATAATTCAAATGGTTGAAATAAATTTCTCATCCAATTTATAAAATTTTTTTCAGAACAATTATTTAGATTATTTAAAAAATTATCAATCTTTGTACTAATGGCCTTTACATCACAATTATCCGAATTTAGTGTTTTCAAAAAAGAAATAAATCCTTTAAAAAAATTCATTTCGTCTTGTCCCAAATCTTCAGTCTTTATCAATCGTATAGTACCATTAATATTTTTATATTTATCTTTTAAATAATCAAAGTACAATCTAAATTTTTTTAATGGATCTTGTTCGGATTTTATTACTTCCAGTTGCATTGAATTTTCTACATCTAAAGACATACAAATTTATTAAATACACGGACAAACTAAAATGTCTGCCCGTGTATTATATCATTTATAATTAATTATTTCACTACTTCACCTTCAATTGATTCATCACCTTTCTTTTCATCTGCAGAAGCTTGATCACCAGTTGGAGCTTCAGCTCCTGGCTGGCCACTCTTAGCTTGTTCTTGCTGATACATCTTCATACCAATTGCTTGGGCTGCCTTAGAAAGATCCTCAGCTGCCTTCTTGAGCGCTTCTACATCATCTTTATCCTTTAATTCTTTCACCACTTTCAAAGCTTCTTCGACTTTATTTTTCTCTTCTTCTGTCACTTCGATTTTCTTTTCTTCCACATCTTTCATCATTTTTTCAGTGGTATAAACCATTGAATCAGCGATGTTACGAGCTTCGATAAGTTCTTGCTTTTTCTTATCTTCATCAGCGTGCAATTCAGCATCCTTTTTCATCTTTTCGATTTCTTCTTTTGACAAACCTGAAGATGATTCGATGCGGATACTCTGTTCTTTGTTTGTACCTTTGTCTTTAGCTTTTACATTTAAAATACCATTGGCATCGATATCAAAAGTTACTTCAACTTGAGGAATACCACGTGGAGCCATTGGAATACCGTCCAAAATAAAGCGACCCAAAGATTTGTTGTCCGTAGCCATTGGACGTTCACCCTGTAAAACATGAATTTCTACACTTGGTTGATTGTCCGCAGCCGTAGAGAAAGTTTGAGATTTTGAAGTTGGAATAGTAGTGTTACGTTCAATTAATTTTGTCATCACACTTCCCATAGTTTCAATACCAAAGGATAATGGAGTGACATCTAGCAATAATACGTCTTTAACATCACCTTTTAAGATGCCACCTTGAACAGCCGCACCCACAGCTACTACTTCATCTGGATTTACACTGATATTTGGTTTCTTGCCAAAGAATTTTTCTACCGCAGCTAACACCATTGGCATGCGAGTCATACCACCGACCATTACTATCTCATTTAGATCAGTTACTTTTAATTTTGCATCTTCTAGCGCTTTTTTTACTGGTTCTAAAGTTTTTTCTACCAAAGTACCTACCAACTCTTCCAATTTAGAACGAGTTAATTTCATTACCAAATGTTTTGGACCACCGGCATCAGAAGTAATAAACGGCTGATTGATTTCACTTTCCTGAGCAGTAGACAATTCAATTTTAGCTTTTTCTGCCGCTTCTTTAATACGTTGTAATGACAAAGGATCATTACTTAAATCAATACCTTGGTCTTTTTTAAATTCATCCAAAATCCAACGAATAATAACTTGATCAAAATCATCACCACCCAAGTGAGTATCACCATTAGTAGAAAGAACTTGTACATTATCTGGGGCAATCTCGAGAATGGAAATATCAAATGTACCACCACCCAAATCGTAAACAGCAATTTTTTGTTCAGTCTTTTTATCAAAACCGTAAGCCAAAGCGGCGGCAGTTGGTTCGTTTACAATACGTAACACTTTCAAACCAGCAATTTCACCAGCATCTTTTGTAGCCTGACGTTGAGAATCATTAAAATAAGCTGGTACAGTAATTACCGCTTCAGTAATTTTTTCCCCCAAACGTTCTTCAGCATCAGCTTTCATTTTTCCTAAAATCATCGCTGAAATTTCTTGTGGACTGTATTCTTTACCTTGCATTGTAACTTTTACACCTTCGCCAGATTTTACAATCTTATAAGGCATAAGTTTTAAATCGCGCTGCACTTCTTCGTCTGTCCAACTGCGACCAATCAAACGCTTAATGGAATACAAAGTATTCTCTGGATTTGTAACAGCCTGACGTTTTGCAAGCATACCAACCAAACGTTCACCGCTTTTTGAAATAGCGACGATAGATGGAGTAGTGCGTGCACCTTCTTTATTTTCCAATACTTTTGGCTGACCACCTTCGATGATGGACATACAAGAGTTGGTCGTGCCGAGATCGATTCCTAATACTTTTGACATATGTGTATATATTAATTAATTTTTTTTAGTAATTTTAATTTCTACTTTTTTTAGTTCAGCCGATTTTGTTTTTGGACAAGTAATTTTTAATACCCCTTCCTCAAAACTAGCTTCTACTTTATCTTCCAGTACAGCTGTCGGCAAAGCAATCTGACGATAGAAAGCACCACTACGAACCTCTTTGCGATAATAGTTTTTTTCTTCAATTTCATGTTCTTTCTTGTGTTCACCTTGTAAAGTAAGAACACCATTTTCAACACTAATCTTGACATCTTCTGGATTAAATCCAGCCAACGGTGTTTCAACTACCACGGCTTTATCGGTTTCATAAACATCAACCGCTGGCGTAAATACTTTCATTGGATTCCAACGAATTAACGACATATATTTCTATTTAATAAATTATTTGGCAATGATTACCTTCGCCACCTTCACTACTTTGCCACCCATTTTATATCCGCCAGACGCTTCTTTTAGAATCACTCCACTTTCTTTTCCTTCTGCTTCTTCTTCACCAACACTTTCATGTAGGGTAGGATCAAATTGTTCACCGACAGTTTTAACTTCTTCAATACCATGACTTTTCATCACATCCCCAAACTGTTTCATAATATAACCAATACCATCTACCCAACTTTTTATTTGTTTATGCTCTTCATTGTCAGCTTGCAATGTTGGGTGGTGAAAAAAAGCTGTTTTAAAATTGTCGTAGACTGGGATAAAATCTTCCAAGATCATGGTTTTGCTCATCTGCGCCCATTCACTACGACGCTCATTAGTTTCTTTTTGTAAATTTTTATAATCCGCTAAAGCACGTTGCCAATCTTTTTTATATTCTTCGACTTGGCCGGTGCTACTTTCGCAATTTTTGCATTTTCGATTAAAGAAACCAGTTTTTTCACCTTGATTTTCCTCAGTTTCATCTTCTAAGGGTTCACTGTTAATTTCTTCTTTTATCTCGTTATCATTGTTTTGCTCGTCAGTCATACTCTATTTGTTTAATAATTCTTTAACTGCCTGTAAAAGTGCATAATTGTGCTTGTAGTTAGTGCGCAATGGCGATAATATTGTAATCAAACTATCACCAAATTTAAATGACATAGCCGACAACATGTTTCCAAACGGATGTTCATCACTGATAAAAAATTTTATATCTTCGGTTACCAAACTATAAAATTCTGGAATACAATCTTCACAACGATCAAATACTTGTGAAATATCCCCCACTATTCCCAATTCTATAAATTCTGGTTTGGAAAAAAGATTGGAAAGTCCGGTGTAATAAATCGAATGTGGGGTAAATGCCAAAATAACCGTTTCCTGCGTAATTGCCGCCAATGTTTTGGATAAATTTTTCTGTGCTTGAACCTTGTCTTCCACCGCAAAAAAACTTCCCAGCACTTCGGTTTCTTTTTTGTTAATCTTTAATTTATCCCATTCAATTTTATCCAAATAGTATCTATAGCCATTTTCAGTAGGAATACGGCCAGCGCTAGTGTGTGGATGGGTCAAAAATCCAGCCTCTTCTAAATCGCGTAGTTCATTGCGCACCGTTGCTTCACTCAAATCTAGCTCCGCATCAGATACCAAAAACTTGGATCCAATTGGCTGTGCGGTCTCAATATACTTTTCAATAACCAGAATTAAAAGCTGTTCTTGACGATGATTCATCTTGTTTTTATTGTTTAGCACTCTTATATACTGAGTGCTAATATACCAGAAGTTATTAACACTGTCAATAGCCAAAATTTTCCTTAAAATAAAGAAAAAACAGCATACAGTAACTCTTGAGCGGGTTATGAGCCGAAGCTCATCCTTTCGCCCTCGCGGGCGAAAAAAGCGAAAGAGTTGCTGTATGCTGTTTTTGACAATTTTAAGAAAACTATTTTATAATCTGCACCTCATGCAACAAAACATTCTCTACATAGATACCACGCGCATAAAAAATTCGTTCCAGTTCATTTTTTAGCTCCATTTCTACCGAATCACGCTTTGTACTAGTAATTTCTTGCAAAGCAAATTTACTAAACACCATACGCACACGACTGCGGATAGTCGGACGAATAATTTTGGCAACAAAATCTTCGCCGATTTGCTGCCAAATTGATGGAATCTGATGAACATCCAAACGCAACAAAATCGTTCCTTCAACCGCTACACGCAGGCCATCCTGAGTTAGAGCGGCAACTGGAATATCCCCCAAAGCTTTTTCGTTTTCAATACCAAATTGACGGCTAATAGTATATTCTAAAGTTTGGACATTAAATAATTTGGCTTTCTGCCAAAATGGAATTTTTAAATGTAAACCAGGAGTCAAAACTTTTTTTAATACTCCTCGGCCCAAATCATAAACACAAGCCACATAACCTGGTGGAACAGAAATAAAAAATCCTTTTAAGACGTCATCCATTACAAATGAATACATCAACTTATCTAATGAATCTCCAGCCATATACAAAAAATATTAATGATGAGCACCCACTTTGGCAGGTTTAGGCGAAAACAAAAAACTAATAATTAAAGTAATGATATCAGAAAAAACCATTGAGGTCAAAATAAACAAAGACTTAACCATTGGTAAATACCACAACGCGGCAAAAGTGAAAAAAGGGAAAAGAAACAGGAATACCACCTGGCCGCTTTGCCAATGTTTTTGATGGCGATTTTCAAAGATAATAAAAAGAAAAATATAAATACCGCAAATACCAGACCAGATCAAATCATGCACTTTGCCTATTTCAAATCCATAAAAATTGGTGTTAATTTTACCAGGGAAATCAATCCACGAATATAGTACCTTGGCCAATTTTTCGCCAGTAATACCTCGTACAAACACTTGATAAAGTAATATCAAGACTAACAACTGGATTAACAAGGTCAAAACTTTGGCCCAAGGAGAGATATGATTTTTCTTGATAATTTTTCTAATCTCTTCTTGTTGAGCGATATGATCAAACCGAAAAGCTTGAGCGGCTTTCAACGCTTCTTCTTGTGCCTTTGCTTGTCGCACGGTATTGCGCTCAGAGATAATCGTCAAAGGTAACAGTACAATACGCAAACCAACCGTTAACCAAACAACCGCCCAACCAAGATTGTGGTCGGTCATGTTGTTATAAATCCAAATCAGCGCATTAACCAGCGGTATCAACAAATATTGGTTCCAAATCAAAAAAAACAAATTAATCATAATTACTATTGATAATAGCATAAAAAAAATACTTTGACAATCATTGACAAAAAGCACTTTTTACTGTATAGTTAGCTTTTGTAATTGGAATTATAAATTTCTGAGAAATTTGAAATATGGAACACGGAGACGTAATAGTTCGTTTTGACAAAGTGACATTTTACTACGATGAAAACAAAACGCTTTTAGAAGAAGCGAGTTTTTCAGTACGTGAAAATGCTAAGGTAACTATCATGGGTCAAAATGGAGCTGGAAAAAGTACAATTTTTAAAATGATAACTGGTGAAATAAAACCAGTAAAAGGAAATGTCTATCTTGGCCAAGGCGCCACTATCGCCATCGCCACTCAAGTAATGAAAAAAGAAAATTTAGAAAAATCTATTGAAGAATTTTTTGCATCAGCTTTTGACAAAAAAATGTATGATCTACCAAAACGCATTAAAAATGTTTTGGAAGCAGTACACCTTGATGCCCCACTTGATAAAAAAATAAATAAATATTCTGGTGGACAACAGGCTCGCCTACTCTTGGCCTATGCCTTGATTCAACAGCCAGATATTTTATTATTGGATGAACCGACCAACAATTTGGATGTCGATGGTATTTCACATCTTACCCGTTTTTTAATGGAATATCCAAAAACTTGTCTGGTAATTTCCCATGATGCCAATTTTTTGAATGCCTTTACTGATGGAATTTTATATTTGGACTCCTACACCAAAAAAGTAGAACAATACGTAGGTGATTATTATGAAGCACTTGGTGAAATTGAAGCGCAGATAGAACGTGAACGTGCCAAAAATGCCCAACTAGAAAGAAGTATCCAAGACAGAAAAGATAAAATTAACTTTTTTTCCCATAAAGGCGGTAAAATGCGTAAATTGGCTAGCAAATTACGTGATCAGGTAGAAGAAGCAGAAGAAAATAAAATTGAAGAACGTCAAGAAGATAAAACTATTACCGAATTTAATATCCCAACTCAAACTGACATCGTCGGTCCAATGGTAGAAATAAGTTCAGTAGGCGTGATGATAAACCACGAACCGGTACGCAAACAACTATCATCCACTATCGCCTTACGCAAAAAGCAAAAATTATTAATCAGTGGTCCAAACGGTATTGGTAAAAGTACTCTCTTACAAGCTTTGGCTAGTGGACTAGAAGAAGGCGCAAAAATTGGTAAAGATGTAAAAATCGGCTATTACCGTCAAGATTTTTCTGGTCTTGATTTTGATAAAACTGGCTACCAAGCTTTGGCTGATATGATGGCCGACCCTTGGAACCAAGAAATTTATTCCACTGCCTCTAGATTTTTATTGTCATCTGAAATTTTAAAAAATAAAGTTGGATCATTATCAGAAGGTCAAAAAGGTTTGCTTTGTTATGCTCAATTTGTGTTGCAAAAACCTGGTCTTTTAATCATGGATGAGCCCACTAACCATATTAATTTCCGTCATCTACCGATTATTGCCAAAGCGCTCGACGAATTCGAAGGTGCGCTAATTTTGGTTAGTCATGCTTATGAATTTGTAGACCAGATAAAAATTGATCAAACGCTTGAACTTGATTCGCTATAAATCTAAATTCAACTTTTAATAAATCAAAAAAGATGTTAAGATATATTCGATATAACTTAACATCTTTTTTTATGTTACAAAAAATTCGTGGCTTTTTCCTCCAGTCGGTAAAAATAAAGCAATCACTAAAAATAGCTATTTTAGTTGTTGGATTCATCGGTTTGGCCGACTCATCTTATCTTACTTATGCCCATTATAAAGCTCACCCCATCAACTGCTTCACCGAAGTAAAACAGGTAAACTCCTGCCAACTGGTTGCGGACAGTATTTATTCTACTGTTTTAGGAATACCAATTTCCTTGATTGGCATGTTTTTCTATTTGGTAGTCATCTCCATCGGACTAATTAGCTTCAGAAAAGATTTTACTTTTTTATTAAATTTATTATTACCGTTTTCTGCCGTTGCCGTATTATTTAGTTTACGACTCACCTATCTACAAATATATGTCATTGGTTATCTTTGTTATTATTGTATAGTATCAGCCTTTTTATCTTGCACACTATTGGCCATTTCATGGAAAATTTATAATCAGATCAATATTCCTGACTAGCACGTCCTATTGACAAAATAACGATTTTATGGTATATTTCGTTGTTATTTTTTTAAAGTAAAATATGAACACTATCGTTAAAAAAACCATCAACATCCTTGCAGTTGTAGCAATCGCTTTTGTTGCGCTAATATTGCCACAAAGTGTTGTTCTGGCGAAAAAAAACCCATTTATACCCTATAAAACACCAAAAATAATTTTATTACAAAACATCAACATCCAAACCACCACTTTTCCTATGTTTCCTTGGGAAGGAACTATAATCTATAATGGTTATGGTACTGTAAATTGGGACACAAAGCTTGAACAGCTTACCATGACCCCAAAAGCGGCCACTCAAACAAATGAAACTCACGCTGCGCTAGTGATAAGCAAAACAAGCTACCAACAACCTTTTCAATTGAGCTACACCATGAAAACCACCAAACAACTTCGGATTGGGTCTACTCCAAATCCTTGGGAAGTGGGATGGGTAGTGTTTGGCTATAAAAATGATGGTAAATTTAAATATCTTACTCTTAAACCAAATGGCTACGGTTTAGAATTAGGCGAATCTCTTTTGAATGACAGACAAAATTTTCTTTACACTTCAACATTAAACAAAGATTTTTTCCCAATCAACAAAGATTACAATGTAATAATAAATGCGCAAAATAATAATATTACTATCACTATAAATGATAAACAATATGCGCAATACTCTATAACTAACAAAGACGTTTTAACAGTAGATGGCAAATACGGTTTCTACACTGAGGATGCATCCGTACAAGTTTCTAACATTAAAATGGAACAATTATAATTTTTCTTCACACTCTTTAGAGCAAAAGGCTCGACCGTCAGATTGTAAACATGACTGGCAACACAAAAAATGTCGTTTACCAGAGCAGTGTAAATAGGCACAATCCAAATAGCGCTCAGTTGGACTTTGACAAAGCCAGCATTTTCCTATTACTTCATGTTTGTCGTCACTTGTATTAAAACCCATAGTAACACGACCGTCAAACACATATAGAGCCCCTTTAAAATCTTCATTGGAGTATTTTTCCATATAAGTAACAATGCCACCATAGAGCTGGTAAACATCATTAAAACCATTTTGCACTAAATATCCGGAAGCTTTTTCACAACGCACACCGCCAGTACAAACAGTAACTACTGTTTTATCTTTAAGATGAGCAAGAGTAGGCAGTGATGACGGCAAATCACGGAAATTTTTTAATGGTGGTAAAATCGAACCAGCAAAATGTCCGACCTCATGTTCATAATCATTACGCATATCCACGATATAAAATTCTTTTCCGCTATTGATCCAATCATGTAATTCTTCTGAATAAATATATTTTCCCGTCACACGAGTTGGATTAACGTCATCGCCTCCCAAATGAGCACTTACAATTTCTGTTCGCACCTTAATAGACAAACGAGGAAACGCATCACCAGTACCAGTGCTGACTTTAAAATCAACATCAAAAAAACGCGGATCGGACCGCATTGTTTCTAAATATTCCTCAATATTTTTTACAGTACCTTCAAAAGTGCCATTTACCCCTTCGGTGGCAACAATCAAGCGTCCCTTTAAATTTAACCGTTCACACAATTCTCTTTGTTGTTCGGCCAATAATTCTGGATCGTCAATTATAAGATATTTGTAAAAAAGTATAATTTTGTACATAAACATTTTGGCGGAGAGACTAGGATTTGAACCCAGGGCCCTCTTTCAAGGGCTGCAGTTTAGTAAACTGCTGCTTTCGACCGCTCAGCCATCTCTCCAGAATATTCAGATTGTAGTGAAAAATTTGGAAAATGTCAATGTGTAACTGCGTTCACCAGATCATTGATACCAAATCTTTTTTCAGCTGAAAATGGAATTATTTTGTGAATACCGACTATGGCTCGTATTTTTTCTAACTGTTTATCATAATCAGTTTTTTTTATTTTATCTACCTTATTTGCGACCACAACGATATCTTTGCCCTGTTCTTCCAAACTATGCAACATTTGTAGATCATCTTTGGTTGGACCGACTTTCGCATCGATAATCAAAACCACTTTTTTCTGCTCATAATTTGAATCAAAAAAATACCAGTTGATCAGATCTTCAATTTCTCCTCGTCTTTCCCCAGAAACTTTGGCATAACCGTAACCTGGCAAATCAACCAAATAAAATTTCTTGTTAATCAAGAAAAGATTTATCTGTTGCGTACGGCCAGGAAAAGAACTGGTTATAGCCAAACCCTTCTGATTAACAAATGCATTAATAACACTGGATTTACCAACATTAGAGCGTCCAATAAAAGCAATTTGTGAAATTCCGTTTTCTAAAAGAGGATCAGCAGCGACAATGCCTTTAACAAAGGTAGCAGAAGTAATATTCATATATACGTATATTGCCTTAAAATAGCCAAAAAGTCAATCTTTAAACAAAAATCCACTTGATTAGAAGTGGATTTTAACGGGCTATTTCTTTTTATCTTTCTTTGGCTTCTTGATATTTTTATTTTTTTTACCTGCGTTTTCACCTTTGGCCATATAATTAAATTAATAAATAATAAATTAATTATAGCACAAATTTTTTGTCTAGACAATTTTTTCCACACCATTACACTAACGCTTAGGAATTTTTTCATTAATTTTTGATGCGAGTTTGCGTTCTGCACAATAATTAAACACCACTTCTAGAAAAATCTTCCCATATTTTGCCAATTTTATGTCACCAAATCCAGAAATTTTTCTAACTTCTTCTAAAGTTTGTGGCAAATATGTGGATAATTCCAACAAAGTAGCATCGGAAAAAACGAGATAAGCTGGCACATTTTCTTTTTGCGCCAGATCAGTACGAACAATTTTAAGTTTATCAAATAATTCTTGTTCATAGGGCATTTCAGACAAAGTGATTTCTTTTTTGGCAACTGCTTTAACTAGAAAAACTTTTTCTTTTCCCAAAAGAACATTTCGGCTTTTTTCTGTTAATGCCAATACCGGGTATTCACTGCCAACTTGCTTAAGATAATTAAAAGAAATTAAATCCTTAAAATAACGAAACCACTCTTCTTTAGAAATATCCTTACCAATTCCATATGTTTTTAAAGTTTTATGAGTTTCACTAATTTTTTCAGCTTTTGAACCACGTAAAAAATCCACTACATATGTCAGCCCAAATCGATTTTCCAAACGAGCCACTGCCGATAATGCTTTTTGGGCAATCACAGTACCATCAAATTTCTCTCGACCAGTCAAACATACATCACAATTATCGCAACTATCCGGTGCTTGCTCTCCAAAATAATTTAAAATCGCTCGACGTCGGCACGCGTTGGATTCACACAAAGTAGCCATCTGAGAAAGTTTGTGCAACATCACACGTGTTTGTTCCGGGTTGTTTTCAACCATCGCAAATCTTTTTAATTTAATCACATCCCCACCACTGTAAAATAAAATTGCTTCACTTTTTAACCCATCACGACCAGCCCGTCCAGTTTCTTGATAATAACTCTCAATGTTTTTTGGCAGATCAGCATGGATAACAAAACGTACATTGGATTTATTTATCCCCATACCAAAAGCAATAGTAGCCACGATTATTTTTACCTGATCTTTTATAAATAACTCTTGGTGTTTGTTTCTCTTATCACCGCTCAAACCAGCATGATATGGTTTGGCTGAAAAACCATCGGCCTTTAGTTTATCTGCCATTTTCTGTGCCGAATTACGAGATAAAACATAAATAATTCCAGAATCATTGCGATGTTTTTTGAGATAAATAAGGATTTGTTCATACATCTTACGTTTTGGCTCGACAGAATAATGAATATTTGGTCGATTAAAACTAGAAGTAAAAACAACTGGATTTTTTAATTTTAATTTATCCAAAATATCATCACGAGTCAGGCCGTCCGCTGTAGCGGTCAATGCAATAATTGGCACAGCAGAAAATTCTCTTTTTAATGAAGAAAGTAATCGATATTCTGGACGAAAGTCATGACCCCAATGAGAAATACAATGTGCCTCATCGATAGCAAATAGAGAAATATTTAAGCTTCTTAAAAAAACCAAAAAAAGTTGGTTATTCCCTAATAATCGTTCGGGAGAAACATATAGTAATTTTATTTCATGTCTATTTAATTGTTCATAAATATCAGAAATTTCATTAGTATCCAGCGAAGAATTCATATAAGCGGCATTGATACCGTTTAAGCGAAGAGCATCCACCTGATCTTTCATTAAGGCAATTAGAGGTGAGATGACTACCGTTAACCCATCGAACAACAAGGCTGGAATTTGATAACATAAAGACTTACCACCGCCAGTAGGCATCAAAACAAACGCATCGCGTTTTTGCATGATGGTTTTGATAATATCTTCTTGATTAAATCGAAACGATTCATAACCAAATTTTGTTTTTAATATTTGATTGGAAGTTTGCATTATATTGTAATTTTCAAGATTAATTGTAAGCTTTTTAAGCTTAAACGTCAATTGTCTAAATATTATTTACACACTTATTGACCATACACACCTCAATTTTATGGTATAATATAATTACTCATTTATTTGCTCAAATCATTTTATAACTGTGAAACAAACTTTTAACAAATTTTTTGGCTGGTTTCTTCTATTCACCGTCCCTAGTGCATTGATTTATTTTTTCTACACCGACTTATTAAATTTTAAAAATCGTTTTTATCAACAATATTTTCCTTGTCGAACCCCAATCACCTACCAACTAGGCGAGTTTGACCAAAACTTTGGTATAAGCAAAAAAGTTTTTTTGGCATCCATAACCGAGGCCGAACAAATTTGGGAAAAATCTTCCGGCCTTAATTTATTCGAATACGCAACAAGCGGTACGGTAAAAATTAATTTAATTTATGATAATCGCCAAAAGACTACTATTAAATTGCAACAGTTGGGCATCATTGTTAAAAATGATCAAGCAACCTATGACAAACTAAATACAAACTATTTATCTCTAGAAAAATCTTATTCAATAGACAAAGCAATTTTAGATAGTCAGTTTGCAAGTTTAGACCGTCGTACTATGACCTATAATACAGAGATAGAAAAATTAAGATACAAAGGTGGCGCTTCACCAACAGATGTAGAACGACTTCGCGCTGAAACAGCGATACTTGATCAAATATCCACTAATCTTAATGCTCAACAAAAAATATTCAATGAAAAGGTTAATACACTAAACACGTTCGCCGATACACTGAATCATTTGGGGACAGCTCTTAATTTATCGGTGGCTCACTACAATACTATCGGGGATAGCCAAGGTAACGAATTTGAAGAAGGCACATATAAAAGTTCCGTGGCTGGTCAAGAAATTGATATTTATCAATTTCTTAATACACGAAAACTAGTGCGAGTACTCGCGCACGAACTTGGCCACGCGCTCGGTTTGGAACATGTATCCAGTACCAAAGCTATGATGTACTATTTAAACAACGGCGTTAATGAAAAATTAATGCCAGCTGACATATCAGAACTAAAACAACATTGTGGTATTAAATAAAAATCCCCTTTAAAAAAACACCCCGAAT
>CALRIA010000007.1 GCA_943359595.1 Candidatus Magasanikiibacteriota bacterium | reverse complement strand
TCCAAGTTTAATTTTTTTACTTAGTAATTTTACCAATATGGGTTTACCTGGTCATCGCCGTACCAGTGGCGACAAACGCCGTCGTGCTGCTCAACATGGATTAGATGCTGTTAACCCAGCTATTTGTCCAAAATGTGGCAAAACCACCCTTCCACATCGTGCTTGTGCCTTTTGTGGAACATACCGTGGTCGCCAAGTTGTTGATGTAGCCAAACGTGCCGCTCGCGCCGTACGCAAAACTAAAAAGAAATAAAGCCTTTGGCCAATAGTTTTTTAACTATTGGCCTTAGTTTTTCCTTATGTCCAATCGTCATCTAGCTCGCTCAATCGCTATGCAAACCATCTTTGAATGGGATTTTCGGGGACAGCCTAGCGCTGGTCTACCGGCTATTTTAGACCAAAATATCAAAGAATTTGGTGTTGGTTTAGGTGATGAAAAGCAATTTTCTAATGATATCGTAAATGGCATTATCGACCATCTTTCAGAAATTGATGATATTATTGTAAAATATGCTCCAAATTGGCCATTAGAAAAAATTACCGTGATGGATCGTAATATTTTACGTATTGGTATCTGGGAAATGAAATTCAACCCTGACGTTCCACCCAAAGTCGCTATTAATGAAGCAATTGAGCTAGGCAAAAGCTATGGTGGCATAGCCTCAGGAAAATTTGTCAACGGCGTACTAGGATCACTATACAAAGATATGTACCCAAACGGTGAACCAGAAACAGAAAAAAATAAATAAAAATATGAAAGCAATAGACTTACCAGAAGTTCAAGAAAAAAACTTTCCACTATTAGAAGAAAAGGTTGGAGTAAAATTCAAAAATATTGATTTTTTAGTCCAAGCTTTTGTTCACCGTTCTTATTTAAATGAACACCACGAATTTCCTTTAGGACAAAATGAACGTCTTGAATTTTTGGGGGATGCTGTGGTAGAGCTAGTCGTTACTGAATATCTTTTCAATGAATACGGTAATCCTGAAGGTGAGCTAACCAATTGGCGCGCAGCTTTGGTAAATGCCAAAATGTTGGCTAGCGTAGCATACGAAATTGGTGTAGAACCATTCTTATTTCTAAGTCACGGAGAATCAAAAGACGCTGGCACCAAAGCTCGTGATTATATCATGGCCAATGTATTTGAATCATTAGTCGGTGCAATCTATCTTGACCAAGGTTATGATGCTTGCAAGCAATTTATTTTGCGCTGTGTAATTTCCAAATTACCATATATATTAGAAAACGGTTTGTATATGGACGCCAAAAGTCGTTTTCAAGAATCTTCTCAAGAGCTTCTAGGAATTACTCCAACCTATCGCGTATTAGAAGAGACCGGACCAGATCATTCTAAAATTTTTAAAGTTGGCATATTCTTAGAAAAAGAATTAATCGCAAGTGGTGAAGGAAGTAGCAAACAAGAAGCTCAAACTGAAGCCGCTGAAGCCGCCTTAAAAATCAAAACATGGAAAGGACCAAAAATAGAAATAATCAAAAGACAACTGGGTGATCAGATCCAATAACAGATCACCTTTACGGGCCGGTAGCTCAGCTGGTAGAGCAGATCCCTCTTAAGGATAAGGTCCCGGGTTCGATCCCCGGCCGGCCCACCAACATACAACCTAATTAAAATGCCCTTGTCGTTCAACGGATAGGACACCAGGCTTCGAACCTGGGGACGTGGGTTCGACTCCTGCCGAGGGCACAAAAAAATAACACTAACAGTGTTATTTTTTAATATAAATTTTATTATTGAATTTATTGTTTACTAAAATTATAAATTTAATAATAAAATTTATACAATAAAACTTTTATAAAAAAATTTAATATACAAAATAATTTTAGAAAAATATTTCACCTGTGCATAACTTTGCTATATACTATTTCATTTTTTAATGAAAGCCATTATAATATACGTATCGGTCGAAGAAAATATTTTTTACAACAATGCTTGTCTTGTAAAAAATACTTCTCACAAATTTTTTCTCGCACTCGCGAGTAGAAAAAATTAATTTCTCTCAACTTTATGAGAGTAAAAAAATGGAGGTGAAATTTATGGCAAAAGCAAAAGCAAAAGCTAAGGCAAAACCAAAGGCTAAACCTAAGGCAAAACCAAGAGCTAAAGCAAAATCAAAGGCAAAAAAGAAGAAATAATTCTTACTTAAAATCCGCTAATTAAGCGGATTTTTTGTTTATTTTAGTTTTTAAAAAAAATTAATTATTTTTATTTTACCATATTGTCCATCAAACCATAAAAAATTTTGTGTGTTATCAAATCACATATTTTTATTCCTAATAAAATATAAAAATAATTCTTAATAGTAGCAAACATTATTTCATATTCTCTTTTTACTTTTTATTTCAACGCTAAAGACTTCTGATATTGTTTCACGCAATGCTATAATATTAACACCCTCAATTATTTGGACATAAATCATTGACCATTAGGTTATTTAGCCTTATAATTCTCTTATCAAGCCAATTAAATGATAGTTTTATTCTATATTAAATGACTTTATAGGCCAATTTATGAAACTAATCTCTAATACGGACAAATTGAATACGATAATCAAAAAAATGACCGACGGTGGAGCAAATAAACTGCATATTCTTAGCGATTTTGACAAAACTATTACCGCTATTTCCTATATTAATGGCAAACCAGTCGGCTCGCTAATCGGCCAATTACGCGCTGGTGGCTATTTAACACCAGAATATGGACCGGCTTCTTTTGCCCTACTTGAAAAATATGCACCGTTTGAACATGACCAAAATATTTCAAGATCAGAACGAATGAAAAAAATGGAAGACTGGTGGATAGAACATCAAGAACTGCTTATTAATTGTCGATTGAACAAACGTGATATGGATATGGCGATGGAAGCAATGCATATAAAATTGCGCGAAGGAACAAAAACTTTTTTTAATTTATTGCATCAACATAATATTCCAATAGTAATTATTTCAGGCGGACCAGCTTATATGATTGAAAAAATGCTTGAATTAAACGGAATTTTAACTAATAATGTACATATAGTAGCCAATTATTATGAATTTGATGAAAAAGGCTATATGGTCGGCTCTAAAAAACCTATTATTCATTCATTAAACAAATATGAAATAATTTTACGTGAATTTTCCTTCTTTAAAAGTCTAATAGAACGAACAAATGTAATATTACTAGGTGATCAAATTGATGATCTAGGAATGATCGAAGGATTTGAATATAAAAATTTATTGACTGTGGCTTTTTCTCACAAAGAAGAAGACGAACAAAAATTCACCCAAAAGTTTGATGTTGTATTTGGAGGAAATGATAATTTTAATTTTATTAATGATATTTTAAAACAAATTTTGTAATATGAAAGAAAATAATGAAAAAGTAGAATTTTCACTTAAGCTGGTAATAGTACTAACC
Source organism: Candidatus Magasanikiibacteriota bacterium (assembly GCA_943359595.1). Taxonomy (GTDB): domain Bacteria; phylum Patescibacteriota; class Patescibacteriia; order Magasanikbacterales; family GWA2-37-8; genus CAIOJG01. Next base: position 29,081 of record CALRIA010000007.1, on the reverse strand, counting down.
ATATATTTAGCCTCACTATTTGCTTCCAATACGATTGGGTCTAAACTAATGCCATTTATCCTTGGCACCCAACTATCGGTAGCAGTGTTTTATTTCCCATTTGTATTTTTAACTACCGACGTTGTCGGCGAAGTTTATGGCAAAAAAACTGCCCGTTTATTTGTAATGGCCGGAGCGTTAAGTATCGCCTTATTTTTATTATATAGTGCTATTTCTGGTATTGCTCCATGGGGACCACGAGCAATCTGGATGAAAGCTAGTTACAACCAAATTTTTGGTTTATCTGCGCGCATTTCTATCGCTTCTTTATTAGCCTATGTTATCGGTGAATACCAAGATGTATTGGCATTTTTCTTTTTTAAACAAAAAACTAATATTGGTAGCAAATTTTTCTGGATTAGATCTAACCTATCTAACATCTGGTCACAATTTTTGGACACTGTAATTTTTATGTTCGTCGCTTTTTACGGAGTTTACCCACTAAAAACATTAATCATGATTATTTTGCCTTGGTGGATATACAAAGTGGTCATGGGTTTTGTCTACACTCCACTGAGTTATATTGGCATCCGTTTATTACGTGATAAAAAATATGATAGTCCAACCAATTAAAACTTCTCTATTCAAAGAAAACGGTGATCTATTTTATTTTTTAGATAAATATTTACCAAAAGTTAAAAACAAAGATATCGTGGTAGTAACTTCAAAAATTGTGGCTTTATCTGAAGGCAGATTTTGTGTTGTCAAAACCAAGACAGAAAAAGATGAAATAATAAAAAAAGAAAGTGACTGGGCAATGAAAACAAAATACGTTTGGCTCACCATTAAAAACGGTGACGTCTTGGCTAATGCTGGAGTCGATGAATCCAATGCTAATGGAAAACTAATCTTACTTCCCAAAAATAGTTTTGTATCAGCTAAAAAAATTCGTACTTATCTATTGAAGAAAAATAAATTAAAAAAACTAGGAGTGATAATATCCGACAGCCGCCTTTTGCCTTTACGGGCGGGTGTGGTTGGAGTATCTTTGGGATATGCCGGCTTCAAAGGAACAAAAAATTACGTCGGTAAGCCAGATTTATTTGGCCGACCGTTTGAATTTTCTAAAACTGATGTCGCTGATAGTCTAGCCACTGCCGCAGTGCTAACTATGGGCGAAGGCACCGAAAAACAACCGCTCTGCATAATATCTGATGCACCAGTTGAATTTACTAACATCACTAACCGCAACGAATTAAAAATAGACATCAAAGAAGATATCTATAAACCACTATTCGAAAAAATATAGAAAAAATTATATATTAAACGGTGGCTCAGTAGCCGCTGTTTTTATTTCACCACCTGTCGCTGTTTCAAATGTAAACGACACTGCACATAACGCGATAGATTTATCTGGCAATGGCGCTACCGCCCCATATTTCAGGTCACCGACGATTGGATGTCCAATATGAGCCAGCTGTGTACGAATCTGATGAGGACGCCCAGTTTTTAAATTTATTTCTAACAACGAATTCTTGCTATTGGATTTTAAAACCTTATAATCTAATTCAGCATACAGCGTATCTTTTGTATCTTCGTCAAAAACGGTCACTTTATTTTTTTGTTCATCTTTTCTCAACCAGTTTATTAAAGTGCCTTTTTCTTTTTTAACTTTTCCCTCTACCAATGCTCGATAAACTTTTTGCACCTTATGTAAACGAATTTGCTCTGATAAACGTGATGCCCCTTTACTAGTTTTAGAGAACAACACTACCCCACTTACTGGGCGATCTAAACGGTGCAACAATCCCAAAAAAACCTGCCCAGGCTTATTATATTTTTCTTTCAAATATTCTTTAACTTCATCCATTAAACATTTATCCCCTGTTTCATCACCCTGCACCAAAGTACCAGCTGGTTTAAAAACGGCGATTAAATGATTGTCTTCGTATAAAATTTTAACCATACTATTTAGTTTTTTTAAGCCACAAACTTTGCCCCGTGCACAGTGCAATCGCGAGCGCATCGGCGGCATCGTCAGATTTTATTTTACCTTTTATTTTTAAAATTATTGCGACCATTTTTTGCATCTGAATTTTTTCCGCTTTACCATAACCAGTTATTGCCTGCTTTACTTGCTGAGGAGTAAATTCATCAACTGGTAAACCAGCTTGTACCGCACAAAGCAAAATTACCCCGCGCGCTTGAGCTACCTCGATAGCCGTAGTAACATTTCTAGCAAAATATAATTTTTCTACCCCAACTACTGTCGGTTTATATTTTTTAATAAGAAGTTCCACTGCCTCACATACTTCCTGCAAACGTTCTACAAATGATTTTTTAGGAGAGGTATTAATACAACCATAATCCAACGCTTGCCACTCTCCAGTTTTCATTTTTTCAATCACCCCATATCCCATTCGGCCAAAACCAGGATCAATTCCTAATATAATTTCTTGTTTTGACATAATATATTTTAACCAGCGTTTGTAAAATAATCCTCCACATCATCATTTTCTTCCAGCAATTCAAATAATCCAGATAATTGCTCGCGAACTTCATCATTAATCTCCACTTCATCTTTTGGAACATATCTCAGACCAGAATCGTCTGGTTCAATACCTAGTTCTTTCAGTTCATTTATAACTTTAGAAAAATTTTCAACTTTAGTTTTTATTTCTACTTGTTCACCTTCTACCGATATATCTTCCGCTCCTGCCTCAATCATATTCATTTCAAAAGCATTACGATCAACAGGAAGTTTGGAAGTTTCGATCTGAATCAAACCCAACAGATCAAACATCCACATCACACTACCGCTACTACCAAAAGTACCACCATTTTTTGACAATACATGTCTGATATCAGCACTCGTACGATTTTTATTATCAGTCAAACATTTAATAATAATGGCCACCCCACCTGGACCATAGGCCTCATATACCGCTTCTTCGATTTGAGCCACATCACCAATTTCACCAGTACCTTTTTTAATCGCCCGATCAATATTATCCTTTGGCATCGCGACACTTTTTGCTTTTTCAATGGCCATACGCAAAGAAAAATTACTATCAACATCAGCCCCACCCCGCTGAGCTGCTAATGTTATAGCCTTAGAATACTTAGCAAACATACTACTGCGCTTCGCATCCTGCTTCCCCTTACGTTGTTGAATATTGTGCCACTTGGAATGTCCAGACATATTTATTTATTTTATCTTTTTATTATCATCCCACTTTAATATTTTCGCATTTTTATCAGTAACCACTTTTTTTCCCGTTTTATATTCAATATCCTTGCGTGCATTTCCAGCCACACCGCCACCTTCACGGGCAACAACTTTATTTTCATCCAAATTTTTTGGTTCGCGCTTTTGTGAAATTTCGGTAGTCGCTGTTTCCGCAAGCATATTCAAAACCAATTCTAAATTGGTCATATTATCACGCAAATTTTCTTTTTTGAGATCTTTCAATCTTTTATATTCTTTGGTGGTCAATCCCGTCCACGCCTCAGTAATTTCATTCGTCAAAATAGCAAATTCCAACCCTTCCTTTACACCTCGGTTCTCCCATTCGTCAGTCAATGTTTTGCGAATCTCAATACTTTTTAATCTCAAATTTATCCATTCTTTACTTATCCTTTCTGCAAATAAGTTTTCAAAGCGCGATCGATAGCTAATTCTGGATCAGCGGTTTCTTCTAGTCGTTCATAACCGACACGAGCCAACCAGAGTTTAAAAGGTTCGGCATTAGGTGATGGAATAGATTGGATAAGACGCAACATAACTTCGGTGTCGGCCGCATCAGTAATACGCATCTTACCATCAGGGGCAACCATTTTCAAACCGTGACATTTTGTCACGGTTTCATTTCCACCTTCTTTAAGCAATCTTTCTTTCAATTTACGCCAATATGCTACAGGATCAACGCTATTAGTTAAAACTGCAACAACATCTGAAACAGCAAAATACCATAGTTCTTTATCCTCATCCCAATAACGACGAATCTGACTACCTTCAAAAATAGCAATTGCCTTATTTTTTGATTTTTTACCCATAGTATTTTAATAATAATTTGAGTTATTATTCCCTCCTTTCAAATAATACCACAATTTAGCCAAAAATCAAATTTTAGCATTTACTATAAAAAATCTTAAATTAGATACAAAAAAACACGGTAAATTGTTTGAGCGGGTTATGAGCCAAGGCTCATCCTTTCACCCTCGCGGGTGAAAAAAGCGAAAACAATTTACCGTGTTGATTGCAGAAGAAATTATTTAGCAACAACTACTTCTTTTTTGAACCCAGTACCAGCTGGAATCAAGCGACCAATAATCACATTTTCTTTCAAACCTTCGAGATAATCAATCTTTCCTGTTAATGCAGTATTAATCAACACCTTAGCAGTTTCTTGGAACGATGCAGAAGACAAGAAACTTTGAGTGGAAAGCGCCACGCGTGACACACCAAACAACAATTCTTTGGCAGTAGATAATTTAGCACTATTCTTTTTTGCCATCTGATTAGCATACATGAATTGTGCTTTTTCTACTACCTCACCTGGCAATAATTCAGTATCGCCAGCTTCCTCTACCTGCATACGACTAAACATTTGGCAGATAAGTAATTCTACATGTTTATCATTTACTTTCTGACCTTGAGAAGAATAAATATTCTGAACTTCTTGTAAAATATAACGTTGAACTGCTGGACGACCCTTGAGTTCAAATAATTCTTGTAAGTTGATACTACCATCAGTCATCTGTTGACCTTTTTGAACCTGTTCACCTTCCTTAACATACAACTTAAAACCTAACGGTATGATATATTCACGAACTTTGGCACCGATATAAGTTAATACCAAATTATTTTTACCAAGTTTAACTTTGGTCTGATATTTAGCAGTTACTTCTTCACCAGAAGTACCGCGCACCAAGATAACTTGACCTGGAGCGATTTCGTCTTCATCTTTTACCATTACTTCATCACCACTATCAAATTTAATCTTAGTTTCTTCCATTCCCTCAAAATGAACTCTGAGAATTTTTTGTCCACGACGACCTTCAAAAATCTTTTTACCAGTAGGTGAAGTAACAATCTTTCCATCAGCATCTTCAATTTCCACCTTACCATCTACTTCAGACAACACTGCTTTGCGTTTTGGAGGACGACATTCAAATAATTCTTCAATACGAGGTAAACCTTGAGTGATATCAACTCCAGCCACACCACCAGAGTGGAAAGTACGTAATGTAAGTTGAGTACCAGGCTCACCCAAAGATTGAGCGGCAATAATACCAACGGCAGTACCAAATTCTACTGGTTTATTATGAGCCAAATCATAACCATAACATTTGCGACAGAAACCTTTTGGTAATTTACATTGTAAAACGCTATGCACATGTACTTCGTTTACTCCCGCTTCATCAATCGCGCGCGCAGTTTTATCATCAATGACATCGCCAGCTTTTACAAACACCTTATCACCGACTTTAACTTCAGAAATAACATAACGACCCCACACACGATCAGAAAGTTTTTCACCCATTTCTTTGGATTGAGCAACAGTGAAAATTTCACCAGTAGTATCACCGCAGTTTTCTTCCAAGATTACAACATCTTGAGATACGTCCACCAAACGACGAGTCAAATAACCAGCGTTAGCAGTACGCAAAGCCGTATCAGACAAACCTTTACGAGTACCGTGTGAAGAAATGAAATATTCCAACACATCAAAACCTTGTTTAAAGTTACCTTTTACTGGCAATTCGATAATGTCACCAGATGGTGATACTACCAAACCTTTCATACCAATAACCTGTCCTAGTTGACCCCAAGTACCACGCGCACCTGATTCAATCATAGCGTATACTGGACCATTTTTGTCCAAGTTCTTTTGGTTATTAGCAACGATTTTATCTTTAGTAGAAGTCCAAATCTCCAAGATCTTGGCATGGCGTTCCGCTTGAGTCAGCAAACCTTCTTGATATTGTTCTTCCACTTCCGCCACTTGTTTGTCCGCTACTAAAATCAAAGAGTCTTTTTCTTCAATCTTCGGAAAATCAGCAATACCTAAAGAGTAACCAGATTTAGTAACATAGCGATAACCAAGATTTTTTAATTCATCCAAAAAGTGAGCGGTAGTTTCTTGTCCATAGCATTCCAAACAAAAACGGATAACTTCGGCCATTTTCTTTACAGTAATAACTTCATTATAGTAAGCAATTTTATCTGGCAAAATTTCATTAAATAAAATACGCCCCAAAGAAGTCTCAATCAATTTATTAGTTCCTTCGGGAAATTTATTTAATTCACTTTCACTAAAACGCACTTTAATTCTTTCGTGTAAAGTTACCACGCGACATTTATATGCCAACTTGGCTTCTTTGACAGAAGAATAAAATTTCTTAACTGGGCCAGTATCGCTACTGTGATAGTTGGTAAGATAGAAACAACCCAAAGCGATATCCTGTTTAGGAGTAATCACCGGTTGGCCAGTAGCTGGTTTGAGCAAATTCTTTTCTGAAGCCATCAAATTTTCTGCCTCCCAACGAGCTTCCGCAGTTAAAGGCAAATGCACAGCCATCTGATCACCATCAAAGTCGGCATTAAAAGCAGTACAACACAATGGATGTAATTGAATAGCTTTACCTTCTACTAAACGTGGATGAAAAGCTTGAATACCAAGGCGATGCAAAGTAGGAGCGCGATTTAACATTACGCGAGTATTTTGAGTCAATTCTTCTAAGATATCCCAAACTTCATCATGTTCAGCTTCGATATATCTACTAGCACTACGAACATTATGAGCCAATTCACGGCGAATAATTTCACCCATAATAAACGGTTTGAAAAGTTCTAGGGCCATACGTTTTGGTAAGCCACATTCATCAATATTCAATTGTGGACCTACGACGATAACAGAACGGCCGGAATAATCTACACGTTTACCGAGTAAATTCTGACGGAAACGACCCTGCTTACCTTTTAAAATATCAGCCAATGATCGCAACTGACGTTTCTGACCAGTAGCGGCTAAAACTGTTTTAGCATGACGAGCATTATTATCAATCAATGCGTCCACAGCTTCTTGCAACATACGTTTTTCGTTGCGACAGATAACTTCTGGAGCATCAAGATCCAAAAGACGACGTAGGCGGTTATTGCGATTGATTACGCGACGATACAAATCATTTAAATCGGAGGTAGCAAAACGACCGCCATCTAGCGCTACCATCGGACGCAAATCTGGAGGAATAACTGGAATGCATTTCATGATTGTCCATTCTGGACGAATCTTGTTGACCATCAAACTATTTAATAATTTGTGGCGACGAGTTAGGCGTTCTAATTTTGCACCTTTTGAAGTTGTTTGTTCATCAAGAATCTGTTTGATAGTATCTGGAATATTGATTCTTTCCAGCAAATTGTAAACTGCTTCAGCACCAATACCCGCTTCAAATAAATGTCCAAAACGCAAAGATAACTCCTGATAACGATTTTCTGATAAAATTTTTAAAACTTGTAATTCTTTTAACTCTTTGTCAGCAGCCAAGAAATCTTGTTCCAAAGCTTGCTGTTTGCGCTCTGTTTCATGTTGAATTTTTTCTAAAAATTCAGCGCCCAATTTTTGATCATTAGCTTTTTTAATTTCTATTTCAGTTTCATGTTCAATCTGTTTTTTCTTGGATTTATATTCCTGACGCATCTGATCACTAGCTTTATGTTTTCCTTCTTCGTCAACATGAGAAATAATAAAAGCCGCAAAATAAATTACTTTTTCCAAAGCTTGAACTGGTACATCTAAAATTAAACCAACTTTAGAAGGTACTGAACGCAAGAACCAGATATGAGCTACCGGAGCGGCCAATTCGATATGACCCATACGTTCGCGACGAACCAATGAAGTAGTAACTTCTACCCCACATTTATCACAAACAATTCCTTTGTAGCGAATTTTTTTATATTTACCACAATAACATTCCCAATCTTTGGTAGGCCCAAAAATTTCTTCAGCAAACAAACCACCTTTTTCTGGTTTTTGTGTGCGATAGTTGATGGTCTCCGGTTTATTTACCTCACCAAAAGACCAAGCGCGAATGGTTTCAGGAGATGCGAGACGCAAGCGAATCGCATCGAAGTTTGCACTTTTAGTTGAATCTCGATTCATAGGAGAAAAAATTATTTATTAGAAGTTCCTTGTTGACTATTTAAGTCATCAAGGGCATTTTCATTTTTCTTATTTTGTTTTTGTTCTTGTGCTTCCACTTCTTCTACATTCTCATATTCACCAGATTCATTTTTCTTCAATAATTCTACTTCCAAACCAAGACCCTTAATTTCACGTACCAACACGTTAAAGGACTCTGGAATATTAACGCGAGTAATTTCTTCACCTTTAATAATAGCTTCATAAGCTTTGGAACGGCCTGGCACGTCATCGGATTTAATAGTCAAAATTTCTTGCAAAGTATGAGCGGCACCATAAGCTTCCAGAGCCCAAACTTCCATCTCACCAAATCTCTGTCCACCAAACTGAGCTTTACCACCCAAAGGCTGTTGAGTGATTAAACTATATGGACCGATACTTCGTTGGTGAATCTTGTCTTCCACCATATGGTTAAGTTTCAACATATAGTTGTAACCAATAGTAGTTTTGTGATCAAAAGCTTCACCAGTACGACCGTCGTAAAGTTGAGCCTGTCCAGAAACTGGCAAACCAGCTTTTTGTAATTCTTCGTAAATTTGTTCTTCAGTCAAACCATTCAATACTGGAGTAGCTACTTTGTAGCCTAATGCATTGGCAGCCAAACCTAAGTGTGTTTCAAGCAACTGACCCAGGTTCATACGAGAAATAACACCAAGCGGTGACAATACAATATCAATTGGAGTACCGTCTTCCAAGAAAGGCAAATCTTCAGAAGGCACGATCTTGGAGATAACACCTTTGTTACCATGGCGACCGGCCATTTTGTCACCAACCTGAATTTTACGCATATCAGCCACAGTGATCTGTACTTGTTTTATAACACCTGGTTCCAATTTATCTCCTGCTTCTTCCGAAAATATTTGAATACCGATAACTTTACCATGTTCACCGTGTTCAAGATATAAAGAAGAATCACGAACATCACGAGCTTTTTCACCGAAAATTGCGCGCAATAATCTTTCTTCTGCACTTAACTCAGTTTCACCTTTTGGAGTAATTTTACCAACTAAAATATCACCGGATTTTACTTCAGCACCAATACGGACGATACCTTCAGAATCCAAATTCTTTAATTTTTCTTCAGAAACATTTGGAATATCGGAAGTTACTACTTCTGGACCAAGCTTAGTTTCACGAACATCGATAGTGTAATCTTCAATATGGATAGATGTATATCGATCTTTTTGTACTACACGTTCAGACACGATAATAGCATCTTCATAATTGAAACCATCCCATGCCATATAAGCCACCAATACATTCTGGCCAAGAGCCAATTCATCTTCAGCAATACTTGGACCGTTACTCAAAAATTCATCTTTCTTTACTTTCTGACCGACAACCACAGTAGGATGTTGGTTGATACAAGTAGCGGCATTAGCACGTAAAAATTTATTTAGATTGTAAGTATGAGTTTCTTTTTTACCTTTTAAAACGATATGGGCACCGTCACATTCAATAATTTCGCCATCTTCATCAGCAATCGCTACCTGACCAGAATATACTGCCGCCTCATGTTCTACACCAGTACCAACTAATGGTGGTTCTGGACGAATACAAGGTACAGCCTGGCGCTGCATGTTTGTGCCCATCAAAGCACGAGTAGCATCATCATGTTCCAAGAAAGGAATACAAGAAGTTGCGATACTCACAATCTGTGCGGAAGAAACATCAATAAATTCTAAATCAATAGTTTTGGCTACACCAGGTTTTGAATTTACACGAGCTGGTACATAATCATCAAGGAAATAACCATCATCATCTGTTTTGGTTCGAGCTGAAGCAGTTGTATATTTTTCTTCTTTAAAAGCACTTAAATATACCACTTCATTGGTAACGCGTGGTTTGACTGTGATTACGGCAATTTTTTCTTTAGCCAATTTAGCTGCAATTTCTTTGGTAATTTTTGTGCCATCTTTAACACCACCAATATCACCGCGCAAAATTTCACCTTCAATTAAAGAGGCTTCATTTTTTATTTCACGCAAGACTTTGCGATAAGCGGTTTCAATAAAACCAAATTCATTGATACGAGCAAAACTGGAAAGGTGATTCACCAAACCAATATTCGGACCTTCCGGAGTAGCAATCGGACAAATACGTCCGTAATGAGTAGTATGTACGTCACGAACTTCGAAACTAGCGCGATCGCGAGACAAACCACCAGGACCTAAAGCGGACAAACGACGTTTGTGCTCAAGTTCAGAAAGTGGGTTGTGTTGATCCATAAATTGAGACATCTGTGAACTCATAAAGAATTCACGGATAGCACTCATTACCGGACGAGCATTGATAACTTTATTTGGCACTAATTGTTCTACATCATAAGTACTCATACGATCTTTCACGATGCGCTCCATACGAGCCAAACCAACACGGAAACGATTTTGCACAAGTTCACCAACTGCACGAATACGACGGTTGCCTAGATGATCTACATCATCCGGTTCTTCCTGAGTCACATTCAAGCGAATAATTTCTTTGATTACAGCCAATAATTTTTCAGTAGACAATACACGATTTTCTTTGTTGTCATAATCTTCTGATTTGGAAGGTAGATCAAATTTAGTATTAAATTTATAAATACCCACACGTCCTAAATCATATCTTTCAAAATTGAAAAACATGGAATGGATCAAACCTTTGGCATTCTCAGCAGTAGCCAGATCACCTGGACGAATACGTTTATAAACTTCAATCAAACCTTCGTCCATATTTTTGGCCAAATCTTTTTTCAAAGTAGCATCAATATAGTCGATGGTAGGATGATTATTTACATCTTTAAAATAATTTCTAATTTTTTCTTCATCATCAAAACCAAAAGCTTTCAATAGAGAAGTTACGGCAACTTTTCGTTTGCGATCTACTTTTACCCAGATAGCATTATTTATATCAGTTTCAATTTCCAGCCAAGCTCCACGATTTGGAATAACTTTAGCACCATAGTAGCGACGTCCACGCTCATTTTGAGCAGTGAAAAAAGCACCCGCACTGCGGATCAACTGAGATACAATCACACGTTCAATACCGTTAACGATAAAAGTACCACGTTTGGTCATCATCGGTACATCTCCCAAATAAATTTCTTGAGATTTTGTACTGCCAGTCGCTTTGTTGGTCAAGCGAGCAGTTATGCGTAGAGGAGCCTCAAAAGTAACATTACGTTTTTTACAAGTCACCTCATCAAAACGAGGTTCATCCAAATAATAATCTTCAAAATATAACTCCAAATTGCGACCAGAGAAATCAGTGATTGGAGAAACTTCTTCAAACAATTCTTTAATCCCATTTTTTACAAACCAGTTATACGAATCCAATTGCAATTCAATTAGGTTTGGCAACGGAATAGTATTTTTTACTTTCGTAAAAAACTTTCTATCTTTTTCCTTGAGTGCTTGGCGTTTGAATACAGGCATAAGGTGAAGTTTTTAAATAAATTTTTTATAAAAAAGTGATTGGGGAAAATTTTAAACAAAAAAAGTGCCAAAAAAATAGGCTTTTATGGCTTTTTTGTTATATTTTAGAGGAAAACGGCAAGGTTAACATGAAAAAAAATTATTGAATTACCTTGCAAGCAGCTTTTTTATCACACTGATAATTGCCACTTTTTGCTTTGTTAAGCGTTTTTTTGTATTGCGTGGCCTTTCCACGAAAGCGGATAAATAATAATACAATTTTGAAGTTTTGTCAAATGATGGTAGTTATGATTAAATTGTCAAGTTTTTTGCCAATTTTTGGCTAATATACAAGCAAAAAAAGGCTTATTTTATATAAATTAACTTATAGTTATCCACAGTTAGATAAAATATTAACCAATAGTTATTGACAACTGTCAAAAAAATAAGCTACATTGTGTCTTGACAACTTCGGACAACTCTGGGAGACAAAATGAAACCTAAGCACTTACTTCTTTTGGGTCACTTACTTACGTGGGGTGGCGTACTGGGAATTGCACTGTGTGTCTTTTTTTTGGTCACTACCACTATTCAAATTGATAAAGGTGGTGATGAGTTTGCTCTCAGTCGCAAACAGGTTGGTTGGGGTCTTTGGCTGTTTTTCAGCCTTTTCGTCGGAGTAGTAGGTGGAACGGCTCTGAAAATCAAGGCCAAATCTCAATCCAAAAAATCGCAGAGATAAAGGAGGCATCTAAGCATCCCCCGACTATGTCGGGGTGCGGCTTATAAAAAACCACTCGTCTATACCAATGAGCTTAAAATTTTGAACTCATCGGTAGCGAGTGGTTTTTTAATTACAATATTTCCCCTTCTCTATTTTCCTCATCTGTTTGAACAATAATATAAACGTCAGCTCCGTATTCATCTTGGCCAACCAACTTAGCTTTTTTATTTAGAATAGCTTCAAACGGTTTACAGGCAAAACATCCTTCTTCATGATGACATTTAAAACGATTAATCTGACGAGCCACTTTTATCTGCCTAGCAATCTCCAATATTTTTTTCTCTGCTTCCTCTAGATTTGGTAATGATTTTTCTGTAAGAGTATCATTTTCAGCTAAATACCAATAGCTAGCTTTGGTAGTTTTTCTTTTTTGACATTTTGCCACCAATAAACTATAAATTGGCAATTGCAAAGAACTTTCTTCTTCTTGGACTTTACCAGTTTTAAAATCAATAATATGAACGCTGTCAGTGTCTGGCAAATATTCAAGCCAATCTACCTTGCCACATAAAATAATATTGTCTTCTTCAGATAACCAATAATATGGTAAATCCATTTGGATTTTAACCGATAGATTATTTATTGGACCAGGATGGTTGTAGACACGAGCGAGCATTTCAAGTCCACGTTTTTTATATTGGTATTCTGTATCATCGTTTGGAAACCCGCCTTTTTCACCTTTTATCTTTTCCCACGCTCGTTCAAATTTAGTTGGTAACGGCTCATTAAAACGACCGCCTCGTGGTAGTTGCGACAAAGATTCCAACACCTCATGTACACTTTGTCCCAATGCCAAAGCTGGCGACATTAATTTTATCTTATGTTTAGTTTGAGGATCACGATAAATATTTTTCAGATAATAAGCCCGCGGACATTTCAAAAAATCCGATATTGAGGTATGTGATACCCACACGGCGGTGTATTTATCTTTTGACATAAAAATATTAATAATTTTAACTAGTTACAATTATTACAGCTGATCCAGCAAAAATCAACAACGAACCCAAAACAAAATACCAACTAACAGTTTGTCCAAACAACAAAAAACTAAACAAAACTACAAAAAATGGATAAGCAATCTCCAAAATCGCCGCCGGAGAAGCACCTAATAATTTTACACCGGACAAAATTAAAAAATTGGACACGACGGTCAAGATCATCGCCACAATAAATAACAGCCAATTCATTTTATTCATTGACGACAAATCTCTCACAGTATTTTTTTCAAAAAATAAAAACGGCAAAACTATCACAACGGTCAAAGCCGAGTTGATCAACATGATTGTCAAAGGCGAAATTTTTGTTAAAATTCTTTGATCAATAGCGTACACCAAACCCCAACCTATAGCCGCACTAATAGCAAATAAAAATCCGATATTTTTCATGATAAAAATTTAATTTTACAAATACAAATATGCCGATAGTATATCACTTATTAATTTAAAATTAAAATAACACATATTTAATGCGTTATTTTAATTTGTGCCCAGGGCGGGACTCGGACCCGCACTCCCGAAGGAACAGGATTTTAAGTCCTGCGTGGCTACCATTACACCACCTGGGCAATTTTTTCTTTTCTCCACAGAGCTGCGAGCAGATCTGCATGTATTAATTAGCGAATCAAATGTAGAAAACGCCATTCCAAGATACCGAAGCATAGTGGAAATGGAGAGAGAATGCTTTCAAAATCCGATCCGATTGAAACATCAAATCTGTCGCAACTCTATAGAGAAAAGTAATGTTCATTGTAGTTTTAAAAAACTACTATGTCAAGTCTATCAAAATGTGAATAAAAAAAACTATTGATAAAAACCTAAACTTTATATTCCTCCACACCATCATGCCAATTTATCCACCGAGCCGCAGTAAAAAAATAATCACTCAGTCTGTTAAAATATTTATATAATTCTGGGCGCACTTCCTTTTCTTTTCCCAGAGCTACCAACACTCGTTCAACTCGACGACAAATAGTACGAGCATGATGTAAATGAGCTCCCGATAAATTTCCACCAGGTAAAATAAAATTAACTAACTCTGGCAATTGTTCAGCAAAGGCATCAATATTATTCTCTAATTCCTCAATTTCTACTTGCTCTATCTTTGTTATTTTAGAATTAAATTCAGTCTGCAAAGAGGCAATTTCAGCACCAGTTTTAAATAGATCCCGTTGAATTTTTTTTAAAAATTGAGCCGGTTCTTCTTCCCAAAGATGGGCTATCACTTCACCCAATTTAGAATTAAGTTCATCGATTTCTCCAATCACTTGTAGAGTAATACAATCTTTAGTAACACGTTTTCCACCAAGCAAAGAAGATTCTCCAGTGTCACCAGTTTTAGTATAAATTTTAATCATAATTTTAAGTTTTATAGAAACTTATATTAACAAAAGAAAAAAATAAAAGCAAATAAAAGATCCTACCTTTTCGAGGTAGGATCCGCTACAAGCTTTTTAACTGCACCCAGTAGTACTTCCGCAATTGAGGCATTTATAGCAACTACCGCTACGAATAGTTATATGTCCACAAGTAGGACAAGGCGGTGCATCTCCCATCATTCCAGATAGCATTTGATCAGCGGCAGTCGTAGCTACAATTTCCGCTTTTTTTTCTAATTTTGTCAAAGTGATTAAACTGGCTACTTCATCTTCCAAATCTTCTTCCTGTTCTTGTAGAGCTAATTTTTCTTTTTCTACTTCATCGGCAGTATCATCAAAACTCATAGTTTTTTGACCACGCGCTTCTGCTAATAATTTTTCCAATTGCTGTACACGATTTTTTTGGATGCCGGTTGGTTTGACCTGTACAAAATCAGTACGTCCAAGATATTCCATTCCCAATACTCGGAAAACAAAATCCACAATTGAAGTACAGGAACGAACATTAGGATGGTCAGTCATGCCAGCTGGTTCAAATCTAGTAAAAGTAAATTTATCAACGTATTCTTCAAGAGGAATACCATATTGCAAACCAGTTGAAATAGAAATAGCAAATAAATTTAACATACTGCGGAAAGCTGCCCCCTCACGATACATATCTATAAATACTTCACCCAAGCGACCATCTGGATATTCGCCCGTACGTAAGAAAATTTTCTGTCCAGCCACTTTCGCCTTAATTGTCAGGCCACTACGTTTGTATGGCATTCTACGTTGCTCTCCGTGAATATAAATCTTGGTACCTTGAGTGCTACCATCATGCGCATAAGTCATCTGAGCTTGATCAACTCCCACCAATTGATTGATGATGGTCTGTTCTTGATTGGAAAGAGCAAAAGTTTTGACGGATTTTTCTTCTGTTCTTGTTTCTGCTTTAACTTCAACAGTTTCTTCCACCTTTACTTCCTCTTTTTTGGTCTCAGATTTACTAGCCAACGGTTGAGACATTTTACAACCATCACGATAAATAGCGTTAGCTTTCAAACCCAACTTCCAAGAAGCCATATAGGCAATCTTCACATCTTCAAGTGTAGCTTCATTTGGCATGTTGATAGTTTTGGAAATAGCTCCAGACAAAAATGGTTGCACCGCGGCCATCATGCGAATGTGACCCAAATAATGAATAAAGCGTTTTCCTTTTTTGCCATTTTTGTTAGCAGTATCAAATACTTTATAATGTTCTACTTTTAGATATGGCGCCCCTTCAATGGCCATAGCACCACAGACATATTCATTGGCTTTTTCAATTTCATCATCAGTAAAACCAAGCGCTTTAAGAAAATTGAAGTTAGTGTCCAAAAATTGTTCACTAGAAAAACCTAAACGTTTGAGTACATCTTCACCCAAAGTCCAAGCGTTGAGAGCAAATTGCAATTCAAATGCTCCAGCCAATGATTTTTCAATTTTTTCCAACTCTTCTTTGGTCAAACCCTTGGCCATCAAACTTTCATGGTTAATAACTGGTGAACCTACAAGAGTTGCCCGTCCTTTAAGATAATCGACGATATCGATCACTTCATTTTCCTTATAACCCAAAGTTTTCAAAGCGACCGGCACAGACTCATTCACAATCTTAAAATATCCACCACCAGCTAATTTTTTAAATTTCACCAAAGCAAAATCTGGCTCCACACCAGTAGTGGCACAATCCATCAATAAACCAATTGTACCGGTAGGTGCCAATAAAGTAGTTTGAGCATTTCTAAAACCATATTTTTCACCCATCTCCAAAGTGCGATTCCAACTTTCACGAGCCGCCGCCAATAGGTAGGCAGGAGCAAATTGTGGATCAATCCCAACTGGTTTTACCGCCAGATCCTCATATTCGTCTTCACGCACATTAAATACCGCCCGACGATGATTACGCATAACACGCAACATGTTGTCACGATTTTCGCTATATTTGTTAAAAGTGCCCAAATAGCTAGCCATTTCAGCGGAAGTAGAATAAGATTCGGCGGTCATTAGTGCAGTAACTGTACCAGCAAAAGCCAAGGCCTCTGGTGAATCATAAGCAACTCCAGCAGTCATCAACAAACTACCAATATTGGCATAACCCAAACCTAATGTACGAAAATCATAACTATTTTGAGCAATTTCTGCACTAGGAAATTGAGCCATTAAAATACTAATTTCAAGAACCACTGTCCAGACACGCGTAGTATATTTAAAACCGGTAATATCAAAAGTAGAAGTTTCCGGATCATAATAATGTGCCAAATTTATCGAAGCCAAATTACAAGCCGTATCATCCAAAAACATATATTCACTACAAGGATTGGAAGCATTGATACTGCCAGATGCAGGACAAGTATGCCAATCATTAATAGTGGTATCAAATTGCAATCCAGGATCAGCACAACGCCATGCGGCATAAGCAATTTTATCCCAAAGATCACGAGCTTTCAATTTTTTACAAGATCGTCCATCAGTACGCCAACGCAAATCCCAACCATTGTCTTTGACCATTGCCTCCATGAAATCATGAGTAATGCGAACAGAATTATTAGAATTCTGACCAGAAATAGTCAAATAAGCTTCACCTTCATAACCGCCCTCATACCCAGCCGCGATTAAAGCGGCAACTTTATCTTCTTCTTTTACTTTCCAACCAACAAACTCTTCAATATCCGGATGATCAATATTTAACACACACATTTTAGCGGCGCGACGAGTAGTGCCACCAGATTTTATCGCCCCAGCGGCGCGATCACCGATTTTTAACCAGCTCATCAGACCAGAAGACTGTCCGCCACCAGAAAGTTTTTCACCAAAACCACGAAGACTGGAAAAATTGGTGCCAGTACCACTACCATATTTAAATAAACGAGCTTCACGCACCCATAAATCCATGATTCCACCTTCATTTACCAAATCATCTTTTACGGATTGGATAAAACAAGCGTGTGGTTGAGGGTGAGAATAAGAATCCGTAGCGCGAGTCAATACACCAGTATCTGGATCAACATAGTGATGACCTTGGGCCGGACCGTTGATGCCGTAAGCCCAATACAAACCAGTATTAAACCATTGTGGTGAGTTTGGGGCCACCATTTGATTGATAATCATGTACACCAGCTCTTCATAAAATACTTGAGCATCTTTGGCACTAGCAAAATAGCCATACTTCTCCCCCCAATATCTCCAAGTACCAGCCAAACGATGAGCGACTTGTTTCACACTTTTTTCTGGACCTAAAATTGGAGTGCCATCCATGTTTAATTTTGGTAGACCATTATCGTCATATTGTGGCACGCCAGCTTTGCGGAAATATTTTTGAGCCAAAATATCAGTGGCCACTTGAGACCATTGTTTTGGCACTTCAACATCATTCATTTCAAAAATCAATTTACCACTTGGTTCGCGAATTACTGAAGGACGAACCACATAAGTAAACATATCAAAAGGACTGACACCATCTTTGGTATAGTGACGAGGAAAATGCATGGCGCCATCAGGATATTGGAAGTCTTTATCTAATTTAAAAGTTTTAGTCGCAATGGCAGTCTGCATATTAAAAAGGATTATGATTTAATATCGCGTCTAATACTACTGATAGTGTTGAAATCTTTATTTAAACACTAGATATAGTATTACCCTCTTGAGTGGACTTATTATACCACATCGCAAAATGCCTGCCAAATGTGCCAGATCTAAACAAAAAACTCGCGTATTCGCGAGTTATCCACAAACCATTAACGTATCATGCACCACTACTATTTTTTTATTTCAATCCCAATTCAGAAAGCACTTGATCGGCCTGATTTTCTGCCTCACTTTTAGCATCTTGATCAACTAAATTTTTATTATTTTTAATAAGTTCTTTTTTTAATTCAACAACTAAAGCCGATCGCAAATCACCCAACTCACCGCGCAAGTTGGCCAGTTTATTTTTTAAAATTTCAATATTTTTTTCATCTCTCTGTACTGATGGGATTGATCCATCACTCGACAATTGCAACTGAGCTCGGATCGCCTGCACAGTTTTTATCACCTGTTGCATGTTGGCCATGATATTTTGCATCTGTTTTTGAGTGCTTTTCACTTCCTTGCTTACCACTTCGGCGCGTTCTCTGGCAGCCGCTTTTTTTTCTTGGTCATCCGGTGCCTTTTCCTTATTTTCCATTTTCAATTCACGCCCCTCAGCCGTGTTATGTTTTCGCCATTCCGTATTTTGTGTTTGAAACTCAGACATATTGGACTTTAAGTTAGCTATTAAGTATAATAATATCATTATGATAGAAGAAAATCAAACAGAAAATAGATTGGTAAATTCCGAAAGTGCTGTCGAAGAAACTGTTCTCGAAGTCACTTTACGACCGGAACTTTTAACTGATTTTGTTGGTCAAACCCAAATTAAAAAAAATTTGAATGTCTCCATCGCGGCAGCTAAAGTGCGTAATGATGTTTTGGAACATGTTTTATTGTATGGAAATCCGGGATTGGGTAAAACAACTTTAGCTCATATCATCGCCCGCGAAATGGGTGGCAATATTAAAGTAACTTCTGGCCCAGTTTTAGAAAAAGTCGGTGATCTCGCCGCGATTCTTTCCAATTTACAACGAGGCGATATTTTATTTATCGACGAAATTCATCGCATCAACAAAACTATTGCTGAGGTGCTCTATCCTGCTTTAGAAGATTATGCTCTTGATATTATCATCGGCCAAGGTCCAGCCGCCCGCACCATCCGTATGCCACTAGAAAAATTTACTTTGATTGGTGCTACTACTAAAATGAGTTTATTACCCGGACCACTACGCGATCGTTTTGGTCATATCTTTCATTTAAATTTTTACGAACATAGCGATATTGAAACTATTGTAAACCGCAACGCCATTTTATTAAAAACTAAATTGGAACCAGACGGATCCATTCTCATCGCTCAACGTGCCCGTCGCACTCCACGTATCGCCAATCGTTTATTAAAACGCGCCCGTGATTTTGCTCAGGTAAACAATCAGGAATCGATTGATAAAAAAATTGTCAGCGACACGATGGCGATGCTCGCAATCGATGAATTTGGACTAGATGAAATTGACCGCCTACTGCTCACCACCATGATTGAAAAATTCAACGGTGGACCAGTCGGGCTCAACACTTTAGCCGCTGCCGTCGCCGAAGAAATGGATACCATCGAAGATATATACGAACCATTTTTATTACAGATAGGTTTTTTAGAACGCACGCCACGCGGTCGCAAAGCCACCCCCGCCGCCTATGCTCATTTAGGTTTTGATCAGATCAAAAATCAAACATTATTATAATATGATAATCACTATTCCACTTTACATTATACTTTTTATTTATTTAGCTTATATATCAATTCTCGGAATTTTTTCTTTTATAAATTTTTCACATCTATATCATAATGGAGCGTTGACTGTGGTAAGTTTTTTTACAACTTTTCTAATAATCACACTTGTTGTTGCGACTATATTTTTTACTTTCATATTATTAAATGAAGTTGATTGGAGACAACCGCTAACTCTTTGGAATAGTGACTGGGTTTCAAGCGCCTTAACTTCTGCTAATTTTTAGAATATGAATATAAAATCTATAGTAAAAATTAAAAGTTATGAAAAAGTAGAATATGTGTTGAGACGACATGGAGTTACTTTTTTTCCATATTTAGCAATTTTTATTGCCATATTGCTAATTCCTATTGCAGTATACTGGTTTTTTGCTTCTGCCTTTACTAACACGATGCAAAACCCCAATACTTACACGCTTATGATAATTGCTGGTAGTGCTTATTATCTATCAACGTTTTTATTTTTCTATTCTTTTTTTGTTGAATTTTATTTAGATGCTTGGATTATAACCAACGATCGTTTGGTAGATGTGCATCAAATTTCTCTTTTTGCTCGCACAGTAGCTGAAGTAGATCTTTATCAGATCCAAGATGTTACTTCTGAAGTTCATGGATTTTGGGCTACAATTTTTAATTACGGAAATATCTACTTACAAACCGCTGGCCCAATTCCAAAATTTATTATCCACAATGTACATCGTCCGGATAAATTACGTGAGGCAATTATAAATTTATCTTCAGAAGATAAAAAATATCACGTCGGAAAATAAAATTTTTAAATATGTCACGAGAAAATAAAAATGAAATAAGTCTTGCAGACTTTTATATAGGATTTAGTATAGAAAACGGTGTTTATGTAGTTAAAAATAGACACTCGAGTGACGATTTTAAAGAGTGGTCAGCGGAAAATGAAGAAACATTTTTAAAACTGTTTATCGAACAAACACAGGCAAATTTATTAGGACAAAAATTTACTTCAATCGATATACACGCCCCACTCATTAGTATATTAAAATCACATGGCCTTTTTGAGCAATACCAGAATGTTCTACAAGATGAACCGATAGAATAAAAAATAAAAATCCCCTATTAAATCGGGGATTTTTATTTAATAAATTTTCTCTATTTGCGTACCAGTATAATAATACTCTAATAGCTGTATATACTCCCAATTATCTTTGGTAGCTCTCATCAGCGCATCGTGAGTACTCATACCAATACCGTGTCCTGCATTTTTCTTGTATTTATCATATATACAATCTACACTCATAAGCCATGGCCGATCATTTTCTCCTGCATTATTTTTCCAATCTTTGGTCTTACCATTTGTATGAGTAAAATAAGGTGTAGTTACCACGCTACCATCATAGGTTACCATTTCTCCAGCCGTCTCTTGCGCAAACTGAGCAATACGTGGCATAGCTTTTTCCGAATTATAACCTAAGTAAAGTTGATCCTGAGTCGTAGCATAAACATCAAACAATCTTTTGTCAGTAGGTGGATTAAGGCTAATATTTTTATAAGCATAACTACGAGCCGCTACTAACACCGCTTTAATATAGCCCTGCGCTGAATTATTATCGGTCTCGGCAATCCCCTTCATATAATCTTCAAGCGGCAGTTCGTTTATTAGAAAAGGTATTTTACTTTTTTGACCATACCGATATTCCAAAATTCCACGATAGGAACAATAAGATATTTTACGACCAATGAGCGTTCGTTTACAACCCGGCAAATCAAACACCCCACCATCTTCAGCCGGTACCAACCGCCAAAAATTTTCACTTTCTAAATTTAGATTATCACTTGCCAAAAAATATTTACCTTTTTTATAACTAATTTTAGCTATCTCACCAGCTGGCAATAAACCGACAATTTCATCGCCACTATAAATCTCATAATCCATTTCTGATTTAAACTTTATTGGATCCTGAATTTTTGACAGCCCCACTCGAATTGACGGCTCTTCAATAAGCTCTCTACCAGTTTTTACTTCATACAATATATTCTCAGTAGAAGTGACCACCTCGGAACTACTGGTAACAAAAATTTCTTCAGCATGAGCTGGCAAAATAAAAATCAAACTAATAAATAAAACTAATAAATATTTTTTCATAAAAATTAATTATATCATCAATTGTAAACCACGACAACGCATGCTATAATAAATACGAAATTTTATGACTCTTAAAAGAAAAATAGCCCACAATACAATAGTACAGCTAATAGGAAAAGCCATTAGCACTATATTAGGATTAATAACGGTCCTACTAATTATCCGCAGTTTAGGGGCAGAAAAATTTGGTTGGTACACTACCGTGATTGGTTTTTTGCAATTTGTCGGAATTTTTAGCGATTTTGGCTTTACCATTACGACCGCGAATCTACTCTCCCAACCAAAATTTGATAAAGAAAAATTATTAAACAATCTGTTTACTCTAAGAATTGCTACAGCCGCCTTATTCCAACTGGCAGCTCCTTTATTGTTCTTATTCTTCCCATATCCAATTGAAGTAAAAATCGCAGTCGCGATTACTTCACTATCATTTTTCGCCATTAGTGTCAGTCACGTATTTTCAGGTTATTTCCAAATGCAACTAAAGACTCAAATAATTACAGCTGGTGAGCTAATTGGTCGAATGATTTTATTAATTGGAGTGATTTTATTAATAAAAATTAATGCCGCTTTTTTACCATTCATGCTTATTTTAACCAGCGCTTCTGTTATAAACGCTTTATATTTATTTTATAAAATGCCAAAAATTCAGTTTGCTTTTGATCGTGAAATTTTTCAAGCGATTTTTCAAGCGATATATCCAACTGCTTTATGTATTATTTTTAATTCCTTTTATCTACAAGGCGATCGAGTTGTTTTGCCTCTTTATAGCACACAAACTCAGGTGGGATTTTATGGTGCCGCTTACCGAGTATTGGATGTAATTGTACAAATCGCCGCTTTAACTATGGGGATTATGTCGCCGCTATTAGCTTATTTCTATTCACGATCTCAATATACAGAATTTAAAAAATATCTCCAAACGTCTTTTAACCTTATGTCCCTATTATTAATCCCGATGATGATTGGGGCCGCCACCTTAGCTGAACCAATTATGCATTTTGTTGGTGGCGACGAATTTATCGGTTCTGGGAAAATTTTAATCTGGCTGAGTTGGACAATTTTAGGAATATGTCTGGGAATTGTTTTTGGCTATACCGCTCTAGCTATCAACAAACAAAAGCAGGCTGTTTGGATTTATTTATCCGATGCCGTTCTAAGTGTCATCGGCTATTTTATTTTTATTCCGCGATTTGGAATCTACGGAGCGGCCGGAGTAACCATTTTTTCAGAAATTTATGCTGGTTTGATGTTGATGTTTCTAGTTTTTTACCACACTTCTTTTTTGCCTCAACTAAAAACACTGTTCAAAATATTGCTATCTGGATTAATCATGTATATCTTTATAAGATATATACAATTACCGCATGTAATACTATCAATTATACTGGGTAGTGTAGTCTATACTATTTTTATTTTACTATTTAGAGTAGTTCCCAAAGAAACGATTAAAGAAATTGTCGAAGTTAAAAATTGAACTAATTGGGTTTTTTTGATAAAATAAGATAGATAAACATAAATCAATTTATATGGATTTTATAAAAATGCGTCATTTTATATTTTTTGTTTTACTGGCAGTGGTAACGGCGGCTTTCTTTACTATCATGAAACCATTCTTCTACCCACTTTTTTGGGCAGCAATTTTGGCTGGGATTTTTTATCCATTATACAAACGACTAGATGGAAAATTAAAAGTACCCAATCTCAGTTCAGCTATAACATTAATATTAATTTTTATTATCATTGTATTGCCGATGATTGGTATTGGTACATTGGTAGCAAAAGAAGCAGTGGATCTTTATGGCACAGCAACCAACAAAAGCGGCGAAATTAACGAAAGCATCCAGCACACTATCCAATTAATAAAACAAAATCCATATACTGCTCAGCTCAATATTGACCAGTCATTTTTAACACAAAAAATAGTTGAGCTATACCAGTCAATCACTAGCTTCTTATTGGACAGTGCCAAAACTATCACTCAAAATTCGATAGTCTTCGCCGTGATGTTTTTTATCATGTTTTATGCTTTATTTTTCTTTGTACGCGATGGAGAAAAATTTTTGAGAGAACTAATGCATCTATGCCCGCTAGGTGATCGTTACGAAAAAATACTATACAAAAAATTCACCTCTACTGTACGTGCCACAATCAAAGGTAGTGTAATTATCGGTTTAATTCAGGGCACTCTTGGTTGGGCAATGTTTGCAGTGGCTGGTATACAAGGGGCGTTAATCTGGGGGTTGATGATGGTACTACTAGCCACCATTCCTGGCATTGGTTGTTATTTTGTCTGGCTACCAGCTGCGATTGTACTATTGTTAACTGGTCATTTTAGTACTGGAATTGGAATGATTTTATTTGGAACATTAGTTATTGGAACGATCGACAATTTTATTCGCCCAATTTTAGTAGGAAAAGATTCAGAATTACATCCTCTGTTAGTTTTATTTTCAACTTTAGGCGGTATTCTCACCTTCGGCATCTCTGGATTTATTATCGGACCGGTAATCGCCTCTCTACTTTTGTCGTTTTGGGAAATGTATGATGAATATTACAAAAAAGATTTGGATAATAACCATGAGTAACAGCTTAAGTATAAATTAAAAACACACCAATTAAATTTGGTGTGTTTTATTTTTAATTTTTTTATCAAGCTACTCGTAAATATTTTATATTTTGATAAAACACTTACGAGTAGGTAGCTTGATAAATCATGCCCCTTGTTCGCTTCGTTAAGACGAAGAAAAGAAACACAAATTTTTCTGTCCTATCTCTTCTGCTTCAGTCAATGAAGTCGTAGACGACCGGCGCAGGCTCAGCAAAGCCCAAGAATCCATCCTTCTTGACGTCGATGTTGAGCATCGGGTCAGTCAGATGATACAGTAACATTTTGGCACGCATCGACTCCGGCAAACGTTTCAGATCGCCGTAGAATGCATGGACGCCGCCAGGAAAGTGTTGACAATCATGAAACAAAAGTTCACAACCAGCGCCGAACCGCATAGTCGTGGTTTCGTCGAACTTAGTGTCGCCGGAGTAGTATACCCGACCATCGATGACCATGCCCGCCGAGTACATGCTCTCGGTGACCAGATCAGCTGCATCCGGAATGTGCTTAGTGACGAAGGTTTGGATGCGAATGCCGCCGATGTCCTGTTCCCAGGAATCCACACCGAAACCGTCGAGCTTCCTCGGCGGAATGAGGTTGAAGAAATGGCCCATGAGCATCTCACCCTTGGGACCGTTGAGATCAATCTCTTCGCTGAAAGCCAAGCCACCGCGCAACGACCAGCCCCACAACACTTGCGCATAATTGTGCGGAATATAGAGATTGGGACGGAACTTGCCACCGCTACGTGCAGCGATGATGCGGTCCATGTAGATCCCGAATTCCTCATCTGCACCTTTGGGCGGTTCAAACATGAACGGCGCTTCATACCGCCGCTTGAGCGCCAGCTCTTCCAAGCTGCCAATGTGGTCAGCGTGAGAGTGCGTAGCAATCAAGTGTTGAACATCGTGAACCGAAAGACCGAACTCCGCCATTTTCAAGGAAGATTTCGTTCCCAAATCCACGAACAAAGCGACGTTGCCTTTGACGATGACGATGTTCGACTGAAACATCTTGGTCGAAAAGGCAGCTCCGACACCCAGGAAGAAGATCCGCAGACGACCACCGGTGGTCAACGGCAGTTTGGACTGGTATTTCCAGATTCCAACTCCAGGAGCGACGAGCACAGGCTCATACGCACCAAGTTCCAAAACATTGCGCTCGAACATAATTAACCTCCAGAAAAGAGCACCTACACCACAATGGCGCACCCCTATCAGTGCTGAAAAAAGTTGAAGTTACAAGGGGGAAAAATTGTCCAATCAATAGGCAATTTTCTTCCCCTGCAACTTTGTAAAAGAGCAGTTCCAATTATTAATTGGATTTTAAAACATACCAAAATTATTCAGTTTTGTCAACAATAGCAGGTCTCTATAATAATTGAGATAAATTATAAAAACAAAAAAATCGTCCCTAAGACGGTTTTTTTGTTTGTTGCGGGGCTCGGATTTGAACCGAGAACCTTCGGGTTATGGGCCCGACGAGCTGCCTGGTTGCTCTACCCCGCGATATATTCAACAATAATAGCGTTATTTTATAGTAAAAAATGGATTTTGTCAATATGATTTTAAGACTATTGCCATAGCCAGTGATGAACAACCGCTTCTTTGTGCAATTTGTTAGTATTACCATGGCGTATCAGCCCAAAATATGATTGCAGACTTTCCTCGCTAATAGATTTTTGTATTTTTTTAAACATCCTCTGTTTTGTTTTTGTTCTCAAAACCTTATGGTCAGAAAAATTCACCCAACCAAGAAAATCAACACCGGACGCAACCGTCTTTAAAAACAACTTATCCGGATGTAAAGATAATCTAAGATTTGTTTGTAAAAATTCTTGTATTTGGGGGATAATACTTTTTAGATAGTCCTCATCTTCTGAAATAAAAACAAAATCATCGGCATAACGGATGTACTGTTTGGCTTTTAAAACATGCTTAACCCATTGATCAAAACGATTCATATAAATATTTGAAAAGAGTTGCGAGGTAAGATTGCCGAGTGGTAACCCAACTCCAACTTGTGTGTCTGTATGAAAACTATCAACTACATTTTTTAGCAACCAAATTATATTATTATCCGGTATATATTCTTGTAATATAGAAATCAATATTTCTTGATTAATGCTGGCAAAAAACTTTTTAATATCACATTTAAGCACCCAACAAGTGCGACTGTTATTTTCACTCACTTGGCGCGCAAAATAATTAAACCGATTGATTGCCCTATGTGTCCCCTTATCATCGCGACAAGAATAAGAATCAGGAATATAGGTAGGGTCAAAAAACGGATATAAGATTCGATAAATAGCATGATGAAGCAATCTATCCCTCACGCTCGCTTTATGAATATGTCGTTTCTTCGGGTCGGTGATATAAAAACTTTTATAACCACCGTGGCGATAAGTTTTGTTGACTAAACTATCGTGAAGCTCTACAATATTGTCCATTAAGTTACGTTCAAATTTAAGCACATCTATTTTACTTTTTTTACCAATAACAAACTCCTGCCACGCCAGACAGAGGTTTTCTAAAGAAATAATATCATTATACGTATGAACCAATTGCCTTTTCATAATTCCCAAAAAAATTCTTTTACGCCCCCCCCCCGTTTGGATTTAGCAAATTCAAACGATTTACCCATTGTAGCTAAATTAAATACAAGTTACAAACTGTGGCATGGTTTTTTAATTAAACTACCTCGTCTTACTCGCTATACTTTAGGTGTTAAAGTAGACAATCTATTTAGTGATTGTCTCGAATTGGCTCTCATTGCCGGCTATACCGCAAGAGCAGAAAAATATGTTGCCATACAAAAATTAAGTATTCGATTAGATTTACTGAAATTCTTTTTAAAAGTCTTGTGGGAATTAAAAGGATTGGACAATCGAAAATATACAACTCTTTCTGTTCAACTAACAGAAATTGGAAAAATGGTTGGTGGGTGGATGACTTCACTAAAAAAAGAAACTCTCCCGATTGTTTAATCGAGAGAGAATGAGAGACTAGCTGAGGAAGCCGACCATGCAGTTCTGATTCCAGTCGTTCGAAACCGAATTCCGGTTCAGGTTACGCCAGTCGGAATTGCCGTTGAGGTACAGGACGTTGCCGTCCCGCACGGAGCCGCACCTACAAATGTACAAAATAGCTTCTATAAACACCACCCGTTGAATACTCTTCGGGCTGAATCGAATTTGGAAACTTTATTTCCCTACCATTTTGTACCGAGTATCTTCATTTTTAGGGTATACCAGTAGCACGCTAGTTTGAGACTTGTCGCAAACTATTCTGGCCAATTGGTTTATCCAGAGTTCAACCGCCCATAACCGTAGTATTGGACTGTTTCGTTTACTATCCGAATTTAGTATACCATAAAAACGAAGCACCCACACCAGTCGTACCCGAAATGAATCGAGTCGTACTGATGTGGGATTTTGCTGCGAAAACGAGCCGAAGGATCCAAGCGACCTTGATAGAACCAAGGTGCCCAGAATCCAAGCACTACTCGCTGAGGAAGCCGACCACGCAGTCCTGATCCCAGTCGCCCGAAACCGAAGACCGGTACAGGCTACGCCAGACGGAATAGCCGCCGAGGTACAGGACGCGGCCGTCCCGCACGGAGCCGCACCCGGCGATTGACCGCTTTCGCTGCTCCTCGGGATGTTGAGCGCCGATGGCGTAGATGTGCTTGGGCAGAATCGGCTTCTTGTCGCCGTTTTCCTTTGCCCAGGCGAGCACCTCGGTGTTGGTCCAGTTCCGGTCGAATTGCACCAGAATCACTTTCTGCGCCGTGGTGAGACCCACCTCATCGTCAGCGAACAGCTGAACGATGTCGCCGTCAACGCCGTCGTACTTGCCGAGCTTGATCGCTTCGGCAACCGACTTTGCATTGTACGGCTTGAGGGTGATGGTCTTGACCACAGTGCCGACGAGCGGCGGTGGAGTGACGGATTGCTGAGGCGCGATGTTCTCGACGGTGAGTTTTTTATCACCACGAAGCACGGCACGTGCCACTTCCGTACCACCGACGATGTTGAGCAGGGCTTCTTCTTCGCCCCGCGTCCAATCCAAATATTTTCCGTTCATGACAGTCTTCCTTCAAGCTAAAAGCTTAAAAAGCAATTTACCTCTACCCGAGGTCCAAGGCTTAACTCACACGAGAAAAGCTTTTGTGTCACTTATATGTAAATGAAACTAAAGCTATTCTCGTGTTTTTGTCTGCTTTCCTCATTGATTGTATAA
>CALRIA010000006.1 GCA_943359595.1 Candidatus Magasanikiibacteriota bacterium | reverse complement strand
TAAAATATCCTACGATTGATTCGGCAGTTCGTTCACCAACCCCATTCATATTTAGTAATTCCTCCACAGTGGTTTTTTGGAATTGAGTCAATGTGCCAAAATTTTGTGCCAAATCTTCGGCTGTTTCTTCCCCCACATGAGTAATTCCTAAAGCATTGATAAATCTAGCCAAAGAAATATGCTTGGATTTAGCTACTGCCTCTACCAAATTTTGTGCACTTTTTTGGGCGAATCTTTCAAGTGGCTCGAGATCACCAATAGTCAAGGTAAACAAATCAGCTGCGTCTTTTAACAAACCCTCATCGACCAATTGTTCCACAATTTTTTCTCCACAATGATCAATATCAAAACCTTTTTTACCAACAAAATGAATGATATTTTCCAATTCTTGAGCGTAACAATTTTTATTAAGACAATATAATGCCACCGAATTACCCTCAATTGCTTTGCTTACTTTACTAATAATTTGACCGCCAACTTCACTGCCACATACTGGACACTTAGTTGGTCGTTTAATTTCTTTTTCCTCACCAGTACGCATTTTTTCCAAAACACGCACTACCTTTGGAATAATATCTCCCGCCTTTTCTACTACTACAGTATCACCAACTTTCACTCCCAAACGATCAATCTCATCAAAATTGTGTAATGTAGCATGAGTAACGGTTGAACCAGCCAACTTCACTGGCTCCATCAATGCTACTGGTGTCAACGCTCCGGTACGACCAACTTGTACATACACTTCTTTTATTTTGGTTGTCCCCTGCTCGGCTGGAAATTTAAAAGCAATTGCCCAACGTGGTGATTTACCAGTAAAGCCCAAAGCCTCCTGATATTTTTTTTGATTAACTTTTATTACCACTCCATCTATCCAAAACGGTTGGCTATTTTTTTTCTTTTGCCAATCCTTATGAAATGCCAAAATCTCTTTTAAATCTTTACAAATTTTCCAATGAATATCCGTCTTAAATCCTAAATCTTTTAGACGTTGTAATTCTTGCGCTTGAGTCGCGGGAATATCGCCAGCGGAAATATCGTAGGTGGTCAACGATAATTTTCGCGCCGCCACAACCGAAGAATCCAACTGACGGATTGTACCTGCCGCCGCATTACGCGGATTGGCAAATAAAGCCTCATTATTTTTTTCACGTTCAATATTTATTTTTTCTAACATTTTACGATCCAACCACACTTCTCCTTCAGCAATAAAATCTACTTTTTCTTTTAATTTTAAAGGTACCGATAAGATTGTGCGAATATTTTGTGTAACATTTTCACCGACTTTACCATCACCACGCGTAGCGGCTGTCACCAGCCTACCTTTTTCATACGTTAAAACCATATGTAAACCGTCGATTTTTAGTTCACAAACATATTCCAAATCAACCGGACGCTGTCCAGTTTCTTTTTCTAAATAATTCAAATTTCGCTCTACCCAAATTTTTAAATCTTCTTCATCAAAGGCATCGTCAAAACTCCACTGCGTAATCTGATGCACAACTTTTTCAAATTTATCAAGTGGTTTGCCGGCCACTCGTTGAGTGGGTGAATCTGGCGAAATAAATTCCGGATGTTCTCGTTCAATCTTTCGGAGTTCATCCATCAGACCATCATACATCGCATCGGTCACTTGCGGATCGTTGAGTACATGATAACGATAGCGTAAATCATCAATCTGTGCACGTAATTTTTCTACATGTGATTTTAAATCTGCCATAAATTTTGAAACCATTATTTCAACAACTGTAAATACCAATTCAACAAATTATTTCCGTAATAAATCGCCAAAAAAGTACCAACGGCCAAAAAAGTACCAAATGGCACTTCGGTTTTACCATCAGCTTTTTTAAAATACAATAAAACTACACCTACCAGTGCTCCAAAAATATAGGCAATAAACAAGGCTACAATTGTATTTTGCCAACCCAACCAAGCGCCCATCATTACACCCATACGAACATCTCCTCCACCAATCCATCTACCGTTAGATACTAGATATTGAAAGAGAAAAAATCCGCCCCCGATGGCCATGCCTAGCAACAACGAAGAATATGAAAAATTTAACGCTAAAATATTTATCAAAAAACCAATAATAGTACCTGCCCAAATAATTCGAGATAATATGATTTTATAACGTAAATCATAAACAAATGTAATTATTAATAAAGTTAAAAAACAGACATCACGTAATAATATCCATTCACTAAAATGTACTAATTTTAAATGTTGCTCCACGATAAACATCATCAACAAACCGGTAGCTAACTCCACGACTGGATACGACCAATGGATTGGTTTTTTACAATTACTACAATGGGCACGTAAAATTAACCAACTAAACAATGGGATATTTTCGTACCAACGCAGTTGGTAGCGACAGTGCGGACACATACTGCGACTATTGGACAAAATTTTAATATTATCATGAACGCGCCACATCCAAGAATTCAAAAAACTACCAAGAATCAATCCTAGTATAAAAACAAAAAAATAAATTATCCCGCCCAATAAGACGATATAACTACCTAAATCTAACATATAAATTATTTCCCTAAATTATACCATAATTGATAAAAAAACAAAACCCTCCTAAAACATAGGAGGGCAAGTCAAAAGTTGAGATTATTTGATTCCTGCTGGGCTTAATTGAATAGCACCAGTAAGACCACTAACTGTACCTTCCAAGGCACCGTCAATAGTATAACTACTAGAAGCAGAGTTATATACATAATTACCAGCCTTAGGATCTACTGGAACTTGACCCATATATGGGGAAGCACAACCAGCAGCGGCAAAACCAGTAGAGTTCAAACAGGTGTGAGTAGCGTCACCTAAACTGACAGCACTCCCAGCTGGATAAGCGTTCTGGTCGGTATAATATAATTCAAGAGCTGTTTGTAATTGTTTCAAATCGGCTAAACGTTTGGAGTCGCGCGCTTTGACACGAGCGGAACCTAATGCTACTACTGCAAGAGTAGATAACAAACCGATAATCGCAATCACGATAAGCAATTCAATCAATGTAAAACCTTTCTTATTCATAAATTCACCCCCTTTTCATTCAGAATTGTTTTCATAACAAAACTTTAATCTTACAATTAAATTATAACACAAGTTTACTAAAGATGTAATACTTGTTTAATTTTATCCACAACCTCAGATGGTTTAAAGTGCGCTTTAATCAGATAATCAGCAGCCCCCATTTCTAAACCTTTTTGAACATCATCTTTTTGGCCAAGATTTGTAAGCAAAATTACTGGGATATCTTTTGTTTCAGAATCAGATTTTATTTTTGACAAAACTGCAAAACCATCTAATTTTGGTAACAAAATATCCAACATTACAATATCTGGTTTTTTCTTTTTTACTTCAACCAAAGCCTTTTCGCCATTATCGGCCAAACTAACTTTATACCCCTCCATTTCAAACTTTTTTTGATAAATGCCAGATAGGAAAACATCGTCCTCTACCAACAATACATGAATTTTTTCTGCCATATTAAATAATAATTATTAAACTATCATTTATAGTATCATACTAATTTCCGTAACGCGAGTCCAACTGCGACCGACATACGTGGACCGATCTTTCCTAAAGCTGGTTTTAAACTTTCTTGATATACCACTCGACCCCACGGATCACCAATATAACATTTGATATTAAACTTTTCTGAAATAAAATCAGTTAAATACGGCATAGAACTTCCACCACCAGTTAAAATTATTTTTTCCGGTCGTTTTTTTTCATTGCCAGTTTGTTTTAAATATATTTCAAAGCTATATTCAATCTCTTTGACTATCGGATCAACAATTGATGAAAATAGCCCATAAAATTTGTCCTTAGTCATCTGACTATTACTATTTTTTTTCAATAAACTACCAAAATAATCATACTTTAATTGTTCAACCAATTCGTCTTTGACACCCAATATATTTGATAAAATTTTATTTAATCGTCCTCCACCAATTTCAGTACTATGATGAGTGATAGCATAGCCTTGATCAATAATATAAAAATTGGTACGCTCTGCCCCAATATCAATAATCATCGAAACACTCTGATCGCGTCCTACCAACGAACGTTCAAGCGCGATAGACTCTGGCTCCAAAGATTCCAACTGAATACCTGCTAACTTAAAAACCTGAGTATAGAAAATGACCAACTCTTTAGGCACAGCATTCACCAATACTCGCTGAGTCTTGGATTCAGGAGAATTTTTAATCATCTGATAGTCCAGCACCATGTCTTCAATTGGTCGTGGTAAAAGTTTTTTTACTTCAGCACGCAAGACCCGATCCAGCTCTTCTTTTTTTAGCAATGGCAAATTGATTACTGCATGAAAAACAACTGACACCGGCAAACTAACGGTGGCAGAAAGTGATGTCGTTCTGGCGCCAACACATATAGCTTTCACTAAATTCGCATATTTTTTTACCTGTTCTGGGTCAATCGCTACTGCTACACTTTTATTTTTTTGATCAGATGACAACAGAGAAGGACTATTTTTTGAAGATACATCAAACAAACGATGCACATCTTGCATCTGTGAAGTTAGGCCATAAGTATAGAGCATCGGCCTTTTCTTTTCTAATTTTAATTCGACAATTTTAATACCACCAGCACCCAAATCTATTCCCAGATGAGATTTAGGTTTAAATAATAACATATTTTTTTTAATTTTATATAATAATTATATCAAAAATATGATTTCTCTGATATACCACTATTGAAAACTGTGGATAAATAAGGTAAAATTATTATATTATACTAAAAGTTTCCTATGTCCATATATTTATATAATACCCTATCTCGCCGTATCGAAGAATTAAAACCAATTAAAAAACATAAAATTGGTCTTTATACCTGCGGACCAACTGTATACAACTACGCACATATTGGGAATTTGCGTACTTATGTGTTTGAAGATTTATTAAAACGAATGCTGGAATACAATAGTTACAAAGTAAAACACGTTATGAATATCACTGATGTTGGACATCTAACTGACGATGCCGATGCCGGAGAAGACAAGATGGAAAAAGGGTCAGCTCGCGAAGGTAAAACTGCTTGGGAATTGGCCGAATTTTACACCCATGAATTTCGACTAGATTTAGAACAATTAAATATATCTGAACCGGTGATTTGGTGCCGAGCCACCGATCATATCAAAGAACAGATACATTTGATAAAAAAACTAGAAAAAAAAGGCTTTACTTACGCCACTTCTGACGGGATATATTTTGATACTAAAAAATTAAAAGACTACGGTAAATTAGCAAATTTACAAAATCAGGAATTACGCGCTGGTGTTCGAGTAGATGTTGGAGACAAAAAAAATACTACTGATTTTGCACTTTGGAAATTTTCACCAAAACTACAAAAAAGACAGATGGAATGGAAGAGCCCATGGGGTGTTGGCTTTCCTGGATGGCATATCGAATGCAGTGCTATGGCAACAAAATATTTGAATCAACCGTTTGATATTCATTGCGGTGGAGTTGATCATATTCCAGTACACCACACCAATGAAATTGCCCAAAGTGAAGCCGCTTATGACACTCCATTGGCCAATTACTGGATGCATGGAGAATTTTTGTTAATGGGCAGTGATAAAATGGCTAAATCAGGTGAAAATTTTGTCACCTTACGAACTTTAAAAGAAAAAGGGGTAAGCTCACTTGCCTATCGCTATCTACTATTACAGACTCATTATCGCAAGCAATTGACTTTTTCTTGGGACGCTCTACAAGCAGCACAGAACGGATTAGAACATCTATACCAATCCGCCAAAAAACTACCAAGAGAAAAACCAGCAATGAATACAACCACTGAAAGTGAAGACAAAATTAAAAATGACTTCCAGAAAAAAATAAACGACGATTTAGATATTCCATCGGCATTAAGTTTGATATGGAATGCTATAAAACAGAACGCTATTTCTCAAGAGACGCTATTTAAGTTTGATAAAATTTTAGGTTTAAAAATTTATGAAGCGGTAAATAAAAAAGAAGAACCATTACCAGAAAATATAAAGATTTTGATTATGCAAAGAAATGAGGCGCGAATCAACAAAGAATGGGACAAAAGTGATCAATTGCGCAAAGAACTTGAAAAACTAGAATATAAAGTTGAAGATACAAAAAATGAAACAACAGTGACAAAAAAATAATTTTTAAACAAACATCCTTAGACCCAATCTTTCTTTTTAAAAATTGCAAACATCCCAATTGCTCCAAATATCATTATTATCAAAACTACCCAAAATCCACCAGGTAAATTTGTAAATGGATTGCCCAGAGTAGGAATAGCAAAAATAGTTGCCAACAAAGTCAGCGGAAAAGTAGTCACCGAGATGATAGTCAACACTCTCATCACATTATTGGTGCGCAAAGTTAATAAAGATTCATTGGTTTCATGCAAAGCATTGATACTTTCTTTTTGACTTTCAAGTATATGCCAGATTTCATTGGTAAATTCACGCAATGAATTTATATAATTTTGAAAAGACGGTATATCCAATTCTCGGCCGGCATAAGACAACAATCGCTCCAGGACTGTTCGATGCCCCTGCATAGTGCGACGAAAAGTAACGATGTTGGTTTTTAGACGCAAAATTTCTTCGGTAATCTTA
Source organism: Candidatus Magasanikiibacteriota bacterium (assembly GCA_943359595.1). Lineage (GTDB taxonomy): Bacteria > Patescibacteriota > Patescibacteriia > Magasanikbacterales > GWA2-37-8 > CAIOJG01. Next base: position 27,319 of record CALRIA010000006.1, on the reverse strand, counting down.
CGACCAGATACTTTGGTAAATAATTTTCTATCCACCAAATTGATATCGTCATTTACATGTAACAAAATTGGGAAAATAGAATCGAACAAACGGCTTAATAATTCAAATAAAATATGTGCAGCTGTGCCAGAAAAATACTTATTTCCACTAGATATGTCTTTTTTACACTCATTAAACAACGTTTCAATCGCTGACAGCTTATCATCATGAACAGTCACCAGATAATTTTGACTCAAAAAAAAGTCCACTTCTGTAAAACCCAAACGAAAAGTTTCCCGGTCAAACACGGGAAAATGCAAGACCATAAAATAATAACTATCACGTTTAACAATTTTTGGACGCTGAAACGGAGGTAGACTTTCTTTTACATCCAATTCATCAAAACCAAAACGTTTTTGAATCTCTCGCAATTCTTTTTCACTTTGTTTGGTTACATTGACCCACAGCTTACCTTGATTTTCAAGTTGATAGATATTTTTCATAGTGATTTCAAATTCCGCAGGAATTTATAAGAATACTATACCACATTTTTTAAAATCACTCAAAACTCTGTCGTCGATAGCCAATCCACAAGCAAATATTATTTACTTTTATTTTAGACAAAACAGTGGTATAATAATTACTATTATGATAGATAAAAAACTAGACAACCCAAAAGACCCAACTGAGCAGACTGAATCAAGGCATACTGGTCCAGAAGTGATGGCCGGCAAAGAACAAGAGAAAACACCGACCGAAAACCAACCTGAAAAAAAATCTACTTTGGAAAAATATGTTCACAAACTCCTACCGGCTAAAGCTAGAAAAGCCGCTCCACCCATCCCTCAATTTCAAGATGCGATGTCAGTTAAAATTGAAAAAATATTAGAAATTGGCTTAGCCGATGAATATGCCAAGCTATCTCCAATCGCTAAACAAGAATTTAAAATAAAAGGAGAGGAGATTACCACAAAAATTAGAGATTTGCTCCAAGCTACCAATGTAAAAGTCAAAACCATATTTTATCTGATTATTGAATGGTTAAAAGTATTACCTGGAGTCAATAACTTTTTTCTCGAACAGGAAGCAAAAATAAAGACAGACTTAATAATCGACCTACACAAAAAACAAAAAGAAAAAGATACCAATAAAATTTTATAAATTACAAAATGGACTTCGCTAACTTTTTTAAATTTTTAACCCAATTGATTACCGACGCGATTGCCCAACCAATATTTTTGGCAATTTTTCTTTTTGTTCTTGGCTGTATAACACTGATTGGATTATTATTTTTATTACGAGCAATTTTGCATACCAAAGGACACGAAAGCAAAGCTTTTCACAAAACCATAATCCTGATCCGCGTTCCAAAGGAAAAAAAGAGTGAAGGTACTCAAGGTCAATCACAAGAACAAAACATCAGTCAGACTCGTGAATATATCGCCACGGCAGAAACTATGTTTTCGTCTATTGCCGGTTTAAAAGGTGAAAAAGGATTAACAAAATGGTTTTATGGACGCAATGATCATATTGCTTTTGAAATAGTAGTCAAAGATGGAATAATATCTTTCTACGTTGCTGTACCAGATCGCTGGAAAGAATTTGTCGAACAACAAATTCATGCCCAATATCCTCACGCTGAAATTACCCCAGAAAATGATTATAATATTTTCAAACCAAAAAGCCATATCGTTGGTGCTTATTTATTTTTAAAAAATCGTTCAGCTTTTCCTTTAAAAACTTATAAAAAAATGGACAGTGACCCATTGGTGGCCATTTTAAATCCACTTAGTAAGATGTCGGAAAATGATGGGGCTTTAATACAATTTATTGTCCGACCAGCCACCCCTTATTGGCGTCGTCAAGGTGTACATATGATTCGTGATATTCGCGAAGGTCAAAAATTTGAGTATGTCGCGAATCGTAGTGCTTTTCTTCGTTCATTAATCCGATGGAAAAAAGTGTTATTCCCAAAAAGCCATGACCCAGCCAAACAAGGCCACACTCAAGAATATCATCTCACCCAAATGGAAGAAGAGATGGTAAAAAGTATGGAAGAAAAAATTTCACATGGCGGATTAGAACTCACTATTCGCATGATTAGTTCAGCTGACAACAAACAAGTTGCTCAGTTGAATTTAGAAAACATGGTAAATTCTTTTAGCCAATACAACATCTATCGTTATGGCAATTCTTTTGGAGCTGCCGTACCACGCAAACAAAACAAACTCATTCGTGATTCTATATTCCGCTCCATGGACACAAAACGTTACATGGTAGTAAACACTGAAGAAATCGCCAGTTTATGGCACTTACCTGTCCCAAATACTGAAACCCCACATATCAACTGGTTGGGAGCACGCAAAGCTCCGCCACCAGTCAACATGCCAAACGAAGGTATTATTTTGGGCCGAGCAGTTTATCGTGGTGAAGAAACTATCGTACGTATGACCCGCGATGATCGTCGCCGTCATCTTTATACTGTTGGTAAATCTGGTAGTGGAAAATCTGTCTTTATCCAAAATCTAGCTATTCAAGATGTAATAAATGGTGAAGGTGTTTGTATCGTAGATCCTCACGGTGATTTTGCTGAATATGTTTTACAACACGTACCAAAAGAACGCGCTGATGATGTTATTTATTTCAATCCATCCGATGTAGACCGTCCAATTGGATTAAATATGCTTGAAGTAAAGACCGAAGGTCAAAAAGATTTTGCTACCCAAGAGATGATTGCCATTTTTTATAAAATGGTTACTGATCCATCTATGATCGGCCCAATGTTTGAACATCAGATGCGTAATGTCATGTTAACGCTAATGTCTGATCTAGAAAATCCTGGTACTATCGCTGAAGTCCCTCGCATGTTTACCGATGATTCCTATGTAGCAAAATGGAAAAAGAAATTGAAAGATCCGGTAGTAATGGCTTTTTGGGATAAAGAAATGGCCAAAACTTCTGATTTTCACAAATCAGAGATGCTTGGATATTTAATTTCCAAAGTAGGTCGCTTTACGGAAAATGCGATGGTCCGAAATATTATCGGCCAAAGCCATTCCGGTTTTAATTTTCGTGAAGTGATGGATAAAAAGAAAATTTTAATTGTAAATTTGGCCAAAGGTTTAACTGGTGAAATTAACTCCAACTTATTGGGTATGATCATCGTATCCAAACTTCAAATGGCCGCTTTAGAACGTGCCAACATGCCTGAAGACCAACGTCATGATTTCTATTTATATATTGATGAGTTTCAAAACTTTATTACCGATTCTATCGCTACGATTTTATCTGAGGCGCGTAAATATCGTTTGGAATTAATCATCGCCCATCAATACATGAAACAATTGGAAGATAATAAAGGCAAGTCGGCGGTGCGTGATGCCGTGCTTGGTAATGCCGGTACGATTGTATCTTTCCGTATCGGTGTGGAAGATGCCGATATTTTACAAAAAGAATTTGCTCCTGTGTTCTCTGCTTACGATTTGGTGAATGTAGAACAATATACTGCTTATTGCAAATTGTTGATCCACAATACTGCCGCCAAACCATTTAGCATGATGACTTACCCACCAAAGGCCGGTAACAAAGAACTGGCTGAAGCGATCAAAGAATTATCGCGTCTTAAATATGGAAGACCACGCGAAATTGTCGAAGCAGAAATAATGGAAAGATCAGCACTTGGCGTACCAATGGGTGCAAGTATTGATTTAAGTGAAGCGACCTTGTAAACTATAGCTGAAATAAAATTCATAATATGTCCACATTATACCGAAAATACCGTCCGCAAATTTTTGCTGACATTCACGATCAGGAACATATAGTCAAAACTATTACCAATGAAATTGCTGGCAACAAAATTGCCCATGCTTATCTTTTTACAGGTCCGCGTGGCGTTGGCAAAACTACTATTGCCCGTCTTTTGGCCAAAGCTCTAAATTGTAAAAATCATAAAGATGGAGAATTCGAACCATGCAACGAATGTTCTTCTTGTCAGGAAATCGCTCTAGGGCGCAATATTGACGTCATAGAAATCGACGCCGCCTCGCACACAGGTGTTGATAACGTTCGTGAAAACATCATCGAAAACGCTCAATTTAAACCTACTCAATCCAAATACAAAATATTTATCATCGATGAAGTACATATGCTTTCCACTAGCGCCTTCAACGCTCTACTCAAAACAATTGAAGAACCACCGGCTCATGTCGTATTTATATTAGCCACCACCGAATTGCAAAAATTACCAGCTACTATTATTTCTCGTTGTCAGCGTTTTGCCTTCCAGAAAATATCTCACGAAGGAATGATGCAAAAACTAGAAGAGATTTGCAAACAAGAAAAAATTAAAGTTGAAAAATTAGTTCTAGAAAAAATTATCAATAAAAGTGAAGGCGGAATGCGAGATGCCGAAAGCTTGCTAGGACAAATTCTGACCTTGAATTTAAAAGAAATTTCCGATGAAGATATCGCAGCTATTCTCCCCTCTTCTGATCTCAACTCAATTTTATCTTTTATCGAATTTATTGCCGAGCTTGATGCTAGAGCTGCAATCAAACATTTAAACCAGCTCGCCAATCAGGGCCTCAATTTAGAACAATTTACTCTGGATTTAATTGATATTTTACGTCAGATTATGATTGCTCAGACTGGCTATGATATTACCACTACAATAAATGCCGATAAAGAAACTGTCGGAAAAATTAAAAAATTATCGGAAAAGTTTTTCACTTCAAAAATTATCGCCATGATTGATTCTATCTCAAATCGCAGACGCGAGATCAAACAATCACCTATTCCACAATTGCCACTTGAATTATTTGCAGTACAATTTAGCAACAATGAAAATATCGTGATCAACACACCAACTATAGAAAATAAAAAAAATGTTACTAAAATCGAAGCTACCACCAAAATTGAAGACGCTAAACCAAATATCATTGTTAGTTCTATAAAAAATGTCATTAGCAATTTTACCAACAACTCAGCGCCAAAATCTACTTTAGAAGAAGTCAAAGCCAAATGGGATGAGATCGTATCTGGCCTATCACAAAAAATACCATCTCTCACTTTTGTGCTCAGAAGTTGTATCCTTACCAGTCTTGATGAAACTGGCTTAAATTTAACTTTCCAATTTGCTATTCACAAAGACAAAGTAGAAGAAGCTAAAACTAAAAAAAGCTTAGAAGATGAAATTGAAAAAATAATGGGAGAAAGAATAAGAATTATTTGCAATGTGCACGCGTCTGAAATAATTTCTACCAACGATACTGAGATGAACAATCTGGCCGCAGAATTTGGCGGGGAAATAATTTAATTTATATGACCAAAAAATATCTAGCAATATTTTTATTTTTTTCTTTATTGTTCTCAAGCAATACTGCTTTAGCCGAAAATCAAAATTTAACTAAATTAAAAGTCCCGTATACTTCAGAAATTCCAAACGGTACCTGGACAAAACCATGGAACAACGCCTGTGAAGAAGCTAGTATCGTGATGGTTGAAGGCTACTATTTTGGCTACGAAACTACCACCAAACAAATTGCTATCGCTAATATGTCGTCGTTATTTAAAATTGAAAATAAAATTTTTGGAAGTAATGCTGATACAGACACTACTCGAACTGCTAAGTTGATTAATGATTACACTGACATCTCAGCCACAATCAAAGAAAATCCAACTTTAGAAGAAATTAAAAGTGAATTAACCGAAGGGCGTCCAGTGATTGCCATGCTTTATATGAAAAATATAGTAAACAAAAATCATCGCTTCCGTGCTGGTGGATCTTATTATCATGTTTTGGTAATAATTGGTTTTGACGATAACACCAAGGAATTTATTACCAATGATAATGGTGATTCAAAGACTGGGGCTGGTTTTCGTTACAAATACGACGCTATAATGACAAATTTACACGACTTTAACTATAAAACTAGACATGCCGATGGGCCACACAGAGTATTATTTACTGATTCAAAAATTTTATTTAAAGAAAAAAATGATCCAAAAGTTTATTTAGTCAAACACGATATCAAATACCATATTGCATCTTCAGAGATATTTAAGAAAAACGGTTGGAAATGGAACAAAATTCATATTGTCACGAAAAAAAGATTAGATAATTTAAAAACTGGTGATCCGATATCTTCTTGACAATAAGGCAAAAATATAGTTAAATCGTGATGTAATACCAATTATTCCGAGATCGTCTAATGGTAGGACAGTAGCCTCTGAAGCTGCTTATCTTGGTTCGAATCCAAGTCTCGGAACAAATCCAGTCTATAGCTGGATTTTTTTGTTCAATTATGTTAATATACGAACATAATCAACAAAATATGGGTGAACTTATCGATGGCAAAACTATCGCCGAAAAAATCCGTATCTCAATAGCACTGGAAGTACAAAAGTTAAAAAAGAAAAACATCAAACCTAAATTGGGTGTTATTTTGGTTGGCAACGATCTTCCATCTCAAACTTACGTCAACAAAAAACAACAAGCTGCCGAAACCGCTGGGATTAGCTTTGTCTTAAAAAAATTTCCTGCTTCTGTGAGCAAAAATAAATTAATTACCGAAATTAAAAATCTACAAAAAAAAGAAAACCTATCTGGTCTAATTATTCAGCTACCATTACCAGAAAAATTGTACACTTCCGAAGTTATCAATGCGGTTGATCCAAAAATCGACGTCGACTGTTTGACTGATGCCAATATCGGTAAATTAGTAATGAATACAAACTACATTTTTCCACCAACCCCTTTTGCAGTCGTTACTATTTTAAAAGAATTAAATTTTGATTTAGTGGGAAAAAATATTACCATTGTCGGCATGGGTGCCCTAGTAGGCAAACCACTCGCCATAATTTTATCAAACGCTGGTGCTAGTGTAATCACTTGCAACAGCCGCACTCGTGACACCAAAGAAAAATGTTTAATGGCCGATGTCATTGTGACCGGAGTTGGAAAAAAAGATTTATTACGCGGTGATATGGTTAAGCTGGGAACAATTGTTATTGATACCGGCATTGTTTTTGAAAATGGAAAAATGTACGGCGACGCCAATAAAGAAGAAATTTTACCAAAAGCTAGTTACTTTACACCTACTCCTGGCGGAGTTGGACCAATTACTGTAGCACTCCTCTTACAAAATACTGTTCTCTGCGCTAAACAGAACGCCAAAAAATAACTTATGCAAACCACCGTAATCATACCCACTTACAATGAGCGGGATAATATTGTTAACCTTATTAACGATATTTTTGCTCAACCGATAGAAAATTTAAAAGTAATTGTGGTGGATGATAATTCTCCAGACAAAACCGCTGAGCTGGTCGTCCCTGCACAAACAATCTATCCAAATCTCTATCTCATCAAACGCTACAATAAACTTGGACTAGGCAGTGCTTACGTCGCCGGATTTAAAAAAGCTTTGGCACTAGGTGCAGACTTAATAATAGAAATGGATGCAGATTTTTCACATGATCCAAAAGATTTGTCACGTTTGATTGAAGTTTGTACTGATGGGTTTCACTTGGCTATCGGATCAAGAAAAATTAAAGGTGGAAAAATTGTCGGTTGGAATTGGAGAAGGAAACTAGTGAGTCATGGTGCCATGCTACTTGCTCGCACCTTTTTACGCTTGCGAACCAAAGACGTCACGGCCGGTTTTCGTTGTTATCGACGAGAAGTATTAGAAAAAATAAATTTGGATACAATCAAAAGCAACGGTTATGCTTTTCAAGAAGAAATGCTATTCCGTACTCAAAAAAATAAATTTCATATTAAAGAAATCCCAGTAACATTTACTGACCGTAAACTAGGTAAATCCAAATTGTCCAATAAAGATGTCTACGAATTTTTTATTACCATTTTTAGGTTGTACACAGGTCTTTTTGACAAAGACTAATTTGCCTGATAGGCTACCAACTAAGAACAATTTATCTGTTATTTGTGGAAGTGAGGTCTATTCCTCCACTGTGCCGCAACGGTAACGCCTTGACTAGTTCAGGGACAAGTCCGGTCTTCAAATAACAGTTATCCCGAGCAGGAGTATTCTCTTTTTGAATCTTTTCGTATCGGGAAAGATTTTTTTAATTTATTGCACAATATGCATAATAAACACCTGGCGCGACTATTTTCTATCCTCATTTTTGTATTTTTGACCAGTGGTGCTTATCTACTTTTATCAGACCAACCAAAAAAAATAGTTACACAACCACCACCACAAAATATCACTTGGTCTGATGTAGCTACAAATACGGCTATCTCAGAAAATCAGCCGGCGGTATCGACTACTGCGACTGCTAAATTAGTTGATAAAAAAAATACCAACACCGCCGTTACAAAAATTGATACCACAACCACGACCACTGAAATAATCAAAAAACCAGACATCAAAAATGAAGAAATAAAAAATCCAATCAATGTCACAATAGAAATAACCGACAAAAAATATTCACTTCAACTTCCGGACAAAGCCACTGCCTATGATGCGATGCAAAAATTAGTTACTGATCAAAAAATCAGCGCGACTATGAAAGAGTTTAGTGGCATGGGAGAATTTTTAGAAGAAATTGACTGGTTAAAAAACAATAATCAAACCGGAGAATACTGGATCTATTACATCAACGGTCAATCGGCCAAGATGGGCATATCAATATACACTTTAAAAAATAATGATTTAATAACTTGGAAATATGAAAAAGCTAAATTTTAAAAACAAATTATTGATAGTCGTTGGTATAATAATCAGTTTATCATCTGGTGTTAATTTAGTTTACGCACGTACAGTTGATTTTTCCAAATATACTTGGGACGTTAAAGAAACAGCTCCAGGAGAAACAATGGGCCCAGGAGGAAATAGTTGGGGAAGTACAGTTGCAAATGACCAGAATGATGTAAATGTTGATACTAATGGCAAACTACATCTATTCGTTTCTCAACGTCCAGACGGAAGTTGGTATTCCTCTGAGGTAACTTTGGATCATTCTCTGGGATATGGAAAATATACTTTTGATTTTGAATCTCCCGTAGATAAAATTGATGCCAACCTAGTAGCCGCTCCTTTTATATATAAAAATGACCAGCACGAATTGGATATTGAATATTCTTATTGGCAAATTCCTAATAGTACCAATTTACACTACACCGTACAACCTGAACCATACAATGATCTCAACCAACTAAATCAGAGCGTATCTTTAAACAATGATTTTTCAAAAAATATTATAGACTGGAAACCTGACTCGGTGGCTTTTCGCACAGTTGATGAAAGTGGATTCGATATTGGATCTGGCTGGAAAAGATACGAACAAGGCGATGGATCAGTAAACTTCCAAGATGCTTCTGAACGTGCTCATATAAATTTTTGGCAAATAAATGGCTCTACACCGACTAACGCGACTACTAGCGAATTGATTGTCAAGAACTTTTCTTTTGAGCCTTACGTAGCACCAACATCCTCGCCAGATGTCACTTCCACTCCTGATCCAGCCCCTATAAATACAGCGGCCACCACATCAATAAATTTAAATGTTGTGACTAGCCAAGAAGGCTTCTCATTCTCAAATTTACCTGTAACAGCTTGCCCAGAAATCGACGGCAGTCAAACTTCTACTTTAAACGCTATGTGTACTCTAAAACAATCTGGGCTAACAACTGATTGGTCAACTTTTGGCACAGACATGTTTTTAAATTCAATAAATTCTTACCAAAACAATCAAAATAATAACGGTATTTACTGGAATTGGTTTAATGATTTGAATTACGGACAAACAGCTCTAAACAAACACATTTTAACTCTAAATGAAAGTTTGTTGTTAACATATGACGTTCTCCCATTAAAAATCACTGCCAACACATCTACACCAATCGTGGGGTCAACCAGCACGATCACATTGGAACAATTTGGCTTTGACCAATCTTTTAGTCCGACTTGGAACCCAGCCACTAGTAGCACGCTGTTAATAAACGATGCACTAGTTGAAAATAATAATGGCACATTTTATTTTCCAATTACTTCCACTAATACAATAACTATATATGGTGGAAAAATAGGGTTTGCCTCTAGTCCACTAATGACGTTGTACCCAACCAGCACTGAGCAAAACGCTACATCTACTACCAGTACAAATCCTGGCACTGGAGGTGGGCCAGGTGGAAACAGTAACCAAATTATTTCCGATATAAAAATCAATGACACTGTAAATAAATTAATCACCTTCATAAAATCTAATCAAGGTAGCGATGGGAAAATTGTGGATGGAGGAACTTCGGATTGGTTGGCGATAACCTTTGCCGCCAAAAATATCTACGCCGATGATATAAAAAATGGTACATCATCACTTTATAATTATGTATATAATTATGACAATAATTTACTTGATAATGAGCTCAATAACTGTGCCGCCTATCCTCGTCATATCTTAGGATTACTCGCCAGTGGCGTATCAAAAAATGATTCCAAAATAATGACATTAAAAACTAAATTAAATTCCTGCGTACAAAATAATAATTTTGGACAAACTGGAATTAATGATGATGTCTTTGGTTTGATTGCGGCTATCGCTATTGGAGAAGATCAAAATTCTCCAGTAGTTCAGACCACTCTAACGACCATCAAAACAAACCAACAAGCCGATGGTGGTTTTGCCTATCCAGGTCCATACGAATCAGCAGATCTTACCGGTGCAGCCATAAATGCTTTGAAATACGCTCAAAATAATGGTGCTACTATAGACGCAAACATTTTCATAAAAGCCAAACAATATCTGAAATCTCAACAGCTTACTGATGGTGGTTGGGGTTACGGCGTTTCCGATGCTCTCACTACCGGCTGGGCAATGATGGGAATTAATGCTTTGGGTGAAAATCAAACAAATTGGTTCAACTCCAACGGAAAAAATCCATGGTATATTTTAACCGCTTTGGACAATGATCACTTCACTCAATCTTGGGATGGTGGTGTAGATTGGTTTGGAACCAAACATGCAGTACCAGCATTATTAGGACTTTCTTGGCCAATTATATTAGAACCTAAATCAATGACCACTGCACCTACACCAATATTTAGTGGCGGGAGTGCATTAACATCTGTTACTACTACAACCATAACAACTACAACTATAATATCCACTAGTACGACCCAAGTCATCACAACTACGACTATATCTACCACTACAGCTTTGGCGGCTACTACTGCCACCGTCAATACTATTACACCAAAAAATACAAACACCCAAACAAAACCAGAAATTAAATTGACTAAAACTATATTTAAAAATATAAAAAAAGAAAACATCGAAAAACCACAACAAGAGTTGAGTGCTGGCAAACCACAGACAGACGAAAATAAAACATTGGACAATCTCCCACTAGATACTCCGACCAAAAGAAACGTTAAAAAAATCTTAGAAATATCTGGCGGTAGTGCTCTCATCGTTGGAGCCTATATCGGTTTTAGATTATTTCGCAACGTGATATAATATACTAACTAAAATTAATATTTAATCTGGCTAAAACGATATGTCCAAAAATATTCTTATTTATTTGCTAATCATTTTAGCTGTTGCTACTCGTTTTGTTCCGCACCCGGCGAACTTTACCGCTATTGGAGCGATTGCTCTTTTTAGTGGTTTGTATTTGAACAAAAAACAGGCTATGGCCATACCGATGATTGCGATGTTTGTCAGCGACATTTTTATTGGCTTTTACAGTCCATACATTATGGCTTCGGTTTATTTTGGTTTTGCTATCACCGTTTTATTGGGACGATATCTAAAAAATAAAATTAAACTGGGTAATATTATACTCGGTGCAATATCCGGCAGTGTGATATTTTTCTTACTTACCAATACCGCCGTCTGGGCGTTTGGAACAATGTACACTCATAATTTATCCGGGCTGTTTCAAAGTTATTATCTGGCCATTCCCTTCTGGCATAACGAATTATTCGGTGACTTATTTTATAGTAGTGTGTTGATAGGTGGATATGAGATGATAAAAAAATTGTCGCCACAAATAAATACTGCAACTATAAAATAAAAAATTAAACATAAAAAAACACATCAACAATTAAGTTGATGTGTTTTAATTTTTATTCAAGATCGTCCTCGTTTTTATCACAAATGAATTATGATGAAAACGAGTTGGGACGATCTTGCGATAGTCCCTCCCCTTTTTTGGGAGTAGACTTTTTTAGATATCATTGGGAGCTATAAAAAATCTAGCTCGACCTTTGACAATCTGTGTGCTGAGGCACAGGAGAAGTCCAAAAACCTATTACTGCTGGGAGGGGGTGTCCTCGAACGTGCGGAATATCCGCTTGAAAAGCAACAACCACCCAATCGCGGCCACGCTGGCGCCAAGCGTGACAGCAGTACCGAGAGTACCACAGCCGAGCTTGAACGGCGCGACACAGACGATTGTCAACAACAGAACAAGGATCACGATGTAAAGCAAAGCATTTACGGTCTTCATCTAGAACCTCCAAACCAAAGGTAGTAACCAACCATTAGCGAACACTTGTCACTATAGGCCAATCACCAAACTGCACACTGAATCTTGTGCATAAATCGACCAAACAACCATGTTTAGCCAATTTACACACAAGATCGATAATATTTGTAAAGGTACGATTTGCCAATTTATGTTATTCAATCCAATAACTAATGAGTATAGCACGAATTAGTGATTTTGTCAATAGCTTTTTGAGGATTTTTGGCTAAACACAGCCAAAAAAATACAAAAAACCTCCCGAAAAAGGAGGTTTTAAAGTCTAGCCATACATTAGCTCTTCCGGCTCTGGTTCTGGTACATCTGTTGACGCTCCCGATGTATCTACTGCCTTTACCTTGGCACGTAGTGGCCCAGCATCGGCCTCGATCGGGAGATTCATTGGTGGTTCGCCACGCTTTGCACCAGCTTTTTGGATGAGTGGTGTCTTTACAAAAGGTAATGGGAAATGCCAGATAGTAGCCAGCTCTTCAATATTCAAAATATATGGACTACCACCAACTTTTATTTTTCTCTTAGCAAAAGCTTTAAAAAATTTATTTTGTGCCAAAATTTCACGAGCATGATTAAAAAATAGAAAATGTGTATGAGTGATAGCTCGTGGGACAATCGCATTGCTACTCTGAATATGAAATTGATTTAAAGCACCAATAAAACCATCGACACAGCGGCCGGGATTAAAAACTTCATTTTTAGCTACGTACAAAGCTCTCATTTTAGTTTTAAAACCCAGCTTGGCAATCTTTTCTTCGATTGCTTCTATGGTTCCCTTCCCGCCAGGAGTAAGATCACTGAGTTTGCCATGCTCTTCATGTACCGCCTCTTCTGGTTCTGCATTATTTAAATATCTAAAAAATTCTTTGGCCAATGCCATCGGAATGTTGCCAACCATCGCTACTGTGTCTTTTACAAAAGTACTACCGTGATGACCGACATGACCGGCAATAATATTTTTTATTAATTCAATACCTTTAATTTTCCAGTCATTCCCAGCCGGTTCAATAATAATCTGTAACCAAAAATGTTCACCGTGACCAACTCGTGAAAAATTTTCCAAAATTGCCGCCATCGGATCACTAAAAACATCGTCTTTACTAATTTTATATTCGAAACTTGGATAAGTACGAATCGGATACGCATCAGCCTCAGCCAACTGAAATTCTACTCCAAACATATGATGAGTTTCACTAGGATACGCCCCTGGAATCATATCGACATAATCTTCCACCTCGGTGATTTCAGCCTCTGGATATTGAGCGTAAACTGCTGCTTCGGCTAAATCACGATAGTCAGCTTCAGTCCGAATCAAAAACTGAATATAGCCTTCAATAGAAACTATTTCAAAGCTAAAACTTTTTTGTCGTTTACCTATCCAATATTTTTCGGCCAGACGAACGCTCACTTTTGCTCCACTCAGATGAGCAAAAATCTGTTCTACTGCTTTTGGCGATTGAATAAAAAGTGACGGAACATCTACTGCTAGTAACACATGTTGCCAGCTGTCTCCTGCTTTTTTAGCTCGATAGTTTGCCAATAATTGTGATCCTAAAGTAACTGAAATTAAGGCAAGAATTACCCAGCCTATAATAGCAAATAAATATTTGATCAAATCAGCAGTTGGTTGAGATAAAATCCAAGACCAAAATTCCCAATTGATCGAAAAACCAAAAGTGGATGAGAGAGTAATTGGTTCCATAGATTAGGAATCGATAATTTTATATATTCCACCATAAACAATTATCAGACCAAAAGCTGTCCACCACCAACCTTGTACACCAGAAACATAACCTCCCCAGAAAGCCAACACCACCACCAACGTACCAAAAAAAGCAATTAAATGACGTAAACCGCTTTCGCTATGACCGTGACCTGACATATAAAAATAGATTAAATTAATTTTTATTTTACTATTAGATAGTATAACATAAAATCATTAAAACAAAAAACTCTCCCATTTGATATGAGAGAGTTTTTTAAACTACTTTAAATTATTTTTTAGCCTTAGCTTTCTGCCATTTATCAACATAAGCCAATAACGGACTAGCAACAAAAATAGAGGAATAAGCACCACTAGCGATACCAATCAATAGCGCCAAAGCAAAATTCTTGATTGTTGCACCACCAAAGAAATATAAAGCACCTAAAGGAATCAGAGTGATTAGAGTAGTATTGATAGAACGCATTAGAGTTTCATTTAAACCAATATCAACCATTTCACTAAAACTAACGTTGCGACGGTGCAACAGATTCTCGCGGATACGATCATACACTACGATTGTATCTTGTACAGAGTAACCCAATACCGTTAATAACGCCACTACAAAACCAATATCTACTTCAATATTATTATAATGTCCCAAGAAAGCAAACACACCAACTACCAATAGCACATCATGGGCGGCAGCAATAATAGCGGTCACACCATACTTCCAGCTAGCTACCGGTTGAGAAACAGTACGGAAAGCATAAGCCACAAAAGCAATAATACTAATAACCACTAAAAACACGGCCCAAACAGAACGCGTACGTAATTGTTTACTAACAGCGGCACCGATGGTCTGAAACTGTTCCTCATGCATTTTATTGCCATCTTTTTCCAGTTGAGTACGCAAACCTTTTAGTACATCTTGATGCTCATTTTCTGACAAAAATGCCGTTCTGATAATCATTCCTGTAGCTCCAGTTTTTTGAATAACTATATTTTTATGTCCTAAATTAGCAAGAGAATTTTCGACAACCTGATTATCTGGACGAGTCTGACTGAAACTTACTTCGAGCAATGAACCACCAGTAAAATCAATACCTGGTTTTAAACCCCAAATAAATAATAAGGCTAAACTAATGGCGGTTAATACCGCACTAATGGATAAAAGAAATTTTGAATACTTTACAAAAGGAATAGACATACAAATTATTTATTAGTTACTTCAGAAGACTTAGATTTGGTATATCCCAAAAATAGTAAATTGCCATCTTCTTTAAACCACTTAAATACCAATCGAGACATCGCCCGAGTGGCCACAATGGCGGTAAACAAACTGAATAGCACACCAATAGCCAAAGTCACAGCAAAGCCCTGTACAAAGCCTGTGCCAAACCAAACCAAGAATACACAACTCACCAAGGTGGCAATATGACCATCACGAATAGATGGCCAAGAGCGACGGAATGATTCTTCTGAAGCCGTGTGCAAATTTTTACCAGATCGTAGTTCTTCTTTAAGACGTTCGAACACCAGCACGTTGGTATCCACCGCCATACCAATGGACAAGATGAAACCAGCAATACCAGATAAAGTCATAGTTACTCCTAATAATTTAAAGGTAGCCATGCTCAGTAAAGCATAAACAATCAAAGAAAATACTGACAATAAACCTGGGAAACGATAATAAATAATCATAAACAACATCACACCGATCAGTCCGATCAACCCAGCGTGAAAACTTTTTGCTAAAGAATCAACACCCAAAGTAGCGTCTACTTTTTGTTGACTAATTAATTCAACTGGAACTGGCAACGCACCAGAATTTAATCTCTGAGATAATTGTTTGGCTTCCAATAAAGTAAAGCCACCGGAAATTACCGCACTTCCACTAGTAATTGCTTCATTTACCTTTGGGATACTAATTGGTTGACCATCCAAATAAATAGCGACTGGCTTACCAACATTTCTACCGGTAATATCGGCGAATAACTTGGTACCCTCTTCATCAAAATTTAGATTAACCTGAGTCTGTCCAGTACGAGAATCTTGGGTGACTTCCGCACGTTTCAATTGTTTACCAGACAATCCTGTAGTTTTCCACTGTTCAGTTGGTGGTACAATATCGCCTTTTTGTTCTGTTTTGATAAAAATTCTGCTCACCTGATATTCAGAAGTAGAAGTACTAATTTGACGGCTACCAATTCTTTTAAGAATATTTAAACCTTCAAAACTTTTTACCAATTCTTTGCTTACATCACCATCTTTATGAGTATTTGCCCAAGCAAAAACTTCTGGATATAATTTATCATTGATAAAACCTAAATCACCACCATTATTCTTATTTTTATCATCTTGGGTATATTTAGAAACCACGGAAGCAAAATCTACACGGTTATTAACTTCTTTCAAAGCTAATTTTGCTGTTTTTTCGGCTTGTTTGTTGAAATCATCCAGTTTTTTTTGTTCTTCCTTGGTCAAGTCACGTGGTGGCTCATTATTTTGTTCTTTAAATTCCAAAACTGGGGTTTCACCAATCATCTTGATAGCCGTATTTACATCAGCAATACCAGGCAGTTCTACAATAATACGAAAATCCTCACCAACTTTGGTAGTTTGTACCAACGGTTCAGATACTCCAAGACCACCGCGAACACGACGTTCAATTACATCACGCACACCTTCGACGGCGTCAACACGATCAGCATCTGGTACCTGTTTGGTGTCTGCCTGATAAACCAAGTGAGCTCCACCTTGCAAATCTAATCCTAGATTGAAGCCTTTGTCTGGTAAACGTGGCAAACCTAAATTTGCCTTGTTGTTTACCCAATCAACGCCTTTGTTGGCGTAAGTTGGAGCAACAATCAAAGCACATACAACTAATAAAATGCCAATCCACAATACCCTCCATTTAACCTGAGACCGTGTTAAGCTGACAACCGGTTTTGCATTCTTAGCCATAAATTAGATAAATTTAATAATTTTAGTAATAGAATTAAGCAGGCAAATTCTACCGCTTTTCAAGTTTTTTGGCAAGTGGATAAAATTGGCTAAATTAAAAGAAAAATCATCGACCACACTGCTTCACATATAAATATTTTATATACAGAGCAGTTTGGTGGTCGATGATTCGACTCCTCACCGCTCGCCTTTGTTTCAAGGCGATTTTTTGATCTTGCGAGGGGCAAACAACAACATGAAAAACCCAAACAGCATATATGTACCGACCACAGTCGAAAATAAAGACACTTTGATGGGTTTGTACCAAGGGGTAAAAAAAACGACCGTCTCCATGACAATGCTCAACAACGATAAAACTAAGATTACCTTTGCCGTGATGGCTTGCCAATTGTTGACGACAACAGGATTATTTTTATCCATATGCATTCCTCCAATTTTCCTACCTCGTATTAAATGCGCATTATGCACACTTAATTAAGATTTAAGTATATATTATTTATTATTGGTTTGTCTATACAGACAAAGCTGGACTATACTATTGATTTTTCTTTCTATCTATGATAAAAAACTCTAGTTGAGCTAGGTTGTCTAGCTCACAACACCAAGGAGAAATGGTCATGGAAAAGCAACTTGTGGTAGCAGATTTCGATGGAACATTCAGTGACGCCGAAAAAGAAGGCAAACCGGCCGTGGCAGGATATATAGAAGATCTCTGTCTTCTTCTAGGAAAAAACCCAGAAGAAGTGAGCCCAATTCTGCAATCAGCAGAAATCGAAATTGCCACCAACCCCGAGAAAAATGGTTGGTTGTGCAATGGACTCATCGTGGCTCCGGCAATGGTTGATCCTTATCTGCGCACGATGGCTGTCGCGCGGAAGGTGCTCGATCATTTTGGAGCTTTCCTGGATATTTCAGACAGGGAGCGTTTGCTTGGTTTCCTCTACTCGAACAACTATTCACTTTCCGATATAGTGTTCAAGGATGGGGCTGGCAAAATGCTCTCTGATCTGTGTGCAATTGAGATGGTAGAAACCTACGTTGTCACCAACTCTCACACGGAAAGTGTCCGCAAGAAAATCATTGCTCTGAGCAATGACAATCCTGGAATTGAGAAGATGTGCGAACGTGTGATTGGCGGTGCCAAGAAGTACGTAGTTGATGGTGAAGCCGAATCGATGATGATCTCTGGGCTTTATCGTCCAGTCTATCTGCGTCGTCCCGCATATCATGACATTCTCGAGCGTCTACGCGTAATGCATGGTATCGAGTGGAAAGATATCACGGTCATTGGTGACATTTTTGAACTCGACCTCGCTCTGCCGTTTACGCGTGGTGCGCGAATTGGTCTGGTTATCAACCAGTTCACGCCCAGCTATGAATTGGATTTCATCGCGGCCAACCCTGGACGCGCCACCCTGATTCATTCGCTGAGCGAAGTGGTTCCATTCGTGATGAACCGTGAACAATAAATGAGAAATATTAGTCCCACTTGCCAAAAAAAAGCGTGGCAGTGGGACAGAGAAAATTTGATTAAAAATCACTCGTCTCGCAATTTAAAAATATATTAAAATGTTTTTAGATTATGCGAGTGATTTATACGCTTTAATATAAAACACACCAATTAAATTTGGTGTGTTTTTGTATTTTATAAAATTTTTTTAATTCAGATCACTTTTTTGTCTAAACATTACCGTGACACTTCTTAAATTTCTTTCCACTACCACACGGACACAAGTCGTTGCGCCCCACCTTTTCTCCATGTTCATTTTTTATTTTAGTATCAATATCCACTACTCCACCCTCAACTTCGGCACCTTTGAAAATTAAATTATTTTTTTGCATTACACTTGGAGCCAATTGCATACCAACACTCACCTTAAAAATGGAATAAACTACTTCATGCTGTATAGCTGACAGCAGTTCATTAAACATACTATAAGTTTCTTTTTTGTATTCTACCAATGGATCACGTTGACCATAACCACGCAGACCAATACCAGTGCGTAAATAATCTACTGCTACTAGATGATCGATCCAAAGCATATCCATCGAACGTAATAAGATTTGTTTTTCCATTTCAATCTGCATTTCTTTCTCCCCAATCTTTTCTACCAATAATTTCTGATATTTTTCTATCGCAAGCTCAGTCAAATATTCGATAATATTAGTGCGTTCAATTACAGCTTCCAATTTTTGCTCACCATGCTCACCAAAATTTAAAATTTTATTTTTTTCTTCACCAGAGATTGGATAAATAGTAGCCACAACTTCAGCAATTTCTTTAATATTCCATTCATTCTTATCTTCCGCATTAGTATGATATGACACTACCTGTTCAATTTCCGCCTCAACCATATCTAAAATCAAAGTTTGCAAAGTTTTATCTTCGACAATCAATTGATTGTTTTTTTGTTTATCAAATAATTCCAAAATCTGACGACGTTTCCCATAGACAACTTCACGATGACGATTCAAAACATCGTCATACTCAAGCAAATGTTTACGAGAATCAAAATGAAAACCTTCTACTTTTTTCTGAGCTGATTCGATAATTCTGGTTATCGAACGTTGTTCAATCGGCATATCATCAGGAACGCGTAAAGTCTCCATCACTGAACGAATTCTATCGCCAGCAAAAATACGCATCAGATCGTCTTGAGTAGATAGATAAAACTGAGTTTCACCCAAATCACCCTGACGGGCGGCACGACCGCGCAGCTGATTGTCGATACGACGACTCTCATGGCGTTCGGTACCGATTACAAATAGCCCACCAGCAATACGAACTTTTTCCGCTTCGTCTTTATCTGGTGGATTGCCTCCCAAAATAATATCAACCCCGCGACCAGCCATATTGGTGGCCAAAGTTACCGCACCAGCTTTTCCAGCTTGAGCAATAATTTCACCTTCACGTTCGTGATTTTTGGCATTCAAAATTTCATGTTTAATACCTTCACGTTCCAAATACAACCCAAGTTCTTCATTTTTTTCTACAGAAATTGTACCGATTAATACCGGTTGGCCTTTTTGTTGTAATTCTTTTACAGTCAACGCAATCGCTTTGTATTTTGCTTCTTCCGTTTTATAAATTCTATCTGGATGATCAACGCGCAAATTATCTTTATTGGTTGGGATTACTATCACTTCTAATTTATAAATCTTCGCAAATTCTTCTGCTTCAGTTACGGCAGTACCAGTCATACCAGCCAATTTTTCATACAAGCGGAAATAATTTTGAAAAGTTATTGTCGCCATGGTTTGACTTTCACGCTGGATTTTGACATGTTCTTGAGCTTCGATAGCTTGATGCAAACCTTCGCTATAGCGACGGCCTGGCATTTTACGACCGGTAAATTCATCCACGATAATCACTTCACCATTATCCACCACATAGTCTCGATCGCGTTTAAATAATGCTCTAGCTCGTAATGCTTGTTCGATATGATGAACCATAGTCATACCACCTTCGGCATAAATATTTTCTACATTCAAAGCTTGCTCTACTTTTTTTAATCCCGCTTCAGTTAAAGTGGAAGAACGCATTTTTTCGTCAACATTATAATCCACATCTAATTCCATTCTAGCCACGATATCAGCAAATTTATAATACATATCAGTCGCTTCTTCGGCCGGTGCGGAAATAATCAAAGGGGTACGCGCCTCATCAATCAAAATCGAATCAACTTCATCGACGATAGCAAAATAAAATGGACGTTGGGACATCTCTTCCAAACTTCCCACCATGTTGTCGCGTAAATAATCAAAACCAAACTCATTGTTGGTGCCATAAGTAATATCACAAGCGTAAGATTCTTTACGACTGCAAGTCTCTAAATATTCGTATTCTACTTTGTAAGCACCTTTAGCATCACGTTCTTTGTCGATCGAACCACCCTCACTCATGGCATCTTGGCCATTTTCATCAAGAATTTTTAGTTTATGTGGATTGTATTTATAGGAAACCAATTGTTGTTGGATAATGCCAACACTCAAACCAAGTGCATCATAAATTTGGCTCATCCAAACTGCATCACGTTTAGCCAAATAATCATTGACCGTTACTAGGTGAACACCTTTCCCAGCCAAAGCATTTAAATACACTGGCAAAGTAGCAACCAAAGTCTTACCTTCACCCGTACGCATTTCAGAAATTTGCCCACGATGCAAAACGATACCACCAATAAGTTGAACATCAAAATGACGCATACCAGTAACGCGTTTGGAAGTTTCACGCACGACTGCAAACGCTTCCGGTAAAAGATCATTTAGAGTTTCACCTTTAACCAATCGTTCTTTGAACTCAATAGTTTTGTTTTTTAACTGATCCAAAGATAGCTTCTCCATCTCTGTTTCCAAAGAATTAATTTTTTCAATAATCGGCATTATTTCTTTGACTGCCTTAACGTTTGGATCACCAAATAATTTGGTTAAAAATGACATAAAAACTTGATATTAAAACAAAAACAGACCTGATTTAGGTCAGCCTATATTATCACAGTAGAAAAAATATTACAAGCTGAATATGGCTATAAAAACACATAAAAACGACAAACCACTGTATGTCGCCTGCTCGCCGAAGCGAACATTTGACATGCAGTGGTTTTCAAATCACGGGGCGAAGAACCGAGGACTATGTCCTACGAGATTCTATCAGCAGAATACCGTGATGGCAGGTTAGCGAACGAGGAAAGTGTAGCTGGAGTCGAGCTCGTCGATGAGCTCGAGGTAGATAGAACTAGACAGGCGATCGTAGACCGCCACATAGGTGTGGCCGTCCTCCCCGTTCCAGGTACAACCCGAGATCACGAGCTTGAGACACTTACTCTCACGCGTGGCGATGTAGAGCAGAGCCGATCCAGGACCGACGAAGTTGTGGACAGACACCATTTTGCTAACGGCATCCTTGCCGTTCTTGCACTCCATAGGAAACGGCACTTCATTCACACCGTTTGACGTGGGCGACTTTTCCAACGGGAACCGCTCCTCGCTGAAGCCATTCACCGAAACAGCGGCCTTTTCAAGCAGACCATGCCACTGGGTCTTGGTGCCGAACACCAACGACCAGACAGTCTCGAAGGTCGCACTGTCAGCTTCGGCCAAAGCCAAAGCCAACACGATATTGCGTTCCTTACGCGGATTCATTGAGTTACCCCTTCGTGTCAAAAGACACGCAACTGACCGATTCCATTTCGGCCATGTTTAGAGCAATAAAAATTTATTATTCTAAACATGACGAAAATTAAATAAAGCGATTGTTTAAAATATCACAAAATCACTATTTTGTCAATAATAAAAGAGCGTTCACATGAACGCTCTTTTATTATTTATTATCGATTAGTCGTTGTGCTATTTGGCATATTTGGTCTGATCTGAATAGATTGAGCCGTTATACTACCATCAGAATTTGGACTTCCGTTTACAACTACCTCTGTGCCAGTAACAACATCGGATAGAGTGCCCGTTGCGGATTTTAATACTTGGATTGAAGTAGATAAAATAATAATTTTTGAACTCCCGTCGCGCATTTTAATAGTGAGGCTTTTATCATCGATAGAAGCAACTTCACCATTAGCAAAGCCTCCACTATTTCCACCACTACGATTACCACCCATACGAGCACCGCCAAACTGTCCGCCACCACGTTGTTGACCCTGTCCTGAACCGCCACCATTAGTAACAACTGTTTTACTTTCACTATATTTTACACCACCATAAAAAGCAACCGCGCTTACCACTAACACTCCAATAATAATTTGGGGTAACATTTTTTTCATAAAAAATATTATTAAATAAATTAAAAAAAATTATTCGTAACGTAAAGCATCAATCGGATTTAATTTTGCCGCTCGACTAGCAGGATAGTAACCAAAAATAACCCCAATTAAAGCTGATACACCAAACGCCAACAATACAGAAGAAAGCGAAATTTGGGTATTTATACCAGCAAATTTAGCAACTACTAACGACAAAATCCAGCCTAAAATAATTCCAAATACTCCGCCGGAAAAAGTAAGTGTAATAGCTTCCAATAAAAATTGAGAACTGATATCTTTTCTATCCGCACCAATCGCTTTACGCAAACCAATTTCACGAGTACGTTCGGTAACTGTAGTCAACATCATATTCATTATTCCAATACCACCTACGAGCAATGATATACCAGCTATTGAAGCAAGTAGTATAGTAAAAGTGTTGGTAATACTAGAGGCGGAAGCCACAATATCCGCCTGATTTAAAACTGAAAAATCAGGTGCCTGAGGATTGGAAATTTTATGACGTTGTAATAATAAATTAGTAATATCTTGCTGTACTGCCGCCATCGATTCTTGGTCTTGTGCCTCCACACTAATAGTAGAAACATAAGTATCACCAGCCAAATAACGTTGAGCAGTAGTAATCGGAATAAAAATATTGCTATCTGGGTTACTAAAACCACTCCCGCCTTTGGCTTTGGTAACACCAATAATTTTAAATTCAATATTATTGATACGAATAGACTGACCAACCGCCATTGCATCTATACCAAATAAATCATCGCGCGCTTGCGGACCGATTACTGCCACTTTATCATTAGATGATAAATGTTTAGAAGTAATAAAACTACCATCAGTAACTTCCACTTTACGGACATCAGGATATTCAGGCACAGTACCAATAATCTGAGTATTAGTATTTTTACCACGAGATGTAACTTGATAACGACGACTTAATTCCGGGGCGATCGATTGAATAAAAGCCACCGAACTTTTTATAGCATCAGCATCCGCTTGGGTAAGAGTTTGAGCAGAACCACGACCAGAACTAATTTGTGATCCAACTCCACGTTGAGCACCTGGTGTAATAATTATTAGATTAGATCCCACAGATTGAATACTAGCTTGAATATTATCTTTTGCTCCCTGCCCTATCGCCACCATCGCAATTACCGAACCAATTCCGATAACAATTCCAAGAATAGTCAAAAAAGAACGCACTTTGTTGGCAGATAATGACCAATAAATTTCTTCAAACAGATCTATCCAATTCATAATTTAGTGTTTTATATTTTCATCTTTTTCTATCAAACCATCACGAATTGTGATAATACGGTTGGCGTGCATTGCCACATCATATTCATGAGTAATTAAAACAATCGTATGCCCTTTATCATTTAATCTTGTAAAAGTTTCCAAAACTTTTTCACCAGTTTTCGTATCCAAATTTCCAGTTGGCTCATCAGCTAAAATCAATGAGGGATTATTAACCAAAGCACGGGCGATGGCGACGCGTTGCATCTGACCACCAGATAATTGGTTGGAAAGATGATAATAATGATCTTCTTCAAAACCAGAACTAGCTAATGCTTCTTTAGCTCTAACAAGTCTTTGATCTTTTGGCATGCCAGTATACAATAGTGGCAAAGCCACATTACGAATAACAGTTGTACGTTTTAAAAGATTAAATGACTGAAATACAAAACCAATTTTTTCTTTACGAATTTTTGCTAATTCACTTTCTGAAAGTGAAGAAACATCTTTACCATCCAACAGATACTGTCCGGAACTAGGTGTATCCAATGCTCCTACAATATTCATTAAGGTAGATTTTCCCGAACCACTTGGCCCCATAATGGCAACAAATTCCCCTTCTTTTATAGTAAAGGATACGCCTTTGAGTGCTTGAAAATCCATCTCACCGGTATTGTATGTTTTAGTAATATTTTTGATCTCAATCATAAAATTATCCACCTTGACGACCACCACCGCCACCAGTTAAGCCAGGAATACGAATACCGCTAGCCGCTGGAGTGTTGGCAGTAGTTTTGGCTATATTTGGATTAGTAGTTTGAACAACAACTAAATCACCTTCTTTTAGGCCAGAAATAATTTCTACATTGGTATCGTCAGACAGACCAATTTGCACATTTACTTTTTGAGGAGAATGTTTTGCAGTCGATTGATTATTAACATTTGTTACTGGAATCAAATCTGAAAGATTTAGTACTTCAACATAATTTTGATTGCTATTTGTTTTTACAGCGACCAAAGGTGCAACCAAAACATCTGGCCGAGTATCCAAAATTATCGCCGCACGAGCACTCATGCCAGATTTAACCTCGTCTGTATCAGAGAGAAAACTAACTTGTATATTATAATTTACTACCCCCTGAGTGACCGTACCAATATTGTCTATTTGGGTCACTTGTCCGGCGATAGTAAGATCTGGCAAAGCATCAAAAGTAAGAGTGGCTTTTTGGCCTAATTTAATTTTGGCGACATCCACTTCGTTCAAACTAATAGTGGCAATTTTTTGAGCAGTAATAAGTGTAACCGCGGCAGTTAAATCACCTACTTGGCCACCTACCTGTACGCCTTTTTGTGCAGTTAAGGTAGCTACCTTACCATCAAACGGCGCCCGCACGATTGTATTGTTATAATTATCGATTGCAGAGGTTAACTGTGCTTTGGCACTATCCAAATCTTCTTTGCGAGGATTTTGTTTGGTATAAAGTGCGTCCTTAGCTTGTTGTAAAGCAAACTCTTTTGTCTGTACAGTATTGATCGCAGTAGCTTTGGCCGCATCCAAATCACGCAAAGCTTTTTGATAAGCAGCTTGGTATGAGATGTAACTATTTTTATCATTAACAAGTGTCTCTTGCTCACTAATTAAACTACTATACTGAGTAGTTGCCGCAGATCGTTGCGAAGCAACACTGGATTTCATAGTATCCAGTGATGCCTGAGTCAAACTACCTACAGGTGGAGTAGCGGTCAGCATAGTGGCCATATCAGCGAACAAACGTATACTGCTTTCCAAAGCACCGGCTGTTAAATCCAGCGCCGCATCAACATCGCTATGAGGACTATGCGAAGATAATAGAGCAATTGCCGCACCGGCCTTTTGTCTAGCTTCTTTAACCAACAAATAATCAAATTTAGAATAATTTATTTGATTACTATCTAGCATAGATAAATATTGTTCAAAGCTATCATTAGCCAAAGTATTATCTGTTCCTAAAATATTATCAGCCGCAGTTAAAGCACTATCCAATTTGGCCAAAGTACTTTGCAAAAATATCACTCCATTTTGATAAGATTGAGTCATTATTTGGCTACTTTCTCCACCTTCAGCCAATTTTAAATTATTATAAGCAGTATCCACGGTAGCTTGAGCTGTCGCCACCGTATTGGCAGTATCCACTTTAGATTTTCCTAAATCAGAAGCGGCATTGGCAATATTACCTTGATAAGTATTTAAATCAGCCGCAGTTAATGCGTTTACTATTTTATTATAACTTGCCTGTGCTTGGATTAAACTAGCGCTAACACTACGTTGATCTATAATCAAAAGAACCTGACCGGCTTTGACAATATCGCCAGATTTTACTTTGATATCAGTCACGATACCTGAAGCCAACGGTTTAATATCTAATTTATTTAATGTAGACACTTGACCGCTACCAACAATCGAACTGACAATGGTAGATTTTTTAATAGTGGCAGTACTATAACGTAAAGGCAGTTGAGGAATAAAAAATTTTGTATAAGTATAATAAATACTAGCAACAATTAACAAGCCGATAATACCAGCTCTAAGTTTATGCTCTAAAATATTCTGATATATTTTTTGAAAAAAAACTTTATCCATATTTATATAATAAAAAAATTTAAAACCCTTTTCCGTCAGGTATTTCGTGGCGAGATTGAAATTGTCCAAAACGACGACGAACACCACGGCGAATCATCTGCATTTCTTCTGGGTTAATGATTTGTAGTTTAGAAACAATAAAATTATTATCATTACGTGAACCAATCGCCATAATAAATATACCTTCAGACAGTGGTTGCACAGGTAATATCGAAGCATCAGTTAACATTATTTTTTCCAATGCTCTAGGAGTTTGAATAGTTAGATAACCATCACCAATTTCTACCACCCGTCCAACCACTCCACGATGACGCGCTTCTAAAGCGTGCATCAAAAATGGTTTAAATAAAAAACCACCTGTCTGAGATTCAAAGGTTTGTTGTTCAATATTTTCAGCTATTTTAGTATAAGCTAAAACAATACCACCTATTACTACAAAACCAACTAATAATAATGCCAAATAACCAAAAGGTTTTTTGTAAGACAGCTCACTTTTTTTGATCAACCAACCAGCGGCAAACACAAACAAAATCAAAAACACT